>JAJDVM010000033.1 GCA_022826125.1 Defluviicoccus sp.
CGCGCCCCACGCGTCCAGGTCCTCCCGGGTCGCGGGCGCCGGCCGGTCCGCCTCCAGCGCCCGGCGCACCCCCGCCACCTCGTCCCGGACCTCCGCGAGACCCGACCGCAACCCCTCCAGGATCGCGGTATCGGTTCCCGCGGGTTCCCCCGGCAGGCTCGCCAGAAGGTCCGGCTGCCGCCCACCGCCACGCTCTTCGCTCACCCCCTGTCCTCCGTCACAGCAGCCGGTCCTGGCGCGGCCCGTCCGCCGCCGGCGGCTCGTCCGCCACCGCCAGCGAGGCCGCCACGATGCGCGCGCGGTCGGCGCCCACCACCGCCGTCAGCGCCTCCATCAGCCGGTCCCGCCGCCCCGACCGGACCATCGCAAGGGCCCACGCCCGGAACCGCACCGCGACCCGCTCCTGCATGTCGCGCACCAGCGGCGCCGCGTCCGCCCCCTCCAGCATCAGCGACCGGACCTCGCGCACCGCCTCCAGGAGCTCGCGCTGCTCTTCCGCGGCAAGCGCCACCGAGGGCTCCGCATCGCCGCCGTCGCGCTCGGCCAGCTCGATCAGGTAGCGCGCGATCGGGAGGCCGCGCCGCGCCGCGCTGGCGCGCACCCCCTCCCACTCGGCGTCGCTCGCCGAGACCGAGAGATGCGGATTCCCCCGCATCATCCGCCGCCGCCTGGACGGCCTCATGGTCCGCCGCGCTCCCGCGCCAGAACCGAGAGCGCCGCCAGCAGGCTCAGGCCGCTGCCCCCCGGAAGCTCCCGACGGAGCGCCCGCGCGAACGCGCGAACCTCCCGCACCCCGTCGCGCAGCTCCTCCTGCTCCGCCGCCGTCAGCGCCAGCGTATGGCGATCCGGGTCGTCGGCCCGCCACAGGTCCAGCAGGTAGCGCGACAGCGTCTTGTCCGCCGCCGCCGCCTTCTCGCGGATCGCCGCCTGCGCCTCCGGCCGGCAGTAGAGGCTCCGCTGGCGCTTCCGATCCCCCTCCGTCACTCCTCCTCCTCCGGACCCCCGCCCACCGCCTTCCAGCGGTTCGCCGCGCCCGGATCGGTCAGGCGCTCCAGCACCCCCTCCCGCTCGATCCACTCGTCGACCGCGTCGCAGGCGTCGTCCCAGGCCGGCCCGTTGCCCGCCTGGCGCAGCCTTCGCTCCTCCAGCAACGACAGCACCAGCGTCTCGCGCACCGCCCGGCGCAGCACCTCCGGGGCCAGCGCGTCCGCCGTCAGCGCCCGGCGCACCAGGTAGCGCGAGCGGTCCATCCCCGCCGCATCCGCGGCGCGGCCGATCCGGTCCCACTCCAGATCGGTTGCCATCAGCGCCCGCTGGCGGCGCGCGTCCGTCTCGCCGGTCATCCGCAAGAGGCGCCCGAAAGGGGCGATACAAGGGGGCAGGGACGAGCTGTCACTATCCTCAAATACCTACGGTATTCCTCAAGACCGAAACCGTGTATCCTCGATGTGTCGGCCACCGACTCAGGCTAACCCGGTCTCTACTCTACACCCCTAGACCTACGACGCAAACCCTTACTTCCCTAAATGCAACTTCAAACCCACACAGCAGCGACCCTTCACTCTACACAGATCACCTACTAACCCCCTTGATGATCTCCAAAACACCATATATAACAGTATCGTAATCGGGAGCCCAAACGACCCAACCCTCACCCGTCCCAGCACCACGATCGCCTAAGAGTGATCACACTGTCGCGTTCCACGGTATCGACGTTCTCGACATCGAGGTGCAGGTCCAGGTGGTGAGCGGGCTGCCCGCGTTCGTCGTCGTCGGCCTGCCGGACAAGACGGTGGCGGAATCGCGTGAGCGGGTCCGCGCCGCCCTGACCTCGATCGGCCTGTCGCTGCCACCCAGGCGCATCATCGTCAACCTCTCGCCGGCCGATGTCGTCAAGGAAGGCAGCCATTTCGACCTGCCCATCGCGCTCGGCGTGCTACTCACGATGGACGTGCTGCCGTCCGATGCGGTCGATTCCTATGTCGCTCTCGGCGAGCTCGCGCTCGACGGTTCGATCCGGCCGGTGGCGGGGGTGCTGCTGGCGGCGATGGCGGCGGCCGGGTCCGACCGGGGGATCGTCTGCCCCGCGGTCTCGGGCGGAGAGGCGGCATTCGCCGGCGGTCTCGACGTTCTGGCGCCGCGCGGGCTGATCCACCTGATCAACCACTTCCGGGGCGTCCAGGTGCTCACCCCGCCGGAGCCGCGCCTTTCGGAGACGACCGCATCGGTTGCCGATCTCCGCGACATCAAGGGCCAGGAGACGGCGAAACGCGCGCTCGAAATCGCCGCGGCGGGCGGGCACAACATGCTGATGATCGGACCGCCGGGAGCGGGCAAGTCGATGCTCGCCTCGCGCCTTCCCGGCATCCTGCCGCCGCTGGACCCATCGGAGACGCTCGAGATCTCGATGATCCACTCGGTCGCGGGTGCGATCGCCGACGGAACGCTGTCGCGCAGCCGGCCGTTCCGCGATCCGCATCACACGGCCTCCACCGCGGCGATCGTCGGCGGCGGACAGCGGGCGCGTCCGGGCGAGGTCTCGCTCGCGCATAACGGCGTCCTGTTCCTCGACGAGCTGCCCGAGTTCCAGCGCCCCGCGCTGGAGGCGCTGCGCCAGCCCATCGAGACCGGCAAGGCGGTGATCGCGCGCGCCAACGGCCATGTCAGCTACCCGGCGCGGTTCCAGCTCGTCGCGGCGATGAACCCGTGCCGATGCGGCTGGCTTGACGACCCCGGCCAGGCCTGCAGCCGCGCGCCCCGCTGCGCTGCCGACTATCAGTCGCGTATCTCGGGGCCGCTCTTCGACCGGATAGACATCCATATCGACGTGCCGGCGGTCGATGTCGCGGATCTTGCCCTGCCGCCGCCGGCCGAGGGATCGGCCGAGATCGCCGCCCGGGTCGGCGCCGCCCGCGCGGTGCAATCCGCCCGCTACGAGGGGGCGGACATCCGCACCAACGCGGAGGCCGAGGGCGAAGCCCTGGAAGCCGCCGCCGCTCTGGACGCGGACGGCAAGGCGCTGCTCGTCCAGGCGGCGGAGGGGCTGAAGCTGACCGCGCGCGGATACCATCGCGTGCTGCGCGTGGCGCGGACGATCGCCGATCTCGACGGCGCCGGCGCGGTGGGGCGTCCGCATATCGCGGAGGCGCTGGGCTATCGCCGGGTCGCTTCCGCCGCCCCGTAGCGGATATCGCTTCGCCGCTTGGCATTCGCGCCGTTTCGGAGCAGTGTTGCGTCAATGGGGAAGCTCAAGGAGGGTGAGATGGCGAAGCGCATCGTGCCGATGGAAGAGATGCTCGACCGGACGGCGAAATTCAGCGAACTCAAACCCAGCAAGATGGCCTTCCTGGATACCAAGATCCCGGGCCACGAGCGCGACATATACAACGTGATCGGCGAAGGGGTGACCGAAGATTCCTCGCTCACGCCCGCCATCACGGCGGTGCAGGACTTCAACGTCACCTATGTGGGGGCGGAGCCCGGCAAGGGGGCGGCGCTCCATTCGCACACGACCGTCGAGGTGTTCATATCGATGTCGGGCCGCTGGGCGGTGTTCTGGGGCGACGACGGCGAGAACGAGGTCATTCTCGAACCCTGGGACGTCGTCTCCGTGCCCACCGAAGTCATGCGCGGCTTCCGGAACGTGGGCGACGAGCACGGCTATCTGATGGCGATCCTGGGCGGGACCGACGCCGGACGTGTGGCCTGGGCTCAGCGCGTGCTCGACCAGGCGGAGGAAACCGGCCTCAGCCTGGACGCCGAGGGCAACGTCGTCGAGGCCGCCTAGACCGGGCTTCCCGCCGGTCCGCATTTCGCGCGAGACGGGCGGCTTGCGGCCGGGTCACGCGGAAATCGTCGGCGGGGGATTCGGCGGCCTCGTCGCGGCGACGGCGCTTGCCGAGCGCGGATGGTCGGTGCGCGTGCACGAGCGGCGTAGCGCCATCGACGCCGAAGGCTACGGCATCGCCGTTCAGCCCAACATGAACCTGATCTTCAGGACGCTCGGCATCGCCGAGGAGGTGATCGCGGGCGGGGCGCGGATAGACCGGCGCGATTCGCTGGACGGGGACGGCAACGTCGTGCTGACTCGCAAGACTGAGCGCAGCCCTTACCGTATCGACCGCCGTCACATCGTCGGCCTGATCGCCCGCTGCGCGTCGGAGGCCGGCGCGGAAATCGCGCTGGGATCGCGTATCGCGAAGGTCTCTCCCGACGGGGTCGTCACCACCGGCGACGGGGCTCGGAAGGAGGCCGATCTGGTCGTCCTGGCCGACGGGGCGGGATCGGCGCTGCGCGCGCCTCTCGACCTGCTCAAGCACCAGATCTGGCAGCGCGACGGCGGGGTCCGGGTCACCATCCCCCGCACGCCGGACGAAATCGCCGGGGACGCCGTCTCGGGCACGGTGATGATCGAAGCGTGGTCGGACAACCGGCGGGTGCTCTACTGCCCGGTCAACGACGCCGAGTTTTACGTCCTGCTCGGCTCGCTGGTCGACGACGAAGCGGGCAAGGCAACGCCGATCGATCCCGACGTCTGGTCGCACTCGTTCCCGGCGCTGCGCCCCTTCCTCGCCCGCGTCGCCGCGGAAGCGGATTGGGAAGAGGCGCGCTGGGCACAATTCCAGACGGTCCGGCTCAAGCGGTGGTGGAAGGGCCGGGTGGCCGTGCTGGGCGACGCCGCGCACGCCATGCCGCCCTATCTCGCCCAAGGCGCCGGGCATGCAATGATGAACGCGCTGGGGCTCGCGGTCGCGCTGGACGAAGAACCGGATCTTCATTCTGCGTTCCGCGCCTGGGAACGGCGCGAGCGGCCGCTGACGGAGCATACCCAACGCTGGACGCGGATCTACGGCAACACGATCTTCCTGCCCCGCCCCCTGAAACGGGTGTCGATCGCCGCTGAACGGGCGATCCCGTGGATCGGCCGGCAATATCTGCACGCCGCGCATGTCGTGCCGACCGGCTGCGCCCATTTGGCCGCAGGCGACTGAGTCTCAGAGGACGATGGACGGGTTCCTGAGGTTCTGGTCGTAGTCGATCAGGTTGACCTGCTTGACCAGAATTTTCCAATGCGTGGTCATGTCGCGCAGCCGGTGCCCGGCCCAGCCCGACCAGATCCTCGTGTCTCCGGCGCGGAACTCGACGGTCAGGAAGTTGGACCGGACCATCACGATTTCCGGGTCCGGCGTGGAGAACAGCTCGATATTGGAGACCATCCGCGTCGTTCTCGAGCCCGGGCGCTGCGACCAGGCCTCGCCGGTCTGCAGTCGGAAGACGCGGTCCTCCAGCCGGCGGCGGTCATCGAAGGCGATCGCGATCTCGCGGCGAGGATCGCCGTCCCGCGTGCCGGGCACCCAGTAGATGCATTCCGGCGCGAAGAGGGCGAGCCAGTCGTCGAGCCGGTCCCGGTCCAGCAGCCGCGCCTCCTCGGCCAGGAACCGCGCGCAGGAATCGCGGAGCGCGGCGTCGCTTATCGCCCGGTCGGGGGTCTGCCAGCCGGAAAAATCCTCGACCAGCGCGGCGTAGAAGTCGTCGCTGACGTAATACGAGCTGGTCGAAGGGTCCGGCGCGTCCACTCGAAGCCCCTTAAACGGCACGCGCGATCGCGATGCGGGGCTCGGCCGTCATCAGCCTCTTCCACTCCCTCATGTGCTCGCGCATGAACACCTCGTCGGTGGGCGGGCCCGTGATCACGCCGTCGTCGTCCACCTGGAAACGGTCCGGGATGCCGAGTCCGCGATGCATGTAGACCCATTCGTCCTCCTCCGCCTGGAAGCCCACCTGGATCTGCTCGAAATTCACCAGATCGTCGACCTCGCCGAAATTCGGGAAGGATTCCTGGGTGCGCATGCGGAGCGCGTTGATCGCGTCCACCGTCCCTTCGAGCTCGCCCGTCTCGTCGACCACGGCGGTGCCGTACCAGGTGGTATCGGTCTCGTCGACCGAGACGGGCGTCGACACCTGGATGTGGTTGCCGAGGATGTGGAGGTTGGGGAAGACGTTGATGTTTACCGGCTCGGACGAGGCGAGGTCGAGCGCGCGGTCGGCCTTGTCGCCGAGGCGCTGGCGGAGCGAGGCCTCGAAATGCTCCATGCCGGGGTGCGGACCCTCGATCTCCCACAACGCGCCGGGCCGGTCTTCCACGTTGGGGCGCTTGTCCTTGAAGTGGTGCCCATTGCCGAAATAGCGGACATACATCGGCGCCGTATCGGGGCTGGTCTTGTAGAACGCCATCCCCTTGTCGCCATCGTCGTCGAAGCGGTTCTCCATCGCCAGCAGCGAGCGATGCGAGAAGACGACGTGATATCCGTCGGCCGAGTTGTCGTAGAGCAGCTTCCAGTTGCCCTTGAACTTGAGCCGGTTGGCCTCGCACAGCACCACCTTGCCGCCCGGGTGCCGGTCGAGCCACTCGTCGAGCGGACCCGCGACCCCGCCGAGATAATCGGCGAGCGAGGGCGCATCGAGGTTGAGCGTGCCGAACACGAAGCCCCGATAGCTTTCGACCCTGGGGACCTGGGCGAGATTGAACTTCTCGTCGTCGAAATTGTCCGCGTAGCCGTCGGGCCAGGGGACGCCGTTCAGCTTGCCCGAGTTGAGGAACGTCCAGCCGTGATAGCCGCACTGGAACGACTTCGCCGAGCCGCGCGCCTCGCGGCAGACGGTCGAACCGCGATGGGTGCAGCGGTTGTAAAGCGCGCGCAGCACGCCTTCGGAGTCGCGTACCAGGATGATCGGCCGGCGCCCCAGGCGCGTTGTGACGAAGTCGTCGGGCGCCGGGATCTGGCTCTCGTGGCCGAGATAGACCCAGACCGCGCCGAAGATCCTGATCATCTCCTCGTCGAAGATCCGGGGATCGGTGTAGAGGACGCGATGGACGCGATCCTCGAACACCAGCTCGTCGTAGTCCCAGGCCGGCCCGGACGCCGCCCCGTCGATCGATCGCAGCCCGGTCATCGTCTCTCTCCTCGCCGCGACGCGTTCAGAAGAAGTCAAAATACTCGTTCTGTTCCCACTCGGTCACCTGGTTGATCTCGCGGTGCCCGCCCTGGTCGATTCCGTATTGCCGGAACCGGTCGAGCTCGGCCCGCTTGAGGGCGATGAAATAGTCGACGAACAGGTCGCCGAAATCGCGCCGGAACAGGGCCGAACCGTCGAGCGCCTGAAGCGCGGCATCGAGATCGGCGGGCAGCATCGCGCGGTCAGCGTTATAGGGATCGTAGTCCTCCGCCGGCGCGGCGAGGCCCCGGTCGATCCCGTCGAGTCCCGCCGCGATCTGGGAGGCGATGTAGAGATAGGGGTTGGCGGCGGACTCGCCGGCGCGGTTTTCGAGCCTCGTCCCGGGTTCGTCCGCGCCGCCGATCACCCGGATCATCGCGCCGCGCTGGTCGACCCCCCAGCCGGCGCGGTCGGGCGCCAGCGAGTTGGCGCGGAACCGGCGATAGCCGTTGATCGTGGGCGTGACGAACGCGCTGGCGGCGCCCGCATGCTCGATCAGCCCGGCGAGCAACGATTGCCCGAGCGGCGACAGCGCGTGGTTCCCGTCTTCCGGCACGAGCAGGTTCTTGCCGGTGCCGGCGTCCGCGATGGACTGGTGGAGGTGCCAGCCGCTCGCGAAATGGCCCTCGAACGCGGGCCGGCACATGAACGTCGCGGCGTAGCCCATGCGGCGGCAGACCTGACGCGTGGCGGTGCGGAACAGGACCATGTCGTCCGCCGCCTGCCCGGCATCGTCCGCCTCGAAGGTGCATTCGACCTGGCCCGGGCCGAACTCGTTTTCCAGCGAACGTAGCTTGAGGCCGAGCCCATCGAAGGTATCGAACAGGGCATCGAAAACCGGCTGCATGATGTCGAGATTGGTTTCCGAGTGGTAGGAAAAGCCGGGTTCGACGGCGCTGGTGGCAAGCGGCCGGCCGCGCCGCCCCTGATGCGCGACCTCGGCCTCTGAAAGCCGGTCGTTCTCGATCCGCCGCAGATACCATTCGACCTCGATGCCGACCGTCATGCCCCACCCGCGCTCTTCGAGCCGCGCGCGCTGGGCACCCAGAACCCGGCGGGTCGCGAAGGGGAATGGCTTGCCGCCGCGGAAATACTGATCGCCCAGCAACCAGCCGACCCCCGGCGCCCAGGGGAGCGTGCGAAACGTCGTCGGGTCCGGGACCAGCACCAGGTTGGGCGAGCCGGTCATCTCGTCGAGCCCCATCCCGCCGCCGCGCGTGAACGATGCGAAGACCCGCCCGCCCGAGGCGTCGAGGGTCGAAGTGGCGACGTTGATGTTGTAGCCGTCGACGAGTGCCTTCCGGAGCGCGGGGAGAGTGACGGCCTTGGCCCGGACGGCGCCGTGGCTGTCCACCCAGGCAAGGCGAATCAGACGAAGACCGTCGGCCTCGACCCGACGCAAAATCTCCGACGCGGCTCCCGCCTGCTCGTCGCTCCACAACCCGTGGCGGGCGATGAAGCCCTCAGATGAAGCTCGACCCGCCATCGACGACGAGATTCTGACCGCTGATGTAGCCCGCCTCGTCGGAGCAGATGAACAGCATCGCCTTGGCGAGGTCGTGGATCGTCCCCTTGCGCTGAAGCGCCTGCGCCTGGGTCATTGTCTTGAACATGTGCCGGGGCACCGACGGGCGTTCGATTTCGGTCTGCATCACCCCCGGCCAGAAGGTGTTGACCGTGATGCCGTAGGACCCCAGCTCGCGCGCCATCGACCGCGACATGCCGACCATCGCGGATTTGGACGTGATGTAGTGAAGATAGTTGGGGCGCCCCTTCACATGGGTGCCCGACGAGACGTTGATGATCCGCCCCCAGCCGGCCTCCATCATCGCCGGAACCACCGCGCGGGCGCACAGCATGGAGCCGGTGATGTTGACGTGCATCGCCGCCTTCCACTCCTCGACCGGGAGCTCCCAGAACGGCGCCATGGTGATCCGCGAGAAGACCGCCGCGTTGTTGATCAGGACGTCGATCCGCCCGAAAGCGTCCAGCGTCCCCGCCGCCATCGCCCCGACCGACGCCTCGTCGCCCACGTCGGTCTCCAGCGCGAGAGCGGGCCCGTGCTCCCGCTCGACCTCGTCGGCCACGCGCCTTGCGTTGTTGACGTCGATCTCGGCGATCACGGGGATCGCGCCCTGGGCGGCGAAATAGTGCGCGTAGCCCCGCCCGATCCCCTGTCCGCCGCCGGTGATGACGACGACCCTGCCGTCGAGGCTCGCGTAGCTCGCCGTCCTGTCGACGTCGATCCGGGTGTAGTCGATGTTGCCGATCTCGATGTCTTCGTCCATCAGCCGCCGTTTCCCGCGCGCAGCTCGGCGCCGATTTCGGTCAGGAACTTCTCCAGGGTCTCGTAGGGCTGCGCCCCGACGACGCCGTACCCGCCGGCGGCAAAGGTCGGAACCCCGCTGACGCCGATCTCGCGGGATCGCGCCCAGTCCTTGTCCACCGCGTCCCGGAAGCGACGCTCGCCGAGCACCTTCCGCGCCTCCCCGACCGGCAGGCCGGCGGCTTCGACGATGCCGAGCAGCGTCTCCTCGTCGCCGATATTCGCGCCGTCGACGAAATACGCCCGGTACAGCGCGTCGTGAAGAACCTCGCCGCCCTCCAGCGTATCCGCCCAAGCGCCGAGCTCCTGCGCGAGCCGGCTGTTATAGGTGTGGGTGCGCCGGGAGTAGTCGAGACCCTCTTCGTCCATCAGCCCCTTCATGCGCCGATAGGACGCCTCGAGGTCGTAATTCCGCCCCGCGAACAGGGCCTCCAGCGTCATCCCCTCCTGCGGGGTCTCCGGGTGCAGCGGGAAGTTCACCCACTTCACCTCGATATCGAATTTCTGCCTGAGCTTCTCGATACGCACGGTACTGAGATAGCACCAGGGTCAGACGTAGTCGGTGAACACCTCAAGCACGATCGGCTCGCTCATCGCGGCTCTCCCTCGGGTTGGGCGGGACCGTACTTTACCACCTTACGCCGCGACGCGCGGCCACCTGGTTGGACCGGGGTGCAGCAGCCGGATTGGCGGCAGCGACTCTGCTGCTAAAATCGGAGGACACGCGCCGACCCTTTTCGGTCGCATTGGGAGGCGGCATGTCGGAGATCCGCTACGAAGGACCCTATCGGGTCCGCGAAACGTTGGTCGAGGCGCACCGTCTTGCCTGGCGCAGGATCGCGGAGCCGGGCGCCTGGCTCGAGGGCGAGCGCCGCGTGGCGGTCGCGACGGAAGTCCGCGCGGCACATGACTGCGCGCTGTGCCGCGAGCGCAAGGAGGCGCTGTCGCCCTTCGCGGTCGAGGGCGAGCACGCCGCGACGGATCTCCTGAGCGCGGCCGAGGTGGAGCTGGTCCACCGCCTGACCACGGACCCGGGCCGTCTCACCCGGGCGTGGGCGGAAGGCATCCTCGCCGACGGCGTCAGCGAGGAGGCCTATATCGAGATCGTCAGCATCGTCTGCATCGTGACGGTCATCGACACCTTCCGCCGGTCTCTCGACCTGCCGCCGTTCGACCTTCCGGCGCCCCTGGCTGGCGCGCCGTCGGGCTACCGCGCGCCGGGGGCGAAACGCCACGACGCCTGGATCAGCCTCGTCCAGCCCGAAGATGTAGTGGCGAGCGACGGCGATCTCTACCGCGGCGCGGCCTCGCCGGTCGTGAAGGCGTTCTCGCTGGTCCCGCAGGCCAAGCGGGACTACTGGGACCTCGCGGAGGTCCACTACCTGCCGGGAAGCGAGATGACCAATTTCGCGACCGGGGTACGCGCGATCGACCGGATGCAGATCGAGCTCGTGGCGGGCAGGGTCTCCGCGCTCCATCAATGCGTCTATTGAACCAGCGCTCATGCATTCATGCTCCGTGCGAGCACAGAAGTTTCCGGCGCCGAGTTCGATCTTAACGCGGTCACCGGGGCGGCGACCGGAGACGGCGATATCGAGGGCGGGACGCTGCTGCACGCGTTCGCCGAGGCGGTGACGCTCCGCGACACCGCCCGCACGGCAGAACTCAGGGACGCTCTCGTCGAGACGCTGGGAGAAGCGGCGATGATCGACGCCGCCGCGACCGCCGCCGCGTTCCACGGCTTCGTCCGCCTCGCCGATGCCACGGGCACCCCGCCGGCGGGCGCGGCCGGCGGTCAGGTGACGATGGAGTTCCGCGAGTCGCTGGGCATCAACGATTTCTTCGGCGCCCGCAACGCATAGACGGGTCGCCCGCGCGGAACGCGGCGGCCGGTTGTACCGCCTGTTCCCCGACCCTATATATCCGCAGTCATCGACACGCGTTAAGGCGTGAAATCTTCGGGGATGCCGCAGGCGCCGGCACGGGCCTTTGGCGTCCGCTGCAAATTTGGGGGCTGAAATGGGCAAGGCCATAGGGATCGATCTCGGCACGACCAATTCGTGCGTGGCCGTCATGGACGGGACGGATACGCGCGTCATCGAAAACGCCGAGGGAACGCGCACCACCCCGTCGATGGTGGCGTTCACCGACGAGAAGGAACGCCTCGTCGGCCAGCCGGCCAAACGCCAGGCGGTGACCAATCCGAGCAATACGCTGTTCGCGGTCAAGCGCCTTGTGGGGCGGCGCTTCAGCGATCCGATCATCAAGAAGGATCAGGATCTCGTCCCCTACAAGATCGTCCAAGCCGCCAACCGGGACGCCTGGATCGAGGTCCAGGGCGAGAACTATTCGCCGAGCCAGATTTCCGCCTTCATCCTGCAGAAGATGAAGGAGACCGCCGAGGCCCATCTCGGCGAGGACGTGACCGAGGCGGTGATCACGGTTCCGGCCTACTTCAACGACTCCCAACGCCAGGCGACCAAGGACGCCGGCAAGATCGCCGGGCTCGAGGTGCTGCGCATCATCAACGAGCCGACCGCGGCGGCGCTCGCCTACGGGCTGGAGAAGAAGGGATCGGGGACGATCGCGGTCTACGATCTCGGCGGCGGCACGTTCGATATCTCGATCCTCGAGATCGGCGACGGGGTGTTCGAGGTCAAGTCGACCAACGGCGACACGTTCCTCGGCGGCGAGGACTTCGACAGCCGGATCATGGATTACCTGGCCGACGAGTTCAAAAAGGATCAGGCGATCGACCTGCGCGAGGACCGTCTGGCCTTGCAGCAGCTCAAGGAAGCCGCCGAGAAAGCCAAGATCGAGCTTTCGAGCAGCCAGCAGACCGAGGTCAACCTGCCCTTCATCACCGCCGATCAGTCGGGGCCGAAGCACCTCAACATCAAGATCACCCGCGCCAAGCTCGAGGCGCTGGTCGACGACCTGGTCGAGCGGACCGTCGGGCCCTGCAAAGCGGCCCTCAAGGACGCCCAGCTTTCGGCGGGCGAGGTCGACGAGGTGATCCTCGTGGGCGGCATGACCCGCATGCCGAAGATCGTCGAGACGGTGAAGTCGCTGTTCGGCAAGGATCCCAACCGCGGAGTCAACCCGGACGAGGTGGTCGCGGTGGGCGCCGCGATCCAGGCCGGCGTGCTTAAGGGCGACGTCAAGGACGTGCTCCTGCTCGACGTCACGCCTCTCTCGCTCGGCATCGAGACCCTGGGCGGCGTGTTCACCCGGCTGATCGACCGCAACACCACCATTCCGACCAAGAAGAGCAACGTCTTCTCGACCGCCGAGGACAACCAGAACGCCGTCACCGTGCGCGTCTTCCAGGGCGAGCGCGAGATGGTGGCCGACAACAAGCTGCTCGGCGAGTTCAACCTGGAGGGCATCCCGCCCGCCCCGCGCGGCATGCCGCAGATCGAGGTCACGTTCGATATCGACGCCAACGGCATCGTCAACGTGGGCGCCAAGGACAAGGCGACCGGCAAGGAACAGGCGATCCGCATCCAGGCCTCGGGCGGCTTGTCGGACGCGGATATCGAGCAGATGGTCAAGGATGCCGAGATGCACGCCGCCGACGACAAGGCGCGCAAGGAGGCGGTCGAGACCCGCAACCAGGCCGACAGTCTGATCTACACGACCGAGAAGAACCTTGCCGAGTACGGCGACAAGGTGTCCGAGGAAGACAGGGCCGGGATCGAGGATGCGATCGCCGCGCTGCGGACGGCGATGGAAGGCGAGGACGTCGAGGACATCGGGGCCAAGAGCGAGACTCTGGCCCAGGCGGCGATGAAGCTCGGCGAGGCCATGTACAAGGCCCAGCAGGAAGAAGAGGCCGCCGGTCAGGCTGAAACGGCGGGACCGGGCGCCGATCCCGCGGCCCAGCCCGGCGAGGACGATGCAACGATCGTCGATGCCGATTTCGAGGAGGTCGACGAAGAACGCAGGGACAAGTCGGCGTAAGCCATTTTCCTCCCAGGCGCGGCGCTTCCCGCACTGAGCCGCGGGCCGCGCCGCCGGCGGCATCTGGAACGGGTCGGGCGGCATGGCCAAAGAGGACTATTACGACACGCTGGGTGTCGCACGGGGGGCCGACGCGGATGCGCTGAAACAGGCGTACCGCAAGCTCGCCATGCAGTACCACCCCGACCGTAACCCGGGGGACACCGGGGCCGAGCAAAAGTTCAAGCAGATCAACGAGGCATACGACGTCCTGAAGGACGACCAGAAGCGCGCCGCCTATGACAGGTTCGGCCACGCCGCTTTCGAAGGCGGCGCGCCGGGCGCGCAGCCGGCGGGCGGCTTCGATTTCGGCTCCGGCTTCGCCGACATTTTCGACGAGATGTTCGGCGACTTCATGGGCGGCAGGCGCGGCACCCGCACGCGCGGAGACGACCTTCGTTACAACATGGAGATCTCTCTCGAGGAGGCCTACAACGGCAGCGAGACGAGGATCAAGATTCCGGCCTCGGTTACCTGCGACACGTGCGACGGCTCCGGCGCGGCGCCGGGCAGCGGGCCGACAAGCTGCACCGCCTGCCACGGGCAGGGCAAGGTCCGGGCCCAGCAGGGCTTCTTCACCATCGAGCGCACCTGCCCCAACTGCCAGGGCGCGGGTCAGGTGATCGAGAATCCGTGCCGGAGCTGCGCCGGCACCGGCCGCACGCGGCGCGAAAAGACCCTCGCGGTCACGATCCCGCAGGGCGTCGAGGACGGGACCCGCATCCGCCTCGCCGGCGAAGGCGAGGCCGGCATGCACGGGTCGAGCCCCGGCGATCTCTACATTTTCGTATCGGTCAGACAGCACCGCCTGTTCGAACGGGACGGGACCACACTGTTCTGCCGCGTGCCGATCCCGATGACCACCGCCGCCCTCGGCGGTACCGTCGAGATGCCCACCATCGACGGCACCCTCGCCAAGATGAACATCCCCCGCGGGACCCAGTCCTCGCGCCAGTTCCGGTTGCGGGGCAAGGGCATGACCGGGCTGCACGGACGCGGACGCGGCGACATGCTGGTGGAAATCCAGGTGGAAACCCCGGTCAACCTGTCCCAGCGCCAGCAGGATTTGCTGCGCGAGTTCGAAGAGGAAGGCGAAGGCGCCGAACACGCCACCAGCCCCGAATCGGAGGGCTTCTTCTCCAGGGTGAAAGGGCTCTGGGAAGATCTGAAGGACTAGGCCCGGGCGATACGAGGCGCGTGTGGAAGCCGGTCACGACAGGATCCTGACCACGCATGTAGGGAGCCTTCCGCGCCGGGAAACGCTTTCGGACCTCCTCGTCGCGCAAGCGCACGGTCGGCCGGTCGATTCCGACGCCCTCCACGATGCGGTGGCGGAGGCGTTGGCCTTCGTGGTCGCGCGCCAGGTCGAGATCGGCATCGATATCGGCAACAACGGCGAAATCCCGCGCACCGATTTCATCTCATACATCACGGACAGGATCGGCGGTTTCGGCCGGGGCGACGGGCCGCGACGCCAGCTTCCCATGGACGCGAAGGCATTTCCGGTCTGGTTCGAGCTGCTGGGAAAGAGCGGTCGGCGCCGAATAAGCCCCTACGGTCTGCCCCAGGCGACCGGCCCGCTGGTCTACGAGGATTCGAGCGGTATCGACGGGGAATGCCGGGGTTTCAGGAACGCGCTCTCGAATGCGAAGAACGGGTTCACCGACATTTTCATGACGGCGGTGTCGCCGGGCTTCGCCGCGACCGCGATGGTCAACCTGTATTACGACCGGTTCGAGGACTATGTGTTCGCGCTGGCCCGGGCGCTGAAGCACGAATACGAGCGTATCGTCGAACACGGCTTCATCCTGCAGATCGACTCCCCCGATCTCGGCATGGAGCGAGCGGGCTTCTATCAGGAGAGCAGCCTTTCGGAATTCATCGAGGCGATGGAAATGCATGTCGCCGCGCTGAACGAGGCGATTGCGGACATCCCGCCGGAGCGGATCCGCCTGCATGCCTGCTGGGGAAACCGGGACGGCCCCCATTATCACGACGTACCCTGTCCCGACGTCCTTCCGGCGATGTACCGCGCCCGGGTCGGCGCGCTGGTCCTGCCCTTCGCAAACCCGCGGCACAGCCACGAGATCGAGGCGTTCCGCCGCCTTCCGCTGCCGGACGACATGGTGCTGTGTGCGGGCGTCATCGAGACGACCAACAACTATGTCGAGCATCCGCGGGTGGTGGCGGAGAGACTGGTGCGCGCGGCCCGGTGCGTGGGCGACAGGTCGAGAATCGTCGCGGCGACGGATTGCGGTTTCGGCACCTTCGCCGGCGACACCTTCACCGCGGAAGACGTGGTCTGGGCCAAGCTCGAGTCCCTCGTGGAAGGCGCCAGACTCGCCAGCGCGGAACTTTGGACCTGAATCGATACGCCTCCCGACGACGCCATCGGGACCGCCTCATGCCGGTTTCGCATGGAAATACGCCCAATCGGCATTTTCCTTCCCGGAGCGGAGCAGATATCGGATTCGATATATCGACTATTCGATGGCGTTTCTGCGATAGATGGAAGTGTTCACGGTCGGAACGGTGTCGGGGGCTTCGCAATTCTTGCCCGGGGGCGCTTCACGCCGCTTCCCGGCGCCTTTCGGGGGGTGCGGAGGGCGCCCCGGTTCGAGGGAGGTCGGACATTGGCTCGGGTGACGACCCTCGACGCCAGCCTTCGCCGCGCGATCCTCTCCTATCTCAAGCGCTCTGGATGGAGCGGAATGCAATTCGGCGAACTCGCGCTCGGCAATCCCGGATTCGTCCCCGGCCTGGGCAAGGGGCGCTCCTTGTCGCTCGATACCGCCGACAGGGTGCTTCGTTTCATGGGCGAACCGCCCATCGGGCCGATATTCCGGCGCGAAGTGGAGGCGTTCCTCAAAGTCACGCGAACGAAATCGGCCGATTTCGGGATGAAGGCCGCGGAAGATGCCGCCTTTGTCGACAAGCTCCGCCTCGGGGTGTCGACCCGGCTGTCGACGGTGCAGCAGGTGCGCACGTGGATGCGCGAGACGGCGAGCGAGGCGGAGCGGGCCTCTATTGCGGGGGAGTTGGCGGCCGGCGAGGAAGAGGCAGCGGCTCTGGCACCGGACCCGGCCGCGACCGGATCGGGCTCGCCCCCCGATGAATACCGGCCATTTTTGCCGGAGGAACCCGCGTTTCTGACCACACGCCAAGCGGCGGCATTCCTGTCGCTGTCCTCCCGAACGCTGGATCGCTACCGGCTTGCCGGCAAGGGTCCTTCGTTCCACAGGTTCGGAACCCGTATCGCATATGCACGCGCGGACCTGGAAGACTGGGCCGCGCGGAGACGCGGGGGGCAGCCCTCGAAAGCGATCTGACGGGCGAACCGCTTCGGGCAGACGCCTCTCCGTGCCCCCGTTCGGAAGCGCACGACGGAGTCGTTGACTGGCGAGACGGTCGACTACATCGTCCTGCGATGACGGGGAAGAAACCGCGCGTACTCATCGTCGGGGGCGGGATCGGCGGGCTCACCCTGGCGCTCGCCCTCCATGCCCGCGGCCTGCCCTGCCGGGTATACGAGGCCGCGCCGGAATTCCAGCCTCTCGGCGTGGGCATCAACATGCTGCCCCACGCGATCCGGGAACTGACCGCGCTCGGTCTCCAGCCGGCCCTGGAGGCGCTTGGCGTCGAGGCACGCGAATTCGCCTATTTCAACCGGCACGGCCAGGCCATCTTCGCCGAGCCCTGCGGCCGGTTCGCCGGCTACGAATATCCGCATTTCTCGATCCACCGCGCCGATCTGCACAAGGTCCTGGCGGACGCGGTCGCGAACCGGCTGGGACCGGACGCGGTGCGTCTCGGTCATCGCTGTATCGGCGTCGAGCAGGACACGTCGGGCGTCAAAATCTCGTTCGAGGACGCCGAGCCCGCGACCGGCGCCATCGCCGTCGGCGCGGACGGATTTCATTCCACGATCCGACGCCAGCTGCATCCTTCGGAAGGCGTGCCGCATTTCGGCGGGATCAATATGTGGCGGGGAGTGACGCGGAGGAAACCGTTCCTCACCGGCGCGAGCGTTACCCGGGTCGGCACGGTGGCGCGCGGCAAAATGGTGATCTACCCCATCCGGCAATTCGACGACGGCACCCAGCTCGTCAACTGGGTGACCGAACAGCCGTCCGACGACCACAAGCCCAACGACTGGGCGACGCCCGGAAAGATCGAGGATTTCATCGCCCCGTTCGCGGACTGGAGGTTCGACTGGCTCGACATTCCGCGCCTGATCGCCGAGGCGGAATTCATCCTCGAATATCCCATGGTCGACCGGGATCCCGTCGACCGGTGGACCTTCGGCCGGATCACGCTGCTGGGCGATGCGGCGCACCCCATGTATCCGCGCGGCGGCAACGGAGGCGCGCACGCCATACTCGATGCGGAGGCGCTGGCGAGACTGCTCGACGGGATGACCGATCCTTTGGCGGCGTTGAGGGCCTACGAAGACGAGCGTCTCCCGGTGACCGGCGAGATCGTACTGACCAACCGCGATCAGCCGCCGGATCACATCATAGAAGCCGTCGATGCGCTGACAGGGGGAGAGCCGTTCGACCGGATCGAAGATGTCATCGACCCCGCCGAACTTGCCGCGATTTCGGATCGCTACAAGGATATCGCGCGATACAGCCTGGAGTCGGTCGGTCGGTGAGGCTTGGCCCGCCGCCTCATCCGGGAATATCGGCCGCGATCTCGTAGCCTTCGGCCTCCAGCCGCCGCGCGAGTTCGGCGATGTGGGCGGGTCCGATCTCGCAACAGCCGCCTACGATCGTCGCGCCTGAGACCGCCCATGAGAGCGCGCGGTCCGCATAGGCGACGGGATCAAGGTCGGTACGCGCCTCCAGCGCATCCACCGTTCCCTCTGGCTCCATGCCTTCCACCGATACGAATCCGTTGGCGTAGGCGCCGAACGGGATCCCGCTATCGAGCAATGCGGGTATCGCCTGGGCGGTAGCCTCGGGGCTCGAACAATTGACCAGCACCGCGGCGGCGCCTGCGTCCAGGGCGGCCTCCGCCCCCTCGGAAACAGGTTCGCCGGACCTCAGCCTCGACCCGTCCGCGTCGTCCACGGTCAGGGCGGTCCAGACGGGCAGACCGCTTTCGACGGCCGCCACGGTCGCGACGCGCGCTTCCGCCGAGGAGGACATGGATTCACACAGGAACAGGTCGACGCGGTCCGCTTCCGCCGCCACGATCCGTCGGTAGTCGGACAGACAGATGTCCGCGGGCGGCGTGAGGTCCGGCCGGTAGGTCGCCACCAGGGGGGGCAGGCAGCCGGCGACCCTGACATCTCGCCCGCTTCGTTCCCGCGCGGATGCCGCGGCATCGAGGGCGGCGGAATGCAGGGCGTCGAACATCTCCGACCGGCCGGCTCGCGCGAGCTGCTGCGGCGTGGCTGAGTAGCTGTTCACCGTGACGACCCGGGCCCCGGCCGAGATGAAGTCGCGATGCACGGCTTCGACGAGATGCGGCTCGTCCATCATCACCTGGGCCGACCATAGCGGCGAGGCGGGACGCGTGCTTCGCCTGTGCAACTCCTGCCCCGTACCTCCGTCCAGCAGAACGATTGCTTTTCCGGACACCGGCTGCGCCTTCGGTTTCCTAGTCCGCAAGGCACGCCGCCCGGCGGCCGGCGGTTTCGGCTATTGCGGCGGAATCCACCGTCGTCAGCATGCCGTCCCGGACCACGGGACGGCCCTCGACCAGCAGGTCGCGCACGGAGAACGGACCGCACAACACCAACGCCGCCACCGGATCCCAGGCGCCCGCGGCGCCGAGCCCCGATAGGTCCCAAATCGCGATGTCGGCCCGCTTGCCGGGCTCGATCGAGCCGAGCTCGGCGGCGCGGCCGAGAATTTGCGCTCCGCCCAGCGTCGCGATCTCCAGCGCCTCGCGGGCGCCCATCGCGTCGGCGCCGTTCCGGGCGCGCTGCATCAACATCGCCTGTCGCGCCTCGGGCAACAGGCTTCCGGAATCGTTGCTCGCCGACCCATCCACCCCGAGGCCGACCGGGACTCCCGCTTCCCGCATCGCGCGCAACGGCGCGATTCCCGACCCCAGCCGGCAGTTCGACGACGGGCAGTGCGCGACGCCGGTCCCGGTCCGGGCGAACAGCGCGATTTCGTCCGCGTCGAGCTTGACGCAATGGGCGTGCCAGACGCGATCCCCTACCCAACCCAGCGACTCGGCGTATTCGCCGGGCCGGCAACCGAAGGCTTCGAGCGACCAGGCCACGTCCTCCGCGTTCTCCGCCAGATGGGTATGGAGTCGCACGCCCTTGTCATGGGCCAGCGCCGCCGCGTCGCGCATGAGCTCGCGGGAAACCGAGAACGGCGAGCAGGGGGCAATGCCGACCCGGACCATCGCGCCCTCGGACGGGTCGTGGAAGGCGTCGATGACCCGGATGCAGTCGTCGATAATGTCCGCCTCGCGCTCGACGAGGCTGTCGGGCGGCAGGCCGCCGTCGCTCTCGCCGACGCTCATCGCCCCGCGCGTCGCGTGAAACCGCAAGCCCACCGTGGCGGCCGCTTCGATGGTGTCCTCCAGCCTCACCCCGTCGGGGTAGAGATAGAGATGGTCCGAGCTCGTCCCGCAGCCGGAAAGCGCCAGCTCCGCGAGGCCGAGCTGCGCGGAGACGAACATGTCCTCGGGCCGCATCCGCGCCCAGACCGGATAAAGCGTCTTCAGCCAGCCGAACAAGAGCGCGTCCTGGCACGCCGGTACCGCGCGGGTCAGGGTCTGGAAAAGGTGGTGATGCGTATTGATCAGCGCGGGCGTCGCCACGCAGCCGCTCGCGTCGACGACTTCCCAGTCGGCCAGACGGTCGGGACCGCCGTCGCCGACCTTCGTTATCCGCCCCTCTTCGACGAGGATGTCCGCGCCGGCGAGCTCGGTCCGTTCGGCGTCCATCGTGGCGACCGCATCGGCGTTCCGGATCCAGAGCTTCCCGGTCGTCAACGGACCGCTCCCTTGCGAAGGCGGGGAACGGAAGTATGGCCCGAAACGGGCGTCATTTCAGAGGAAGAGTTGGCGCGCCCGGGAAGATTCGAACTCCCAACCTCCTGATCCGTAGTCAGGTGCTCTATCCAGTTGAGCTACGGGCGCGCGAAGCCGCCGATATACAGTCTGGCGGCAGGTGTGGCAACGGTTCGACGGCTCCCCTACTCCGCCGCCTCCAGCTTCGGTTCTCCCGCCATGCCGCGGCGGAGTTGTTCCGCGTTCGGTCCGCCGGGGGCCATCGAAAAGATGCTGTCGACCGCGGTGTAGTCGTGATAGCCGAGCCGGGCGAGCGGCCGCAGCCGGGCGATATCGAGCTTGCCGTCGGCGGTCAACGCGCCGTCCTCGATATGGACGCCGATCACCCGTCCGACAACCACGTAGGAGGTGTTCTCGATCGTCCGGCCGGGCAGCACCATGGTCGCGTGGTAGAGGCACTCGAGATGGACCGGCGAGGCCGCAACGCGCGGCGGCTTGACCAGCTTCGACGGCGCGGGCTCCAGCCCGGCAAGCTCCATCTCGTCGACGTCCGCATCGACGAACTGGGCCGTGGTGTTGACCGCCTCGCGCAGGTCCCAGGTCGCCATGTTGCAGACGAACTCGCCGGTCTGCATGGCGTTGCGGGCGCTGTCCTTGGGATCCCCGCCCGGTCTCGGGCTGGCCGAGAACATCACATAAGGCGGGTCGTAGCCCAGATTGTTGAACTGGCTGTAGGGCGCGAGGTTGGGCACGCCGTCCGGATCGAGCGTCGACACCCAGCCGATCGGCCGCGGCACGACGATCGACTTGTAGGGGTTGAAGGGCAGGCCGTGATCGGTCTTGCCGGGCTCATAGAACATCGGTCTTTCTCCTACCAAAGAAACCGTCCGCGTCCGAGGATCGCCATTCCCTCGCGCGCCGGACGCCGCGGTCGCTCAGGTCCCTCGCGGCACCACCGGCACGTTGTCGATCAGCCGCGCCTTGCCAAGCCATGCGGCGGCGAGAGCGCGTGCCTCTTCCGTTATCGGGGCTTCCACGGGTCGGAGGGTTTCGCGGTCGACCACTGCGACGTAGTCGACCGTTCCGAAGCCCGCCTCGGCAATCGTCCGCTCGGCCTCCCGGATCGCCCGGGCGATATCGGCGTCAGGCTCCGCCGCCCGGTCGGCGAGTGCGAGCAGAGCGCGGTTGAGGGTTGGCGCCGCCATGCGCTCGGCGGCGCTCAGATAGACATTGCGGGAGGACAGCGCGAGCCCGTCGGACTCCCGAACGGTCGGCACGCCGTGGACCTCCACCCCGAGATCGAGGTCGCGGGCGAGCCGACGGATGACCTGCAGCTGCTGGAAGTCTTTCTCGCCGAACCACGCGGCGTCGGCCCGCACCATGTTGAACAGCTTCGCGACCACCGTGGCCACCCCCTCGAAGTGCCCCGGCCGGAACGCGCCGCACAGCCCTTCGGTCAGCCCCTGGACGGCGACCGACGTCGAAAATCCATCGGGGTAGACGCCTTCGCCGGACGGCGCGAACAGAAGATCGCCGCCGGCGTCGGCGATCAGCCCGGCGTCCCGGCCCTCGTCGCGCGGATAGGCCGAATAGTCCTCGCCGGGCGCGAATTGCTTCGGGTTGACGAACAGGCTGGCGACCACCCGGTCGGATCCGGCGGCGGCGGCCCGAACCAGCGCAAGATGGCCTTCGTGGATGGCGCCCATCGTGGGAACCAACCCGACCGAGAGTCCCTCGGCATGCCAGCCGGCGACACGGCGGCGGACCTCGCCGGTCGCACGCACGATCTCGATATTGCCGGATGCAGACATGCCGTCCGCCGTCGTCGATGCGGAACGCGCCCGTGGCCGGAGTCAGGCGAGTTTGGCGCGCTTGGGCACGCCAAAACAGTTCTCGGGACCCGGGAAGCGGCGTGTGCGCACATCCCGTGCGTAGGCCGCCGCCGCCTCGCCGAGCGCATCGCCGAGATCGGCATAGCGGCGGACGAAGCGCGGTGTGAAGTCGGAGAAGAGCCCCGCCAGATCCTCGGTCACCAGCACCTGCCCATCGCACCGGGGCGACGCCCCGATTCCGATCGTGGGCACCGGGACCAGATCGGTGATCTCCCTTCCGACCGGCTCGATGACGCCTTCGATCACCATCGAGAACGCGCCCGCATCGGCCACCGCCCGCGCGTCCTCCACAATGGCGCGGCCGTCCTCCTCGCCGCGCCCCTGCACCCGGAACCCGCCATAGGCATGGACCGATTGCGGCATCAGCCCGACATGGCCCATCACCGGGATCGAGCGCTTGACCAGGAATTCGATCGTCGGCGCCATTTCGACTCCGCCTTCGAGCTTGACCCCGGCGCAGCCGGTCTCGGCCATCGCCCGGGCCGCGTTGCGATAGGCCTGGGCTGGGGATTCCTGGTAGCTCGCGAACGGCATGTCGACGATGACGCAGGCATGCTCGGACCCCCGACGCACCGCCGCGCCGTGGGCGATCATCATGTCCAGCGTCACGCCGAGGGTGGATTCCAGCCCATAGACGACCATGCCGAGCGAATCGCCGACCAGCAGCACGTCGACATGAGGATCGAGGATCTGCGCCTGCGGCGCCGTGTAGGCGGTCAGCACCACGATGGGCTCGCCGCCCTTGCGGTCGCGGAGCTCGGGCACGGTCACGCGCTGCCCCTTGCTCGCCACGCTCATGTCAGCCTCTCGTCTCGCCTTTGCCGCCGCGTGCAATGGCCGGCGGGCCGTGACGGGCTAGTTGTAGACCCTTTTTCCGCCGCGCGAAACGCCGTCGACGGTCGAGGTGCCCGGCGACGAGCCGGCAAATGCTTTATTCTGACCGCCATGGCAACCCTTGCTCCAGCCCCCGCGACCGACGACACCGGCGACCGACCCGTGATCCGGTTGGCGCCCGGCCGCCACAAACGGATGCGCGCAGGCCATCCCTGGGCCTATTCGAACGAGATCGCGATGACGGCGGATGCGAGGGCGCTGCCGCCGGGATCGATCGTGCGCTTGCACGACAGCGCGGACGGTCCGATTGGCACGGCGATGTTCAACCCCAGGCCGCTGATCAGCGCGCGGCTGCTGACACCGGACCCGGACGCCGCCATCGACGGGGACTTCCTCACGGCCCGGCTCACGGGGGCGCTCGCGCTGCGCGAACGCCTGTTCGACGCCCCCTATTACCGTCTCGCCTGGTCGGAGGCGGACGGGCTGCCGGGCCTGGTGCTCGACCGTTATGGAGACGCGGCAGCGGCGCAGCTCAACACCGCCGGCATGGACCGTCTTGCCGAAGAGCTGACGGAGTCGCTATTCGCCACGGTGGGGGTGCGCTCCGTCGTCTTCCGCAACGATACCGCCGCGCGCACCTTCGAAGGCCTCCCGTCCGGCACCTCCCATGCCGGCGCGCCGGTGGAAGGGCCGGTGGAGATCGTCGAGAACGGGGCGCGGTTCGTCGTCGACCTGACCGCCGGGCAGAAGACGGGCTGGTTTTACGACCACCGCGAGAACCGCGCCCGGGTGGCGGCGCTCGCGCGCGACATGGACGTGCTCGATGCCTACAGCTATGTCGGTGGCTTCGGGATCCAGGCGGCGGCCTCGGGTGCCCGTTCGGTGATCTGCCTCGACCGGTCGGAGGCGGCGCTCGCCCTCGGCGCGGAAGCCGCGAAACTCAACGGCGTCGCCGCTGTCTGCAGCTTCCTGCGTGGCGACGCGTTCCGGACGCTGGAGGAGTTCGCCCGCGACGGGCGGAGCTTCGACATCGTGGTCTGCGACCCGCCCGCCTTCGTCAAGTCGAAGAAGGACCTGGCGAGCGGGCTCAAGGGTTACCGCAAGCTGACCCGCCTCGCGGCGCAATGCGTCCGGCCGGGCGGCTTCCTGTTCGCCGCCTCGTGCTCGCAGCAGGTCGATTCGGGGCAGTTCGCCGAAGCCCTGCGCGGCGCGCTGCGGAGTGTCCGGCGCACCGGGCGGGTGCTCCATCGCGGCGGCGCGGGACCCGACCACCCGATCCATCCCTACCTGCCGGAGAGCGTTTATCTGAAGGCGATGCTCCTGCAACTCGACTGAAACGGAGGAAAACATGCTCAGGATTCTCGGCCGCGCCACCTCGTCCAACGTCCAGAAGGTGGTCTGGCTGTGCGAGGAGGTCGGCATACCCTACGAGCGGGAGGATATCGGCGGCCCATTCGGCGGCAACGACCGCCCCGACTATCTGGCGCTCAACCCGAATGGCCGGGTGCCCACCCTGATCGACGGCGATTTCGTGATCTGGGAGTCGAACGCGTGCGTCCAGTATCTCGCTTCCCGGCACGCGGCGGGCAGCTGGTATCCGGACGACCTGCAAACCCGCGCGCGCGCGGTGCAGTGGATGGACTGGTCGCTGGGCTCGCTCGCACCGACCCACGTGCCGGCCTTCCAGGGCCTGATCCGCACGCCGCCGGACAAGCGCGACCCGGACGCGATCGCCCGCGGCCGCGACGCCTGGTCGAAGCTGATGGCGATGCTCGACAACCATCTCTCGGACCGCGCCTATATCGCCGGAGAATCCATCACCATGGGCGACATGCCGCCGGCGGTGATTTCCTTCCGCTGGTTCAACCTCGACTTCGAGCGCGAGGACTATCCGAACGCCAAGCGCTGGTACGAGACCATCGCGGCACGGCCCGCCTTCGCCCGGCACGTCGTCGACATCGGCCTCGCGTGATGCTCAGGATCCTCGGACGCGACACCTCGTCCAACGTCCAGAAGGTGCTGTGGGCGGCGGGCGAGCTCGGGCTCGAATTCGAGCGCGAGGACATCGGCGGTCCTTACGGCGGCAACGACACGCCGGAATATCTCGCGCTCAACCCGAACGGCTACGTGCCGACGCTGATCGACGGCGGCTACACTCTCTGGGAATCGAACTCGATCGTCCGCTACCTCGCCGCCACGCACGGCGCGGGGACGCTGTGGCCGAGCGATCCCCGCGTCCGGGGCTCTGCCGAACGCTGGATGGACTGGCAGATCGCGACCCTGAGCCCGACCATGGTGACGGTGTTTCGCGGCCTCGTGCGGACCCCGCCGGAGGACCGCGACATGGCGGCGATCGCGGCGGCGCGGGATCGGACCGCCCGTCTGTTCTCCATGCTCGATGCCGCGCTCGCCGGATCGGACTTTGTCGCGGGCGACGAATTCACCGTCGGCGACATCCCAGTCGGCATCGCGGCCTATCGCTGGTACCACCTCGACATCCAGCGCGAGGACTTCCGCAATCTGGAGCGCTGGTACCGACGCCTGACCGAACGCCCGGCCTATCGCGAGCACATCATGAGGCCGCTCGCCTGAGCCCGGCCAGGCGCCGATGACGCGCTTTCCGCCGGCGCTCCAGGGCGCCGTCTACATGATGCTCGCGGCGGTGAGCTGGACCGTGATGCTGATCCTGGTCCGCGCCCTGGGCGATGCGTATTCGACCTTCGAGATCCTGTTCGTCTGAGTGTGCTCGCGGTATTTGATGGCGGGGTGATCGGGTTGTTCGATGGGTTTCGGTCGTGGGGTCGATCATGACGGCGCGGGTGTCGGACGGCCGTCGGCGCGTCAAGCCGCTTTGCGGCTCCTCCGCTTCGCTCCGGC
>JAJDVM010000011.1 GCA_022826125.1 Defluviicoccus sp.
GCCGGAGCGAAGCGGAGGAGCCGCAAAGCGGCTTGACGCGCCGACGGCCGTCCGACACCCGCGCCGTCATGATCGACCCCACGACCGAAACCCATCGAACAACCCGATCACCCCGCCATCAAATACCGCGAGCACACTCACGCGCCGGTTCGACCGGGCCTGCTCTTCCTCATTGACGTAATCGTCGGAGTACTGCCGGTAGGCCAACGCCCAGCCGTTCGCCACCAGCCAGGCGTTCAGATCCACTCCGCCCGAGGAGCAGACCCCGACCGTGCGTCCGAAACGGTCGGTCTCGCCGCCTTCGCAGGTCATGCCTTCGGCGCGCGACATCAGGGCTTCCGCGGCTGCCACGCCGCAGTCCCACGTCCGGCCCCATGCGCGGCAGGTCTGCCTCGCCTCCGGCGCGTCGATGCCGAACAGCCGGTATCGCGTCCCGTCGACATCGACGGTGTCCGCGTCGATCACCCGGACCTGGCTGGGTGTTGGGGTTTCGGTCGCGCTCGGCGGGTCGTTCCCGCCGCTGCCGCCACCGCAGGCGGCCAGTGCGGCGATCGACGCCATCGCCGCGAATTTTCCGAGGTTCAGCACCGTGTCGGACCTCATGGCGGATGACCGGAGACTGCGGTTCCCCCAGCATAGCAGTCGAACAGACGCATCGCCGTTACCCCTCGGAACTCAATGTCGAGGGTTGCGAACAAGGTACGTCCCCACCGAACCGTCCCGCAGTCCCGTGTCGAAATCGTCGCCGGTGTGGGCAGCCGCTACCATCGCCCGCCGTAACGGAGATCGGCCACGTCCGGGATGGGGCTGCTATCGGGCGGCAAATGCAGTACTCGACGGCCTGGCTGCGGTCGGGTCCCCGCCGTCGGGCCACTCCACCCACAGTCACCGATAGAACAGGTGCACGCGGCTTCGATCGAGGATTGCCGGATGATCCGCAATTTCGACCTGAGCGTCGGCGCGGCAGCAACCGGGGGCACGCACGTATCAACCGGCGTCAGGGACCGCCAATTCTGCCCCGTCCCCCCGGAGTTGCTCCATGCCGAAGCTCTCCTGCGGAATGCGGTGTCCTTCCGACCAGAGGTCCGTGAGCGCCCGTGCGAGGCCAGCGGGAAACACCTCGCCAAGTCCATCGATCTCCGCATTTTCCGGTGCCCGCTCCAAGGACCGCCGGCGGCCGTGCGCGAGGAGCCACCCGTAGAGGCCGCGATGCGGCCGGAGCGCCACCCGTCCCTCCGACCGCCGTCGCCGGTTGACCCCGATCGGTATCCGGGCGCCGGCGGGATCGAGGTCGCCGAGATACATGGCCCCCTCCGCGTGCGCGCGGTCGATCACATCGTCGAGGTTGCCGGCGCCCTGCCGGAAGGCGTTGCCGCCGCCATAGGCGATCGCCGCATAGAGGGCGGCCTCGCGGTTCCACCGGCGGAAGCTATCGTAGGAGTGATAGTTTTCCAGCACTAGGACCGGCTCCCCCGGCGCCGGTTTCGGGGGCATTTCGTATGGCAGCGGCGGCGCAACGGGATAGCAGTGGAGATCGGCAAGCGTCACGCGGCCCTCGAACAGGGCCAGTTCGCCCTTGCGCAGATCGTCGAGGCGCTTCTCGTCCTCGAATATCTGCAGCGAGCGCTCCCTCGTCGGGGCCGGCACCGGCGTGCGGTCGCGCGCGGACAGCATGAACGCGTTGACGGCCCGAAGGTCGGCCCGCCGTACGGGATGGCGCTCGTCGGCGGCGAAGGCGAGGGCTGGCAGCCACGCCTGAGGCGACGGGGCGACGCGGCCCTGCGCCGCATATCGCAGGCGGACGGTGCGCGGAAGTGCTGGAGAGCCGGAGCTGTCCCATCCCCGTGCGGGGAGATCGACCGTCCCCTCGCGCTCTAGGTCTCGCAGGGCATGGAGAAGAAGGCGCCGGAGGTCCGGCTGTTCGCGCGCCTCGGGATGGGCGCGGAGCCAGGCGGCGCGGAGCTCCGGCAGGCCGATGCGTCGCTTGCCGAGCGCGCGCAGCTCGTCGCCGAACGACGCCATGCTACTCGGCCGCCACGGCCGACCCTGCGGTGTCCTCAGCCGCCCGCCTGTCGATATGGGCGCGCATGGCCTCGACCTCCACATGGATGCGACGCGAGCCGCGAGACTGGCCGATGCGTCGAAGCCGCACGATGTTCTCGAACTCGGCAAGCGCGTTCGTGTCCTGCACGCCGGTGGTATAGAAGAGTTGGATCCCCATGGCGTCGGCGAGGCCGATCTGGGTCTTGAGCAACAGGGCCTTGTTCGCCTTGCCTAGGGGATTGTCCATGATCAGGACGCCGCCTTCGTTCGAGCCGCCGTGCATCGCCTCCGCGCGCAGCCGCGCCAACACCAGGTAGATCATCATTGCGGCGGTAAGCAGCTCCCCGCCGGAGACGCTCACCCGGTTGATCGGCATGTGCTCGCTATCGCCCTCGCCCTTGGGCTTCAGCAGGCGGATGCCGAGGGTGTCCCTGCCGAGCGCGGCGGTCATCCGTTCGACCAGTTCGGCCGCGATGTCCTGGCCCGTCTCCGGGATCCGGTCGGTCTCCGCGAGGTCGGTCACGTAGCCGCGCAGGATCTCCCTGCGCTGATCAACCGAGATCCGCGAGAGGTCCGCGCTCATTCGGAACACTGGCTGTCCGCCGAAGCGCGGCACATGGTCGGGAATACGCCCGTCGCGGACCATCCGCTTGAGGATGTGCAGGGCGGTCCGAAGCAGCCGCTCCAGCTCCGCGATACAGGCCTCCAGGTCGTCGTCGAGACGCGACAGGTCGTGCTCGATGGTCTTCAGGCGGTCGTCGATCAGCCCCGCGGTCCTCTCCGCGTTCTCCGCTGCGACCAGCGGATCGCTGGCGCCGAGATGCGCGGCGACCTCCCGTTCACTCTTGAGTTCCCTAAAGGCGTCGGAGTTGGCGAACCTGCGGATGTCGTCGTACCTCCCGTAGACCGCCTTGTGCGCTTCGCCTAGGGCGTCGCGGGCGCGACCGAGCGCGGCGACCGTGGCGTTGACCAGCGCGGCCACCTCGGCCTCGCGCGGAAGCTCCATCCGTCCCGCCGGAGCGTCGTCATCACTCAGGACGCCGCCGAGGGTGGCGGCCCGGTCGGCGCATGATGCGGCCGTTCTTGCGTGCCTGGCAGCCTCTTCGCGCGCCCGGCGCCCGGCATCGGCCTCGCGCGCGACAATGGCCTCCTGTTCGACGATGGCCACCTCCGCACGGGGTGCGATGCGGGCAAGCGCCTCCGGAGTGAGCGAGCGCATTTCGGTCAGCGGCTCCGGTCGTATCTCCCGGGTCTGCCTCTCGTTCTCCGTGCGGTAATCCTTGCCTGCGCCATCCGCCTCTGCACGGGCGGTCGATGCAGCCTCGCGCGCGGCTTCGAGCGCCGACTCCGCGTCGGTGGCGGCTTCTCGTAGGCCGTCGCGCGCCGCCTCCGCCTCGACCGTGGCTCGTTCCAGATCGCCGAACGCCTCCGCGAAACGGTCCTCCTTGTCCGCAAGGGCGCGCTCGATCTCCTGGTGCTGGCCGCGCAGTTCGCCCACCCGCTCGCGTTCCAGGGCCGTCAGTGCCTCAAGATCGCGTTCGTATGCGCGACGGAGGGCGTCGAGTTCCCCGTCGGCACGCCCGCCGGGCCCGGAATAGGCGATGCCGCCGGCCTCGCGCTCCATGACGGAGGCCCGGTCTGCTGCTTCCGCCGCCTCGTTCCCGCGGGCGGCGGCCTCACCGTCGCGGCGGTCCCGTTCCGCCTCCTTCTCCCGGGCGAGGCGTTCCGCCTCGACGGCCCGTTGCCGGTGAGCGAGGTGCGCTCTGCGCCAGACGTCGACCCGAGACCCCCATTGCGCGTGGTACTCCTCGGCGCGGCGCGAGCGCTCGGTGCACGCATGGGCCTCCCCGTCGCGTTCGCCGGCTTGGCCGCGGTAGTCTCGGGCGTCCCGCCCGGCGGCGTCGATCCGCCGGGACAACACGTCGATCTCGCCCGCGATCTCCGCGATTCTGGCTTCCTTGCGCTCGGCATACCTCCACATCCCGTCGAGACGGCCGCCTCCGAAACGTTCCCGCCACGCTTCCAGCTCCCGCAGGATGGATTCCAGCTGCTCGATGCGGGTCTGCCGCGCGTCGATCGACGACGACACGTCCTCCAGATCGTTGTCGATCCGCAGCCGCAGCTCCCGGGCGGCCTCCCGGTCGTATGCGGCCGGCTCGTCCACGGGGAGCACGAACCGGTCGGCCGCGGCCTCTCCCGGGGTATCCCCGGCGACCGCCACAGTCACCGGGCGACTCGGCGGAGGACCGGTCTCCAGCGCCCGTCGTGCGGCATCGAGAGCGTTGCGGTTGGGAACGGCGACGCCGGCGAAGCGGGCCGGGTCGTGCTCGGCGAAGCGGCGCAACTCCCCAGGCGAGCGCAGGATATCGGATAGATAGACGGCATAGGGCTGGGCGTCGACGACGCCGGAGTCGCGAAGTCGTTCGGCCACCGCGCGGACGTCCGTGTCGATCGACGCGAGGCCAGTGGCTTCAAGCGATTCGCGGTCGGCCTGGAGAACTTCCTGGCGCCGTTCGTCTTCGCGCAGCCCGGCCGTGCACCTGCTTCTGGCATCCGCCAGCAAGCGCGCCACCGCCTCCGAATCTGGGTCGATGTCGCTCTCGCCGCTCAGCTCCAGCACGGTCGGATCGAAGGCCAAGTCACGGCGCTTCTCCTCGCCTTCGCGGGCAGTCGTCCGCAACGTCGCCGCTTCGCTCTCCAGGGTTGAGCGCTCGGCCTTGAGATCGCCCTGGCGCTCCCGATGCCGCGCGGCATCCAGATCTGCAGCCTCGGCCCGGCGGCGAAACCCGACAGCCTCTTCCTCCGCCGTCCGTGCGGCCTCCGCGTGGCGCCGCGCCGCTTCATCGGCACCCTCGCCGGGCCCGATCACCCGGTCCTCCTCAAGTCCGGCGCGGAAGTCGCGCGCATGGCCGAGGTCGACGTCGATCCGCTCCGCCTCGCGGCGTTCCGCTTGGGCGGTGTCCGATGCCGTAGTCCGTTCGGCGTCCGCCGCGAGCGCGGCCTCCCTGAGCTCCCGGACTTCCGCCGAGAGGGTGCACTGGCGCTCACGCAGCGATGCCGCCCGCCGGCCCAGGGTGGCGACGAGGTCGGCGCCGATGCCGCGGAGAGCATCCCGGCGCGGGGTCAGGTCGGCATGTTCCGCGTCGATCGCCTCCCGCAGCGTCTCGCTTCGTGCTCGGTCGTCGAGAATGTCGCGCATCGACACCGTAGCCTGAAGGAGACGGTTGCGTGCGAGCGCCTGTACACGCCCTTCCTCGCAGGCAGTGGCGGCCGCCACGGCTGCTTCGTGTCTCCTCCGCGCCGTCTCGACCGCGGCCGAGGCGAGTTCGATCTTCGCCCGCCCACGGGCCGCCTCCGCCTCGTCCGCAGTTGCCTCGTTCCGTTCCGCCGCCCCGGCGGACTCTTCCGCGAGCTGCCTTGCCCGATCCGCGTGCTCGTCGAGCGCGGTCTTGAGGGAAGACGCATCGCGGCTCCGGCGCGAAACCTCCTCACTTGCCGACTGGGCTTCGGCGGCGACCGCGACGAAAGGCGCGAACTTCTCCCGGAGACGGTCCATCGCATCCCGGCGCCGTTGCAGACGGGGCAGGTCCGAGAGCTTCGCCACGTGCTCGGCGAGCAGGCCCCGCACTGCACTGGCCTCCCCGTCCGGCACCGTCATCGCCAGGAACTTCCACAGGAACTGCGCCTCGCTCCGGAAATCCAGAAACTCCTCGATTCCTCCTTCGCTGCGGTTGAAGTCCACCTGGGCCTTCAGAAGCTCGGTATCGATCTTCTCCTCGGCGAGCTTCCGCTTCCAGTCCGATTGCCGCACGAAGTCTTGGAAGTTGCCGGGATGGTCCGAGCGCATCGCGTGCAGCCACTGCTGCACATCCCGATGGCCCCTGAGGCGGCCGTGCTGCTCCAGCCCCGCGAGACCCGGCGCGGGGATGTCGTCGAAGGAGAGACCCGGCACGCTCCGGAACGTGAAGAAACGGCGTTCCAGTTCGCGTTGGCGGCCCTCGCCGCGCGGCACCACCACCTGGCCCGTGACCAGGCGCTCCGCCTCCAGCAAACCCGACTGACCGCCGGAGAGGTCCCATTCCACCAGGATGAATGCCGGCACGTCCCCGAAATAGTCGCCGAACTTCTGGTTCGGACGGATCAGCGTTTTCAGGAAACGTCGCTCACTGGTGTCGAAGCAGCTCAGAACCAGGGACAGGAAGGATGTCTTGCCGCCGGTGTTCTCCAGGCTGAACACGGTGTGAACCGGCTCGCCCGTGCGCGGATCGGCAAGAAATACGCCGGTGCCCGGATAGTACGCCTCGTGCCAGCCGCAGTCGGAGAGGTGAATGCGCGTGATGCACCGCATTCACCGGCCCCCGGCATCCACAAAACCCGGCAGGACCGAGGCGCAGCGCTCGAACAGCTCGTGCGCCGCGAGTTCCCGCACCTGAAGCCGGTAGCGCGGCGTCGCCATGTAGGTCTCACCGTCCGCCGTATCGAGGGTATGCATCATCCCGTGCTCGTGAAGCTGGTTCAGCACCAGCTTGACCATGCCGGCAAGCGAGCCCAGGCCGGCGCGCTGGCTGCCGTCGGGTCTGGTCTCCGGCAGGCGCGCCAACTCGCGCCAAGCATCCACCAGCCCCGCCTCCTCCAGGTCGGGATCCGGGGCCTCCTCGTCAAGACGACGGCAGTGCTCGCGCAGCAGCGACGCTATCCGCGCCGGCGTCGCGGTCACCTCCGCGCGATCCTCCTGCATGCCCGTCAGCACCGCCGCCGTCGGGAAGAAGGTCGCCGCGACCGCCACGTGGATGAGCGCGAGCGCGCCACGCGGCATCTCGCCCAGATCGCGGCGCAGATCCGTCAGCGTCGCCGCGAAAACGCTCTCCGGTCCGAGCGGCGCGAGCACGATCGCGTGCTCCAGAGCGTCGATCACCCGGAGGCCGAGCATCGGCGCAAGCTCATGCACCAGGGTCCGAAACTCAGGATCGGCGCGCCAGTGAGCCAGCAACTGGCGGTAGTCGACATCGCCACGCAGGGCCGACGCCCGCGGAGACAGGCCCTTGTTGAGGAGAAGGACCGCCTTCTGGGCCTCGCTCAGATTGGTCAGGCCAGTCATCGTCCGGCATCCCTCGCGAGTACCAGGTTGTCGCCCGCCACCCGCTCGTGGGCTATCGCTCCGTCGATCGACGCGATCACCCCCAGCGGATCATCCTCCGGGCACCACGACCGTAGCATCAGGAACAGGATGCAGCGCAGGGTGGACTCCGCCATGCCCTGGTCTTCGGCAAGACCGATCGCCGAATGCATGTCCAGACGCGTGCGCGCGGCGATGGTGCGCACCAGCCAGTCCTGCGCCTCGCGGATATCGTCGGCGTCGAACTCGGGCGGAACCCGCTCGATCGCGATCAGGTCGCCCTCCTCGTCCGTACCGGCGGGATCTCGCAGGAGTCTCGGCTGCGTCACGGCCTCGAACAGTATCGCGATATCGAGCAGCGGTGGCGGAGAGGGAGCGGCGAAGGCAGCGGCGATCTCGTCGCCCATGCCGGCGACGGTGCCCATCGGCGCGGCCAGAAGCGGACACAGGATACGGTCCTCAAGGTCGGGAACGTCGGACACAAGGCGTGCGCGGAAGGCGCTTACCTGGAGCTGCCGGAACTCCTCCGACGCCGTCATCACCCGCTCGAACAGCGCCGCATGGCGCTGCTGGCAGTCATCGATCGTCGTCTTGAGCTCGACAAGGCTGTCGCGCGTGTCGCCGTCGGCGTGCGCAATATGCTCGCGGATCGAATCGACGATCGCCGCCTCGTACTTCCGCCGCTCGTCGAGATGCGTGCGGGCCTCGTCAAGCTCCGGCAGCACCTCCTCGCTCCACCTGACGCGGTCGGCGGCGCGACGCACCTGGAACAGCCGGTCCTCGATGAACTGCCGGTAGTGGATCGAGCGCATCCGGGAACGCCGCGCCAGCGTGCGCGCGTCCTCGAAGCGCCCGCGCTCCACCGCCTTGCGGATCATGATCGCCTCGGCCTCCTGCGCGAACTCGGGAGCTATGTCGAGCATCGCAAGCGTCAGCGTCTGTGCGCCGCGGGCGAGCTTGTACCGCGGAGACCCGTCGTCGGCGGCCGAGAGCGCGAGAAGACGGAAATCCTGGAACGAGAAGCCGCTCCGACCCGCGTCGTAGTACTCCACGCGGAAGGCCTTGTGGCCCTCGCGCGCATTGGAAAGGTGATCGAGGATGACCTGCCCGGCCTTGCGGGCCTGCGCTTCCGTCAGCGCCGGCTTCATGCGTACTGCCTCGTCGGCGATGTGCGCGACGATGTCGTCCGGCAAAGCGCCGGCCTCGATCGCCGAACGCTCCATGACGAAGTCGATCGCGCTCAGCGCCAGGTACTGCACGTCCAGCCGTTCGGCCAGCGCCGGGTCGTCCTTGAACATCACCCGCCGGTCGCGAGACAGGCGGGCGATCGGCTCCGTCAGCGCCATGTTGCGCTGTTGACGTGTCAGGGTTTGGTGCGATGCGCTCTCCGACGGACCCATGGTCAGGGTTCCCGTCGGTAAACCGGCGGCGGCAGGTGCGTCCGGAGGGCGCCGTCCGTCCGCCCGTCGCCCTTCACAATAAGTTTGACGGACTCTCGGGACCGGCGCATCGGCGTCCCTCTCCACGTGGTGATCAGACGCCGGGGCTGATCCGTGAAGCTGAACGGCGGAAACTTGTTTGCGGGCGGCATCGACATTCTGGCGCATGGACGGCGGTCACGGTGGACATTCTTATGGCCACAGGCGGGCGGATTGGCAATGCCGGACATGCGGGCGGAGGCCCAAGGACATGGAATTTATACCGGAATCTGGGGATCGAAGTGCCTGGCTCAAGCGACGCGCCGGTGAGCGATGAATTCTGGACCGTCCAGGAGGACGACGCCCCGGACTGGCTCACCGTCGTCGGCAGTAGGCGCTGACGCAAGCCTCGATACCTCCCACGAACTACAGCGCCGATTTCCAAAGGGACCGAAGGTTCCAAGCGCTTCAGCGGGTTCAGGATCTTCAGGACCCCGACCGCGACTTACGTTCCACCAGCAGCCGGGTGTTTAACCTTTTCGGCGAGGAACAGCTCGACTTCGTCGGGCAGCCGGATCGGTCCGGATCGTTGACAGCGTTAGCCATGCCGCGTCGTTCGCGGCCATCCACGCATCGATAATGGAAGAGGGAATCAACCGGTGCGCTTGACCAGCTCCCGCAGCACTTCGTACCGCCCACTTCGCGGTGGTCGTTTCCGTAGAACCGGCCCTCGATCGAGCCCGCCGTGTCCGACCGAAACGCGCCGTTCGCCAACGGGATGTCGTTCCAGCGAAGGTCGGCCCGCGCGCGGCCGCCGGTACCCATGATGCCGGTGAGCGCGACATCGACATCGGGGCGCGCGAAATCGTCGATCATGATCGCGGCGTCGCCCTCGATGCGCTGGCCTGTCCGGGTGTCGATCC
>JAJDVM010000211.1 GCA_022826125.1 Defluviicoccus sp.
GCCGGAGCGAAGCGGAGGAGCCGCAAAGCGGCTTGACGCGCCGACGGCCGTCCGACACCCGCGCCGTCATGATCGACCCCACGACCGAAACCCATCGAACAACCCGATCACCCCGCCATCAAATACCGCGAGCACACTCAATCCGCTCAGCGGCTCTCAGGCGGCGCCGCTCCCGGTCCTTCGCATGCGCGGAGGGATTCGCATCGGCCATGATGTGCTCCCGAGGTGAGTGAAATAGACGCGGCGGGCGCCCCGCCGACACGCCGTCGACGGGACGCCCCGGAGGCTCGTTCAGCCCTTCTGTCTGCGGTCGCAGAGGATGCCGGCCGCGATCGAACCCCAGCTTTGCTTGCCGCCGCGGGTGCGAAGCCCGGTGCAGACGATGATCTCCGTGCGGTCCGGGCGCATCGCCTCGGCCTCCTCGCGCGAGACCACGATGCGCCCGCGCTTCGCATTCTCCGCGCCGTCCCGGACCGGACGGATGTCGCCCGAGGCCAAGGCCTTGTACCGCTCGACCACGAAACGGTCGTCGCCGTCGAGACCGCCCCCGAAATAATGGATCAAGAAGGTCGCCGCCGTGTTGCCGGGCATCGCCATCGCTGTCATAATCTGTCTCCTCGTGCCGGTGATGGATGGCGGAGGGATGTCCTTCCCCGGGACACCTCAACGCCGACCGGCTCAAGGCTTCTCTCAAACTCCTGAGGACGAGACGCGGGACCGCGCGGGAAGGCAGAAGATCGTCGTTACGGTGCGCGATGGCTGCGGCTATCCACCCCGGCGACAATTTCGCCACGGGACGGCTCGGCGGCGACGCACCTTGTTCGCAACTCTCGACACTCGGTTCCGGGGGGTAACGGCGATGCGCCTGTCCGACTGCTATGCTGGGAGAACCGCAGTCTCCGGTAATCCGCCATGAGGTCCGACACGGTGCTGAACCTCGGCAAATTCGCGGCGATGGCGTCGATCGCCGCACTGGCCGCCTGCGGCGGTGGCGGTGGTGGCGAGAACGAGCCGCCGACCGCGACGGAAACCCCAACACCCAGCCAGGTCCGGGTGATCGACGCGGACACCGTCGATGTCGACGGAACACGGTACCGGCTGTTCGGCATCGACGCGCCGGAGGTGAGGCAGACCTGCCGCGCATGGGGCCGGACATGGGACTGCGGCGCGGCGGCCACGGAAGCGCTGATGTCGCGCGCCGAGGGCATGACGTGCGAAGGCGGCGAGACCGACCGTTTCGGACGGACGGTCGGCGTCTGCTCCTCGGGCGGAGTGGACCTGAACGCCTGGCTGGTGGCGAACGGCTGGGCGCTGGCCTACCGGCAGTTTTCCGACGAGTACGCTGGCGAGGAAGAGCGGGCCCGCTCGAACCGGCGCGGCATCCATCGGGGCGAATTCGTCGAACCGTGGGACTGGCGGCGAGGCGAGCGGCTGGAGGGCGAAGACAGCTTCGCGGCCATCGCATCGGGACCGCTGGACGTCGCCGCGCTCGCGGACCGCATGCTGCGCGGCGACGACGCCGGCGTGTACGGAAGCTGGCTGGAGAACAGCGTGTTCGCGATGGTGGACGATACGGTGGCGGTCTCCTTCGGAGCGTCGCCGGGCACGAACCCGACGGAGATCGGGGGCGGCACCTGGCGGGGCACGCTGGTCGGGATCGACACTCGGACGGGGCAGCGCGTCGAGGGCGATGCCGCGATCGAGATCGACGATTTCGCGCGCCCCGATGTCGATGTCGCGCTCACCGGCATCGCGGATACCGGCGGCCGCGCGCGTGCCGACCTTCGCTGGAACGACATCCCGCTGGCGGACGGCGCGTTTCGGTCGGACACGGCGGGCTCGATCGAGGGCCGGTTCTACGGAAACGACCACCGCGAGGTGGGCGGCATCTTCGAGCGGGATCGGCTGCTGGGGGCGTTCGGAGCGTCGCGCTGAAGGGATATGCGGTGCGCGGTACCGGGCGCCGGTTGCCTTCCCCTACCCCGCCGCCCGCCGCCCCGCCGCGCTCTGTTGATCGGAACGCCTCACGATGCGACCCTTCGCCGTCAGGGTCCACGCCTCGGGACGGGTTTCCCGGACGCTATGAAAGAGAGGAAAGCGGGACGCGGGATGCCGGGCTGGCTGTTGCCGGCCGCTCTCGTGCTTGTCCCGCCGGCGGACGCGCTCGGCCAGTGGCGGGGTATCGACCGGGCCGACAACCGGATCGTGTTCGCCGGCGGGCTGGCCGACGCCGACCGCGAGGCGCACCGCCATCTCCGGCTCGAGGATACCGGCGGGAAGATGGAGGCCTACGAAGCGCACTGGTCGGCGCGGCGCTGGAAGGTGCCGGTGCTGCGTCTCCGCCTGCGGATGCTGGGGCGGGGCGAGGTTTACCGGAGCGCTGGCCGCGAGAGTCTCGAACACAACGTTCGGACCCACCCACTGTTCAGGCGCCTCGGGTTCGCCGCGCTGGATGCCGGGACCGGGGAGTCCCTGCTGGGGCCGGCCGAGTACCTGATCTTCGAGGCGGACCGTTTTCGCTGCGTCACGTGGCGCCTTTATCTGAACCGCGGGGCGAGCGACGAAACGGATGCGATCGGCGACACGCTGATGACGGGGCTGTATTGCCCACGCGACCGCACGGTCGACGCCGGAGTGCTCGATACGCTGCTGGCGCGGATCGGCATCTCGGGCATCGCGGTTCCGGAGGCTGCCCGGACCGTGTTGCCGCCGAACCCGGAGGGAGGTCTCGCCGGGCTGGTATGGACCGGCGACATGACCGGGCTGCGGCGCGTTGCCGCGCGCGGCCTCGACCCGGACCACGAGATCGCGGTGAGCCATCCGCGTTTCGCCGACGGGCGCCTGCTGCGCCGGCCGATGCTGATGGCCGCCGCGCTGCGCGGCCATACCGAGATGGCGGTATTCCTGCTCGGGCTCGGCGCCTCCGCGGGAGGGCGCGCCGCGGGTGCGATCTGCGCTGCAATCGCGCTGGACCGTCCGGAGATCGCCGCGGTGCTTGTCGAGGCGAACCCCGCGCTCGCGGACTACGGACGCTGCGGACGGGATCGGGGGCAGACGGCGCTCGCGCAGGCGCGCCGGCTCGGCCGCGCGCGGATCGTCGACATCCTGCTGCGCGCGGCTCGGCGCCAATGAAGGGATTGCGGCGCCGGTTTCGGGGTGCACCCGTTGCCGCCTGCCTCGCCGTCTCGCTGACGATCCCGGCCCCGAGCGGCACGGCCGGCGACCGGCTGCACCGCGCGCCGCCGGAGACCGGCCACATGCTCTCCTGGGACGGCTCGAAGACGATCGTGCTGCGCAAGCGCGGGGACCGCCGGTTCTTCGATGTCGTCGACACCGTGACGGGCGAATCCCGGGGGCTGCCGGAGCGGCCCCTGGCGCGCATGCGCTGGGGGGAGGACAGCGACACCGCGTACGGGGTTTCGCGGAGCGGGGAGCTCTTCCGGGTTACTTTCGGCGCGGACGGGACAGCCGTTTCCGAGGTCGCGCTCACCGGGAAAGGAGGCGTCCCGTCCGCCGAGAGGCCGCGCGTGGTCGCGTTTCCCAGGCCCGCCGCCCCGGTGCTCCTCGCACGGGGCAGGCGGGGGGCGAGACCGCTCTACCGCTGCACGGTCGACCCGTCGCCGGCCGGGGCGGAGGTCGCGGCGCGCTGCGAAGTCGCCGACCCGGACGGCCGCCGCGTGCTGAGTTGGCTGGTCGGCCCGGGCGGACGGATTCCCGCGCGGATCGTATCGGTGCCTTACGGGGAGCGGGAGTTCCAGACCCGGACGGGCGAGGAGGCGTGGCGCCGGGTCTTCGGCTACCCGCCCGCCTACACCAGATTCGACACCTTCGGCGTCGTGCAGGCCGACAACACGGTGTGGGCGCTGTCGAACCGCGGCCGGGAATCGGTCGCGCTGGTCCGGATCGATGTTTCGACCGGGGAAGAGAAGGTGGTTCACGAACGGCCCGGAATCGATGTCCACAGGGGGTTCGCGCTGTTCGACGGGGCGGGCGGGAGCAGGCCCCTGCTGGCGGAGCATTTTCCGGGCTACCAGGAGGTGGTTCATTTCGACGCCCGGCTCGGGGCGGGCTACGCGGCGCTTCGCGAACGGCTCGGCGGCGGGCCCGTCCGGATCGACTTCGTGAGCGCGGACCGGGCGCTCGAATTCGCGGTGGTGGAGGCGATGAGCCCGGCGATCCACCGGCGCCGCTATCTGCTCGACCTCGGGGCCGGGACCTCGCGGCTGCTGTCGGCCGGGCCGCTCGCGGTCTACGACCGGCCGGCGGCGCCGTCGCGCCCGGTGAGCTTTCCGGCGAGCGACGGGCTGATGCTGCACGGCTACCTCACCCTGCCGCGGCGCGCGGACGGCGCCGGCCCGCCGCCTCTGGTGCTGGAACTGCATGGCGGCCCGTGGCAGCGGCGACTCTGGCCCGCGCCGCCGATGGTCCGCTTCCTCGGCGCCCGGGGCTATGCGGTGCTGAACCTGAACTATCGCGGCTCGTCGGGCCACGGCCGGCACTTCCTCGAGGCCGGCAGGGGTTCGCTGTCGGGGCGCCTGCAGCTGGACGTGCTCGACGCCGCCCGCTGGGCGGTCGCCCGGGGCCATGCGGAGGAGGGCCGGATCGCGCTGCTCGGCGGCAGCTTCGGGGGCTTTCTCGCGCTCGCCGTGCTCGGCCGTGGCCCCGATGCCTTCCGCGCGGGAATCGCGATCAACGCGGTGACCGACGCGGTCGCTTTCTGGAAGCGCGACTGGGACAGCCCCGGCAACCGTGCGGCGTGGCAGGAGTTTCTCGGGAGCCGCGACCTGCCGGAGGCGATGCTGGCGGGGATCTCGCCGCTCAACAACGTGCGCAAGTTCGCCGCCCCGGTCCTGCTGCTCGCCGGGACGCGCGACCGGCGGATTCCGCCCGAACACAGCTTCGAGCTGTTCGACCTGCTGCGCGCGGCCGGCAGGCCGGCGGAGCTGGCCGAATACCGGCACGCCGGACACCGCCCCGGACCGGCGACCCGCGAGCGCATGGCGGGCAGGATCGCGGAATTCCTCGAACGATACCTCCCCGTAGGAAACGTTCCGTGACATTCGCACTGCGGGCCGCTCCGCCGGAGGCGCCATGGGTCGCGGATCCAGCGGTGAGCGTGATCGCGCTATCTGATGTCGGGCTGATCGCCGACCAACGCAGTCGGAGGCTTATGCAGCGGTTGCGGAAGGGGGAGACTGCATTGGCTGTCGCCGCCGAGGCGATCTCAAGTGGGCGCCACAGCTCCGATTCGCCTTTATGCCTGTCTGGAGTTTCGAATGATGTATCTTATGCCAAGATGTCAAAGTTCGTCCCTTGTCCGGATAGGCGAGCAATGTCGCCAGACTTCTCCCGGCTTAGGTACCAGGCGGGGCTCTCGCGGCAGGACGTAGCGGAGCGGACGGGCTACTCGCTCCGAACCATTTACCGTTGGGAAAACGGCGAGACCGTTCCCCGGAAAGCGGCGGTCGAATACCTTTCGGCGTTGGTGCGGGAGAAAGAACGCGCGGCCGACAGGTTCTCGTTCATCGACCTGTTTGCCGGTATCGGCGGAATGCGAAGGGGTTTCGACGCGATCGGGGGCCGGTGCGTGTTTTCTTCCGAATGGAACCGTTTCTCCCAAGAGACCTACTTGGCGAATTTCGACTGTCAGCACGACATTGCGGGGGACATTACTGCAATCCCTGCAAGTGAGATCCCCACGCACGATGTCCTGCTGGCGGGGTTCCCGTGCCAACCGTTCTCCATCGCCGGCGTTTCCAAGAAGAACGCGCTGGGGCACGAACACGGATTTCGATGCGACGCACAGGGCACGCTGTTTTTCGATGTGGCCCGGATTATCGAGCATCACCGACCCCGTGCCTTCCTCTTGGAGAATGTCAAGAATCTTGTGAGCCACGACCGTGGCAGGACTTTCGAGGTCATCTCCCGGACCCTTGGCGAGGAACTCGGATACCACATCAGTTGCCGCGTCCTCGACGCCCAGGGTTTCGTGCCCCAGCACCGGGAACGAATCTTCATAGCGGGCTTCCGGGATTCCGATGGCTTCTCTCTGGAGGACATCGGAATCCCGAACTCCGACGACGGACCTCGTCTGGGCACCGTGCTTCACCGAGAGGACGGGTCCGAGGAACCGGAGCCTCGATATACCGACGATCGCGGACGTGTGCTGTCCAAGTACACTCTCTCGGACCACCTCTGGACTTACCTCCGAAAATACGCCGAGAAGCATCGCCGGAGAGGCAACGGGTTCGGCTTCGGTCTTTGCGGACCCGATGATGTCGCGCGGACGCTGTCCGCCCGATATTACAAGGACGGATCGGAAGTTCTCATTCGGCAGTCTGGGCGGAATCCCAGACGTCTCACCCCGCGCGAGTGTGCCCGTTTGATGGGCTTCGACGACCAGGGAGAGGCAGCGTTCAGCATTCCGGTGTCTGACACGCAGGCCTATCGGCAGTTTGGCAACGCGGTCGTCGTGCCCGTTGTCGAGGCCATTGCACGCCACATGGCTCCTTGGATCTGCGGCGAGCACATGCAGAGGCGTAGAGAGGTTGCCTGACACGGTTGATCCCCAGACGCGCAGCCGGATGATGTCCGCGGTCCGGAGCCGCAACACGAAACCCGAGCTGGTTATCCGAAGGGGACTGCATGCGCGTGGCTTCCGATTCCGGCTCTTCGCTCGCGAACTGCCGGGCAAGCCGGACATCGTCTTGCGGAAATATGGGGCCGTGATCCTTGTCCACGGCTGTTTCTGGCACGGGCACGACTGCCATCTATTCAGGCTGCCCGGCACCCGTCGCGAGTTCTGGTCTGCCAAGATCGGACGCAACCGGGAGCGCGACAACGAAGTGCTCGATGCCCTGCGCGAGCTGGGCTGGCGCTGCCTTACCGTATGGGAGTGCGCCATGCGGGGTCCGGGCGGAAGCTCGCCCGACGCCATCGTCGACGCGGTTGCAGACTGGCTGGCGACCGGCGCACCGACGTCCGAGATAAGAGGTGTAATGTAGTGTCCGTCTCCGACTTCGCCGACTGGATGTCGGATACCGGTCGGGAAGGCACGATCTGGTATGCCAAACGCCTGTCGGGCAACGACACGCTCGCCAATCGCGCCCATCAGGCCGGGCCGTACATTCCGCGCGAGGTGCTTTTCGCCATCCTCCCGGTCCTCGATCGGCCGGAGCGGGAGAACCCGGACACGCACTTGCCGCTCCGGATCGACTCTCACGACGTTGAGACGAGGCGTGTCCGCGCCGTCTGGTACAACAACGCATTGCGTGGCGGTACGCGGAACGAAGCTCGCATGACGGGGTTCGGCGGTCGGAGTTCTCCACTGCTCGATCCTGAGAGCACCGGCGCGATCGCCGTTTTTGCGTTCCTCCCGGGTTCCGGCGGGACAGTGACGGATTGCCGGGTCTGGGTCTGTCGGTCCGAAGCCGAAGAGAATCTCTTCGAAGAACGACTGGGGCCGCTGGAACCCGGTCACTGGTCGATCTGGTCGCTCGACGACGGGCCGCTCGTGCCCGCGACAACGTTTCCGGCGGCGACTTGCAGGCTCGACAGAGAGAACATTCCGTCAGCCTGGCTGTCGTCATTCCCGACTGGAGCGGAGATCGTCGCCAAATCGGTCGAGATGCGTCTGGAGAAAGAACGCAGTCCCGACGACCGCCTGCTCCGTCGCCGTGACTGCGAATACGAGATATTTCTCAGCGTCGAGGAAGCGGTTGAGATGCCGCGCATACGTCAGGGTTTCCTGAGCATCGGGGAGTTTGTCTCGCGGGCGCAGAGCATCCTGCAGCGGAGGAAGACACGTGCGGGCCGTTCCCTCGAGCTGCAGGCCCGGGAAATCCTGTTGGAGGAGGGGCTCCGCGAAACTGACCAGTTCGCCCACGGGGCGGAGTCCGAGCCGGGGCGAAAACCGGACTTCCTGTTTCCCTCGCAGGCGCTTTACAGGGATCCGGCTTTTCCTTCGGAACGGCTCAGGATGCTCGCCGTCAAGACGACCTGTCGCGACCGGTGGCGTCAGATTCTCAACGAAGCGCGTCGTATCGAAACCAAGCACCTGCTGACAGTCCAGGAGGGCGTGTCGGAGGGGCAGTTTCGCGAGATGAGGGAGTCGGGCGTTCAACTGGTCGTGCCGTCGCGCCTCTGGACTCATTACCCTGCGGCGGTCCGTGCGGAACTGATGTCCCTCGGATCGTTCATTGAGGAAGTTGGGCAACTCAATCGCTAGACGGGGAAACTCCGCGCTACGCAGCCTCCGGCGCTCCTTGACATTGCTGTGGCCCTGCATCCGCAACACCACCGGCACTGGCACGCCGCTCATCGCCGCGTGCCCTGCGGCGGGCCGGCCACCACAATCATAAGCGTTTGATAGCGGAGGAAGCTTCTCCTACGGCTGTGGAGCTTTGGGCACAGATCGCCGGCCGACGACGCGTAGCCTACAGGACCGAGAGCCTCGCGCACGCGCTCCAGCGTCGTGGCTCGGCATGTTCCCCGTCGTGTTGGTGCTCACCGCATCGGTATAGAACTGCGGGGCGTTGCTGCGGCTCGCCGCGTGCCGGAACTTCGTCGCGACCAGACCGTCCGCCTTCACGCGGAGGCCGCCGCTCCCGGCTATCGTACTCGATCTCCCGAAAAGCCTGACAGAATGCTAAGATGCACCCTCGGAGCGGCGCGAAGTCTTGTTCGACACTGACGCCGGCATCGAGAAACGGTTGTGTCCCTATGCGTGGTGGAGGAGCTCTAACGGTGGTTGTTAGTTATGGATAACTCGCCTACCGCTGGTCCCTTGGCGGTTGTCGCAGCGCGCTTACTCACAGCAGAGGCCTTGGTTAGGACACGATCTGAAGGTGACGGTCTAGCAGGATTCGATCCGTGAACAGGGAAACATTCAACGTCGATGCGGCGCTCTTGCAGGAGCTCGGCGAACGTCTGATCGGTCGGGCGCATATAGCCTTGGCGGAATTGATCAAGAATGCTTATGACGCGGACGCCATCCGATGCGATATCCGGTTCGACGAGGATGGGATAACCATCTCGGATGACGGTCACGGGATGTCGAAGAGGGAATTTCTCGATCATTGGATGCGCATCGGCACCACTCACAAGGTCGAACAAGAGAACTCAAGACTGTTGAGCCGCGTATTGACCGGCTCCAAGGGCATCGGCCGTCTGTCGGCTCAGTTCCTCGCCTCCGAAATGGAGCTCTGGAGCACGTCCGTCGATCGGCCCGGTCAAACCCTTTATGCGATAGTCGACTGGAGCAACATTACGCGTGGTCGGGATCTCGACAAGTTTGAAGTTGAATGGGACATGCAGCGCGAGACGCCGGGTTACCCGGATGGTCACCGGACCGGAACGCACATCGCCTTGAAAGGACTTAAGGCCGAATGGGACGCCGATGCGCTGGAACTTCTGGGAAGAGAAATCTGGCTGCTCCGCTCTCCTTTCGATACTTCCTCGAAGCTGTCTGGCAGCCGCAATCGTGACGACTTCTATGTGGACGTCGATGCGCTAGGGATCGAAGAGGCGCGAGCGGCATTCGACAGAACGCGATCCAACCTGTTCGATAATTGGAAGGCCCGTGTTCGAGGAAGTCTTGATCAGGGCCGACGCGGAGGTCAAGCCATTGTCGCTGTCGACTTCAACGCGGGTTACCCGAAAGAGTCGGAGGAAGCGAGAGTCTTCAGCGAAACCGTCGCGTTGCCCGTAGAAACCGGCAAGAGTCGAAATGGTACTTTTGTCGATCGCGTGAGTTTCGAGATTTTGGTTTTCCGACCGGAAGGCAAACAGTTGAAGGGTATTTCGGTTGGTGAAATGCGCGAATACTTGACCCGTTTTGGAAACGTCTCGGTTTACGACAGCGGCTTTCGCCTACCGTATTACGGTTCAGGTGGGGATCGTTCCGGACAGGATTGGCTCCATATCGCTTTGGATCAAGGGCGCAGACTGAACGTGTCCGAATTGTTGCCCGATCATCTGCGGACGCTGAATCGCTACATGCAGGATCTGCCGGCGCCTGGACGCTTGTTCGGGGCTGTCCAAATCGACACCGGTCATGAGAGGGCCGTCGCGGAAGCAGCGAAGGCCTCACCCGACGAGATTCTGCAGATTCAATCGAGCAGGGATCGCCTGCAAGCCAACTCGGCATTTTCCCAATTGCGGGACCTCGTCCGGTTTTCACTCGATCTCTATGCGAACCGGTACCGCATGCTTTCGCTTCAGGGTGCCGAGAAGACGCGCGCCAAGGAACCTTCGTCACGGAAATTCGATCGGGCGCTTAGGGTCCTCAACGAAAATAGGACCGAGATTCCGGCGACCGTCTACCGGGAAGTCAAACAAGAGGTGTCGGAAGCCCGGAAATCTGCTGCGGCGGAAGAAGAGGTGCTCGATCAGCGAGCCGTCCTGCTCGCTCCGTTGGCGACTGCCGGGATGACCGCTCTGGCCTTGACTCATGAATTGGCTCGCGAGACCCGCTTTCTTGAGCGTTCGGGCGGGAAGCTTCGGCGTCTTGCGAGAGCACACACGATACCGGAACTGGACTCCCTTGCGGAGGAGTTCGACGGACTGCGTATTCGACTTGAGGCGTTGCAGGAACTGTTCGCACCGCTGCTTTCGGAGGAGGATACGGCGTCGGCTGAGCGGCTGCGGGTGCGACCCGTGGTCCAACAAGTCGTGCGTTCGATGCGCCCTCTCGTGCCGCGTGTCGAGTTCGATCTGCGTGGTATATCAGATTCTCTCCGATTTCCCCTAGGCTCGTTTGCCGATTGGAACGCCATATTGCAGAACGTCATCGCCAATGCTTGGAACGCGATGCTAGATCGGGAGAGGGCGGAAATTGCCTTCGATGGGGATCGAAGTGGAGGAGGACGTGAGTGGCTCCGCGTCAGCGACACCGGGCGGGGACTGGACGTTGCCCTCGACGACTCGCAGCGGTTGTTCGAACCCTTCGAACGTCGCCTCGTGATAAGCCACGACAACCAGTCCATAGCCTTGGGAGGTCAAGGGCTCGGGCTTAGCATCGCCCGCATGATAGCGCATCGGCGTGCGGCCGACCTGCGTTTTGTGAAACCACAGCAAGGCTTTGCCACCACCTTCGAGTTGTTCTGGAGAGGAGCCAGAAAATGAAGGTTCTCGTTTGCGACGATCTCCCCGAAGGCAGTTCGGAATTCGAAGACGCCATCGGGGAAGCCGCTCAGCCCGAAGTCGAAATCGATAGACTTTTTGGCGGAGACCTGAGGGAGCAGCTAAATGCGTTGATCGCTGGTGCGAACGACGCCTTGCAGGAGGGAGAGGGCGCTCTTGAGCTTCCTAAGACAAAATTCGATGGTGCGGATCTCGTCTTTCTCGACAACAATCTTGCGCATCTGGGAATCGCCGGTGCCCGTCTGACTGCGGAGTCGATCGCGGGGTATATTCGCTCTTTTTCATCGGCATCCTACATCGTATCGATCAACAAGAATCCGGATGTCGATTTCGACCTGCGCTATCTCATTGGCGATTACGCCACACGTACCGATCTTGCATTGAACACTCGTCATCTGTCCAATCCCGCGCTGTGGACGCGTGGTCGTGCGGACGCCGAGAACGGGTTCCTTCCGTGGTATTGGCCTAAGCTACGCAGTGCGGGTGCCGTGCGGCAGACGCAGATCGAGTTCGTCGAGGCAAATCTCGATCAATCTGTCAGTGAAGCACTAGGTTTCGCGGCCGAAGACTTCAACTTCCTGTCTCGACAGGCTCGTTCGTTGCTGTCACAGGCTGAAGAAACGAGAGACGGGGAGTTCGATCAGCGGGAACCGCGAGGGACGACAGCGACGTTCCGCGAAGTTTTTCTCGCGTCCGGTCGCTCTCTTCCCAATCAGGAAGAGAGACAAATACTCCATGGCAAGCTTAAGTATGGCGTCGATGGTGTGTCGACTATAATTGCCAGGGCTGTCACGGCGGACGTCGACCTATGGTTTCGACGGGAGGTACTCGGTCCGCAAGAAGTCGTGGTCGACATCCCACACTTGCTAATGCGGATGCCGTTTTTGTTGGGAAGAAAGGCGGGCGAAATCGACCACTGGAACAATGCTGCGGATGCCGCCGCGAACGATCCACCGTTTGGACTGGATGAAGCCCTGTTCGACGCTCACCTGGCACAAGCGCTGTTGGGCCAAAGTATATGGTCGATTTCACCTTGCTTCTGGTGGCCGAAGTTGAGGAATAACGACGACTTGGGTGTTCTCCTTTCCGGCGGGGATGGTACGACATGGGCGGACGTGGTGTTTTGCGAAGATCGTTCCGCGTTTTTTCCGCCAGACCCAGGAAATGAGGATTCGCCACCCATCGAATTCGTAGCGCAATTCGAAGGCTCATGGAGCCGACGTTATGTGGCGATGATCGATGGCGTTGGATACGTTCCCAAGACGCGCTTCGCACAATGAATGTGGTATATGGAAGGCCTGACCAATCAATGGCAGACAACGACTTACTCTTGCTCATGGAAGCGTATGCCATACTGGGATATGAAGAGTGGAATCAAACGACTCCCGGAAAAACAAAAGTTCAGGAGAAGATGCGTCTACAATATAGGATCGTCGAAAGCGATTGGCAAGTTCAAAACCAAATCAGAAATGTCCATTCGAGGGAACCGACTAATTTCTTTCCAATTCGTAAACATAGGCACGATGGGATTGACCGCTGTTTCTTCATGCCGAGAAAGGTTGGAGACGATGAGGTACTAGCACTGGCATTCGACTTGGTTCTATTTGTAACTGAAGAAATACTGTTGGCGTTTCGTTTCGAGCCGGCTGATCGGCCGGAATACAGCCACAATTTTCCACACGTCCAGTTTTGCAGAATGGTGGCAGGAAGGCAGCTCGATCTTACTGGGGTACCGCCTTGGATTCCCGACAGTTACCCCGCGTTTCCTTTACCGTCCTCCGACCCTCTGCGGCTTTTTCTTGCAATGCTGGTAGCCGTGCATGGTCGGTGGGGTGGGGCGGAGAACGTCATCCGAGAAACGTTTCAGAAGGTTGGTCGCCCTGCGGGCGCAACTCCATATATTCAGTTGACGAATGAAATGCTGGACGCGGGAATCATTGCTACGGAAAGCGGATAGCCGACAAGAAACGCTTGTAACATCGTAAGTATCCCCCTTTTACCTTAGGAGAAATTCCTTCTAGGGCTTGCGCCAGCTTCCCGTCGTTCAGCATTTCGTACAACACCTCGACATTGTCGTCTGGCGCGAAGATCGCGTAGACGCCGTGGGACGGAATCGCGCCCGAATGGTCGATAGCCAACCGGGGAAGTTTCGCGAGCTCGGGGACAACCAACTTCGGTCGAGCCCAGTCCCGCGCCCGGATGCGGTCGATCGTTCGGTACCAGACAGCGCCGCTGCGCACGATGGAGCGCTGTTCCAGCTTGTCAGCGAATCGTTTGAGGCGCGCAGTCAGCATTGGGTAACCGTCGAGGTCGATCAGTTTGCCGTCGTCGCCATACATGACGACGACACGGCGCCCCCGCCATTCAACGGCACCCTCTCTGATTTCGGAGCTGTCGATCCAAGGCTGGAGCAGTTCGGGTTCGACATCCTCTTCGCCAGGCTGAAGGACGAAGGCCGGTGTATGTCCCAGTGCCGGACCGACCTTCACGATGTAACCCAGCTCTTCGAGCGTCTTGCCCTGCCTGGCCAGAGATCTGTTCGGCTCGCACGTCCTGGCAGGTCTCTTGGAAGCAATCAGAATCGTGGGATAGGAATTCACGTCAGAGACAAACGCTTCGTCGGCCGGGAGCGATTCTTCGGAGATCACGTCGAGAAGTGGGAGCCATTTGCGCCGGAACGCTTCGGCGAACGCCATGAAGCGCCAGCGGTCCGAGCACAGGAAGCCGCACCGGCCGTCGGGGCACAATTGCTCCATCGCGCGGTCGAGGAACGGTAAAAACAGATCGCCGCCGGTCATGTCACTTGAGAGACGGTCGGTGTATACGGCTCTCAGGGTGTCCGGGACTTTGGACCACCTCATATAGGGCGGATTTCCCACGACATGCGTGAAGCCGCCGCGAGCGGGGGCCGTCAGCAGGAAATCGGCGTTGACGATCCATGCCTTGGCACAAGCGGTGGCCGTTCGATGATGAACGCCACATTCGCGAAGCGCTGCTTGGACCTTGGCCCGAGCCTCCTCTGCCGCGCCGGGGTGCAATTCAAAGGCCTTGATCCGACTTGAGAGGGTGTCGATTGAGACCCTCACGCTACGCCGAAGACACGAGACCACGAGGCGGCGTGCGGCTTCTATAACGAACTCTCCGTTGCCGGCCGCAGGCTCCAGGAGCCGCGATCGCGACAGATCGGTGTCCTCCTTCCAACCTACTGCATCCAGAATCCGACGGGTGACGGCGGGCTTCGTGTAGACACCGCAGCGTTTGTGCAAGGCGTCTATCTCGGCCTGCTGATCGCCATTGCCGGCGGCTGTCAGGACTTCCGACGTGCCGCTCGGTGAGCGGGTTGGGAGCATAGGCTCTCCGTATCCGCCGTTCGTGTCGAATGCGAGACGGTCGATACCATGCGAGACACTGGCTGGTCTATAAGGCCGCTTGGTCGCGCCACTCGGACTCCAGATGTTCGGCGGGAGCTTCGGGAGGATTCCGTGAGCGCCGATGCCTCGGGCGGGCCGAACAGGGAACCGGATGTACCGGCAGTCACCGGCTGTGATCGAGTCGGAGCGTGACCGGCTATCGTGCACCCTACTCCATCTGTATCGGTCGCCATCGTCAGGACCTCTTTGTGGTATGTTCGGTGCGATGTCGGTGACGGGCCTCTTTGCGGGAATCGGGGGGTTCGAACTCGCCTTTTCGGAGGTCGGGTTCGAGACGAACGTCTTGGTCGACATCGATCCAGCGGCAAGGGCGGTGTTGCAAGCCCGATTCCCCGGAATCGAAGTCCGCGCCGATGTAAGCGACCTCTCCGCTCTTCCCTCTGACACGACAATCGTTACGGCCGGCTTCCCTTGCCAGAATTTGAGTATGGCCGGCGACAAAAAAGGTATCTCCGGGCCGAAATCGGGCGTGGTAAAAAAGCTGTTTGAACTAATAGCGAGGCCGGAACCACTCACCGTGGTGATTGAAAACGTTTATTTTATGCTACAACTGGATTCCGGTAAGGCGATGGAATGGTTGGTCGATCGTTTCGAGAGTCTCGATTACCGTTGGGCTTATCGAGTCGTGAACACCATGGGTTTCGGGTTACCTCAGCGTCGCCGACGCGTATATATGATCGCGTCCCGGGACTTGGATCCCAGAAGAATTCTTTTCGCTGACGATGATTCGTCGTTGGGGGTGTCGTTACCAAGTCTTGATCGTCCTCTGGGGTTCTATTGGACCGAAGGACGGTCGGGAGTCGGGCTGACTGTCGATGGCATTCCACCGCTAAAGGCCGGATCCACGTTGGGAATTCCATCTCCACCCGCAGTGCTCTTTCCCGATGGAGAGGTTTTGACACCGAGTCTCAAATCCTGCGAGGAATTGCAAGGGTTCCCGGCCGGATGGACGGACATAGATGTTGAACATGAGGGAAGGAACCCAGAGTGGCGGTTGATTGGAAACGCCGTCTCCGTCCCGGTCGCGCGATGGATCGCCCAACGTATCAGGACGCCAGGAGAAATATCGAACTTCATAGAAACCGCTATCGAGCGAGGAGGCGGATGGCCGGAGGCTGGGTGGAACGTCGGCGAAGGCCGTATGGGTGTCTCTGCCGGTGACAAACCCGTCGTGACGAGAGTTCCTTCGATCGCACAATTCAGGGACTCCTCTTGGTCACGGCTTTCCAATCGTGCATTGGATGGATTCATTCATCGGGCGGAAGACGGCGGCCTCCGAATGCCGGATCATTTTCTGGATGTTCTTCGAAAAGCAAAACGAAAAGATTCTAAGGCATCGTAATGGACTAACGATAGTCGTTTGCTCTTGTTCATTTGGAGTGTGCGGATATGGGTGACCGACCGTCACAGGTTCAGGACTACGTTTCATACTGCACTCGATACTCCGTTGGTCGGCAAGATCGGGGAAGCGTCCCTGTTTTGGGCTTGGCCCTAGTTGTTCGGTCGGTGGTGGATCGGAGATTTCGAACAGGTATCGGGGTCTGTCGTTGCAGGCTGTGCGCGCAGCAACCCGACCCTGTACCATCTGTAGACCGTCGTGTCGGAGATAGCAAAAACCAGGAGGCTGGAAGATCAAAGACTGGATGTGTATCGTCAGGCGTTTGGACCTGCACAGGTCGCGGTGGACGTTGAGGAAGAGTTCGGCATCCATTCCGAATTCAAGGCATTGAGGTTGCAACGCGTCGCGGCTGCCGACATTCGATTGGGCCGCGTTGTCTTCACGGATCGAACAGGAGATAGATAGCACAGTGAATAGCAAGAAGGATCTCTTTATCACGGCAGTGCAATTGACCCCCATCGATGGGGCTCGCACCATTCCGACTGCGGTGTATTACAACAACGGCAGGCCCATTATCGGCCACGAGGCCTTGGATCAACCCGCTCTTACCGAGCACTTGCGGGACGACTTCAAGATCGAGCTGGGAATGAAGGATCCAACCGCGCTGGCGGCAAAGCATACCCGCCTCGACGGAACGACATTGCGATCGCCCATCGGCACGGCCAAGGACTTTTGCGACGGGGTTCTTTCGAAGCTCGCCAACGAATTGGGGGTGCACGGAGAACCCTATCCAAAACGCATCCTGATCGCGGAGCCGCTCTCCTTGGGCGGGGGAGAGGCAGCGACCGATTCGTGGTTGGCGAATTACAGGGCGGCTTTACGTAGGATCCTGCATGGCAGGTTCGAGGAAATCGACTTCATGCCCGAGCCGTTTGCGGTTTTTCAGTATTACAGATATGGGCTCAAGCATGCCCTTATCGCGCAGAAGCAAAAGCACATCGCGCTTGTAATGGATTTCGGAGGAGGAACGTTCGACGTATCGGTGATCGAAACCACGACGGAGGGCGACATCAGCCAGAGCGGTCGTCATTCCCGTCCTCTGTCCGCGAGTTCGATACCTGTCGGTGGTTTTTACGTGAACAAGCTCATCGCCGAAGATCTCTTGTTCGAGACGATCGAGAAGAAGGCGAGCAAGAGAGCTATCCGAAACGCCATAAACAAGTTCGATCAAGTCAAGAATTACGACGCAGTCGATCACACCGAGATTCGCGACGACATGCTGCGTTTCTTCAATGCGTATCGGACGCTGCTTCGCGACGTGGAGGACGCCAAGATTTCAATTTGTTCGAGCGTCCCGGATTGGCGGGTCGACGCCGATCTGGGCAACGCTGCGGCGATTCGCGTACGGGTGCCGCGCCGGCCGTTGTCGACCAACTCCGATACCGTTGAAGTTCGGCTCCATGCGGAGCGGATACGCCGGATATTCGAAGATCGCGTGTGGAGACAGAAGCTGCTGCCGGCCATCAGGAGTGGATTGGCCAGGGCCTCGCAGGCGCTCGGGGGAAAGTCGCTGTCGGTGGTTCTCCTGTCCGGCGGGTCGTCGAACATGCGCTGGCTGACCCAGCTGATCGAGAGGGATCTCAGGAGCGACCTCGCCGAGGCGGAGGTGCTGGAGCTTTCGGAAGACTTTCAGGAGATCGTGGCGAAGGGTTTGGCGGTCGAATGCGCCCGCAGATACTATACCAAGGGGGAAGGTGATTTCCGCGCGGTCACCTACAACAGGCTCTGCCTGTCGCTCAACCCCAACGGAAACGGCGCGGAAACGCGGCGGTACCGGCCGTCCTCGGACCATCTCCCCAAAGAAACATACGAGAACGGGGTCTTGCTGCCCTCGGCCAGCAGCCTCAGGGGGCGAATAGACAAACCGCTCAGGTGGAAAACCAAGCTTTCCACAACGCCGTCGCGTTATCTGGATTACCATTTCCTGAGATCGTCGTTCGACCCGGACGACTTGGACAACCTCCATAATGTCGTGGACAAGACAGTCGACACGCCGGCCGGAACGAAGTTCGGCGGCACGATCGAGATCGAGCTTACCGTTCGCGACGACGGCACGGCATTGCCCAGGTTCATCTACGGCCGAGGCGGGAATCGGGGGCAGCAAGTCGTGGTCGACGGAAATCCGTTTTACATGGACATGACGTTTGCGGCGGAGGAGGTGTCGGGCGACACATATTTGGGCTTCGATTTCGGAACCAGCACATCGGCCTTCTCGTTTGTGAAGAACTCCGATGTAGACGAGTTCAAGCATAGGTCGAAGGACAGCAGCTGGCGGGACTTGAACGATCTCGTTCAAGCGCTTCCCTATCCGATGGCCTACCCGCTTGCCTCCTTCATCGCGGAGACGAGCAAGGAAGGCCTTGAGAAATGGGGCCGGGAAACCCTCGAATGCATGCTTTCCGTGGCCGCCTACGTTTGTTACGTGGAATATCTTGCGAAAGCCGGAACATCGGCGGCTTCGATGTTCAAGGGCTACGAACACCGCTCGGCGGGTCCGTTATGGGACCTCTTGAACAAGTGCTCGAAGGCGCTCGGCGAAAGAGCCATCTTTTCCAAATATGCTGCGGCATTGACGAGGGGCGATATCGCATCGGAGCTGAACTCCGCCGTCAACGAAGTCGCGCAGGCAAAGCACGGAAAGGCGGCCCGCGGTCTGGACTATCCCCGTATCATCGGGCTGGTCGGCAACGTCCTGGCCAAGTCTTTCGCGGAAAACCACATGGGGTACTTCGAGGACGTGCGGCAAGCGCAGTTTTCCTTCGGAAACTTCGAAGGGATATTCCGCAGCATCCAAGGTCCCCACGCCCCTTTCGGGAATCTCTTCGAGTACCAGGGCGAGCAGGGCGTTCCGTCGGGTCTGGTATTCCTGATTTCGCCTGAACGGGGGCTGGCGCTGAACCTGAGCCCGCTCATCATCAGCGGCTTGAAGCCCTTGCCCGGTATGAAGGGCCCGGAAGTGCATCTGTTTGACATCTATCGGCACAAGGACGACACGTTCGGTTTCAAGGCGGTGCAGGAAGACGAAGAATTCCGGTTGGAGGCGGACAGTAATTTCGGCGAGATACATGAACAGTTGTCGGCCATGCGTGAGGGTCCCGCACTCGATCCCGTATTGAGGAAATTGAAACTAAGCCGAAAGACGTAATGGCGGCGGGGAAGCCGCGCCGAGACGAATGCGCTGGAAAACCCTGTGCAGGAAGCACGCGCTTTCGCTGTCCACTCTGGGCCGGTGAGGTCGGGGCGGGCGGGGAGGGGACACGACATGTGCGTGGCAATTTAGGGCTCCATCAGCGCGGCGATGGCGACGCCGATCCGTTCCGCCTCCGCTTCGATCTCCCTGTCCCCGAGGTGGGCGTATCGCAGCGTCATCCGGACGTTGGAATGTCCGAGAATGCGCGAGACCACCGGCACCGGCACGCCGTTCATCACCGCGTGGCTCGCATGCGTATGGCGAAGGTCATGAAGACGAACGTCCTCGATGCCCGCCTCCTTCCGAACCCGGTTCCAGATCGAGAGCTCACGGCTGCGCGGCCGGGACGGATCGAGCGGAGAAGGAAACACAAACGGGCTCTCCGTCCTCGGCTGCCTGTCGAGGACAGCTCGGGCCTGCGAGTTGAGCGGCACCCGCCGCGGCCCGGTCTTCGAATCGACGAGGACCAGACCCTCGGCCCGGACCTCGGACCAACGCAGGCCGAGGATTTCGCTCTTGCGGCATCCGGTCAGCAGCAGCAGCCGGACGATCTCGGCCTGCTGACGGTTTCCGTTTTCGGTCTGCGCGTCCAGCACCAGATGCAGATGGTCGATTTCCTCGCGCGAGAGGAAGCGCGTGAGCTTCGGGCGTCGGTTGGGCCGGATCCCCTGTGTCGGGTTCTTCCCGACATACCCCCGCACGATGGCGAAGTTCATGATCTGGCGGAGGAGCGCAAGCCTCCGGTTCGCGCCGCCGGGCGCGGTTCCGCTGCCGGCGTCGAACCATTTCCTCACCTGCGCCGGAGCGATGCGGTCCAGCGGCCTCGATCCGAAGGCCGGAAATATCCCTCCCTCCAGCGTGTACGTCATGCCCCTGCGCGTCGCCGGCTTGTAGCGGTGGAAATGCGCCTCCTTCCACTCGCCCTCCACGAACTCGCGGAAGAGCGGAACGGCACGCTTCGGACGGGCGGGCTGCGCCGGCTCCGGTCTCGCCCGGCGCTCATGGCACGCCCGTCGCGCCTCCGCCACCTCCATCGTCGATACCGGCCCGAGCGAAACGCGCTTCGAGCGTCCCCCGGTCTCCTCCAGCAGCACCCAGCTCTTCCCGCCGGTCGGGCGGACCCGCACCCCGAGGCCGGGCACGCTCCTGTCCCAGACGGTGTATTCGCGGTCGCGGGGGCGGAGGCGCTCGACAGCGTCGTCGGTGAGCTTCCTTCGGTCCCTTGCGGGCATGTCTCAACCTCCCCGGAGCACCGCGCCGACGGTCTCGGCGGCGTCGGCGATCATCGCGTCGGCGGGGTGGGTGTATTTGAGGGTGGTCTGCGGATCGGCATGACCGAGCAACTTTCCGATGGCGAGCACCGTCGCGCCCCGTCTCAGCGCGATGCTGGCATGGGTATGGCGGAGGTCGTGAATGCGAGCATCCTCGATGCCCGCCTCGACACGGACCTCCTGCCAGAAGCGGTCGAGCCAATCGGAATCCCGAGGTCCTCCCGCTTGGGGCGCCGGAAACATCCACCTGCCGGTCCGCGGCAGCCGGTCGAGGATCGCCCGCGCGGGCCGGGACAACCAGACGGTGCGGGGTCCGGTCTTCGAGTCGCGGAGGAGCAGGCGGCCCTCGCGGTAGTCGGACCAGTGCAGCGTCAGGATCTCGCTCTTGCGGCACCCGGTCAGAAGGAGGAGACGGACGACGGCAACCTGGCAGGGCCGTCTTTCCTCCTGTTCGGACAGGACCGCCGACAGCCGCCGGATCTCTTCGTCGGACAGGAACCGCTCGCGCCCCTTCCTGCGGTAGCGCCGGATGCCCCGGCACGGGTTGGAACCCTCGGGCCGGAGGCCCATCGCTTCGGCCTCCCGCATGATGATGGAGAGGATGGGCATGGACCGGTCCGCCGCGACCGGGGTGGCGGCCAACGAGGCGAACCAGTTGCGCACCTCCCGGCCGTCGATGTCGGCTACGTTCCGCCCCGCGAAGCAGGGGAGTATCTGGTTACGGAGATAGCACCGGTTGACATCGAGCGTGCGCGGCTTCCAGAGGCGTTCGTGCCGCCGGAACACGGTCTCGGCGACGATTTCGAAGAGCGCGTCCTCGGGCCGGGCCGGAACGGGCTCGCCCCGGCGGATGGCGGCCAGCATGGTCCTGGCCAGGGACCGCGCCTCGGCGATGTCCATCGCGTCGGAGTCGCCGACAATCTTCCAGATGCGCTCGCCCCGGTGCTGGCAATGGACGAAGAAGCGCCTGCGACCGGAGGGCATCACCCGGACGCCGAAGCCCCTGAGCTTCCCGTCACGGACATCGTAGGAGGACTTGCGCGTCGTGAGCGCCGCGATTCGCGCGTCGGTGAGGATGGGTCTGGACAATTTCGTTCTCCCGGCTGCGGTTGCAGCCGGGGAAGCAGGGGATGACGACCCCGTCCGGCTGCAACTCGGTTTGGGAGAGAAAACGACCCTGTTTTCAGATGGTTAGCACCGAACGGTGCGCATGTTGGTGTAGTGCGTTCTCGACCCGCCGCGCTCGCCGGTGAGGTCGAGGCGGCGCTTTATCTCCGCGCCGATATCCGCGTCGGTCGCATCCGGGTTGGCAATGGTCACCGCCATCGAGGCCGAGCTGTCTCCGTCCTTCGGCACGAAGGCGTCGAGATAGACCGCGTGGGCGAGCCGGTCCTTCATCCGGTCGGCGACGCCGGTGATCACGTTGCCGCCGTACGAGTGACCGACCAGGACCACGTCCTCGAGTTCTTCCCAGACGATCGTGTTGGCGACGTCGGCGACATGGGTGTTCATGTCGATGTCGCGGGACAGCAAATGCGAGCGCTCGCCGAGCCCGGTCAGCGTCGGGGTGAACGCCTCGTGCCCGCCCGCGCGCAGGATCGCGCGCACGTCGCGCCAGCACCAGCCGCCATGCCATGCGCCGTGCACCAGGACGAATGTCGCCATCTTTCCCTCCTTCGTCGCTTCCCCGGAACCCGCATCATTGGACCGGAGACGGGGTTTTGGCTAGCCTTTCCGGGAACCGCCCGCGCTTTCGGGGAAACAGGACGATGTTCGAGACCGCGACGATCGACCGTTCGACGTTCGACAGCGTGTTCAGGGAGGTCGAGGAGGCCGAGTCCCTGCCGGCCTGGTGCTACACCTCCGAGGAATATTACCGACTGGAAGTCCGCAACCTGTTCTCGCGGACCTGGAACTTCTTCGGCCATGTCGACCAGATCGCCGAGCCGGGCGATTTCATCGCGGTCGACTATGTCGGCGTGCCGATTCTCATCGTCCGGGGGAACGACGGCGAGATCCGGGCGTTCGCCAACAACTGCCGCCACCGCGGCACCCCGGTGGCGGACGGGGAGGGCAACTGCCGCGCCTTCACCTGCCCCTATCACGGCTGGGTGTACGACCTCGACGGCAAGCTCCACAGCGCGCCGGGCATGGAGCGGGCGAAGAAATTCGACGCCGCCGGGTACGGGCTGCGCGAGCTCCGGCTGGAGACCTGCGGCTGCTTCGTCTTCGTCAATTTCGACGATGCCGCCCCGCCGCTGGCGGACTATCTCGGCAACTTCCCCGAGCTCATGGGGTCCTACGGCCTGGACGAGCTCGCCCTGGTGCGCAAGCGGGTGCACGAGGTGGACTGCAACTGGAAGGTCCACATCGAGAACGCGATGGAGGAATACCACCTGCCGATGGTCCACGGGGCGACGCTCAACCCGAAGGAGATGGAGCACTCCGCGGCGCCCACCGAAGGGGCCTGGCTCGACATCCGCGAGCATCACGACGCGCACACGCGCTCGCTCCTGATCGAGGACCTGGAGCACGAGCTGCCGCATATCGAGGGGCTGGAGGGGCGCGCGGCGATGGGCACCAACTATGTCTGCCTCAACCCGTCCACCATGCTCGGCATGACGCTGGATTCGGTGTGGTATCTGGAGCTCCAGCCGCAGGGGCCCAACCGTACGCGCGTGATCCACGGCGCCTGTTTCCCGAGGAAGACCGTGGAAAGGCCCGATTTCGAGGCCAGGGTGCCGTACTACTACAAGCGCTGGGATACCACGCTCGCCGAGGACAACGCCGTCGCCGCGCTGCAGCAACGCGGGCTGAAATCGCCGCTCGCGCCGCGCGGCCGGTTCTCCCATCTCGAACCGCTGGTCCCGCAGCTCGCCCAGTGGTGGGTCGAACGGACGCTGGATTAGCCGCGAGGACCGAAATTGCCCAACCGGGTTCGTCTCCATATCGAGAACGATTCGAGCCTCGGCGACGTTTTCGAGGTGACCGGGGAGCGCCTGTCCGCGGCCTTCTCCCGCTTCCCCGACCTCGCCGAGAGGGTCGATTGCAGCATCGGCTACGACTGCGCCGATTTCGACCGCCAGATCGCCGATGCCGACGCGCTGGTGTGCTGGGACATCGACCACCGCAACATCGCGAAGCGGGCGCCGAAGCTGCGTTGGATCCACGCGACCGGAGCGGGGGTGGAGCATTTCACGCCGTTCGACTGGCTGCCCGAAGGTGTGGTCTTCACCAACAACCGCGGCGTCCACGGCGCGCGCGCCCACGAATACGCCATCATGGCGGTGCTGATGCTCAACAACCGGGTGCCCGAGATGGTCACCCATCAGCGTGCCGGCCGCTGGGAGCAAACCTTCAACACCGGCATCGCGGGAAAGACGCTGCTGGTTGTCGGCGTGGGCAGCGTCGGCGGTGGCGTCGCCGAATGGGCCAAGCGTTTCGGGATGCGGGTGATCGGCGTGCGGCGGACCGCGAGACCGCACCCCGCGGTCGACGAGATGCGGGGGCCCGAGGCGCTGTTGGAGCTGATCCCGCGCGCCGACTACATCATCGCCACCGCGCCCGCCACCGCGCGCACCCGCCACCTGATCGGCAGGGCGGAGATCGAGGCGATCCGGTCCGGCGGCGGCATCGTCAATTACGGCCGTGCCCGGGTGGTCGATTACGAGGCGCTGCGCGCGCGGCTGGAGCGGCGCGAGATCAGCGCCATCCTCGACGTGTTCGACCCCGAGCCGCTGCCGCCCGACTCGCCGCTTTGGCAGACCCCCAACCTGATCGTCACACCGCACTGTTCGTCCGACGACACCGAGCTCTACATCCCGCGGACGCTCGACCTGTTCTTCGAGAACATGCGCCGGTTCCTCGCCGGCGAGCCGCTCGAGAACCGCGTCGACCCCGTGCTGGAATACTGAAACAGGAGGAAAAGGGCGCCGATGACCGCAACGATGATCATGGGGGCGTCCTACGGCTCCCTCCTCGCGATCAAGCTCCTGCTCGCGGGACACGATGCGAAGCTGGTGTGCCTGCCCGACGAGGCGGCCCTGATCAACGAGGAGGGCCAGCTCGTCCGCATGCCGGCGAAGGGGCGCGACGGGCTCGTCGAGGTTCATTCGAGCAGGCTGCCCGGGACGCTCTCCGCCGCGACGCCCGCCGACGTGGATCCCGGAGATCACGACCTGATCGTGCTCGCCATGCAGGAGCCGCAATACGGCGCGCCGGGGGTGCGCGAGCTGCTCGACCGGGTGGCCGCGTCTAGGAAGCCGGTGATGTCGATCATGAACATGCCGCCGCTCGCCTATGTCAGGCGGATCCCCGGGATCGACACCGGCTCGCTCGACGGCTGTTACACCGACGCCTCGGTGTGGGACGGGTTCGAGCCGCCGCGCATCACGCTGTGCAGCCCCGATCCGCAGGCGTTCCGCCCGCCGGACGAAAAGACCAACGTGCTGCAGGTCAGCCTGCCGACCAACTTCAAGGCGGCGCGGTTCGACTCCGATGAGTCGACCGCCCTGCTGCGCTCCCTTCAGGCCGATATCGAGGCCGCGACCTTCGACGACGGCGCGGGCGAGATCGCGCTTCCGGTGAAGCTAAAGGTGCACGACTCCATCTTCGTCCCGCTCGCCAAGTGGGCGATGCTGCTGACCGGGAACTATCGGTGCGTGCAGAAGGACGGGATGCGCCCCATCCGCGAGGCCGTGCACAGCGACCTCGCGCTGTCGGAAAGCGTCTACGGCTGGGTCTGCGAGGTCTGCCGGGCGCTCGGCGCGGCCGATAGCGACCTGGTGCCGTTCGGAAAATACGCCGCCGCCGCGAACGGGCTGATCCGGCCCTCCTCGGCAGCGCGGGCCTTGGATGCCGGGGCCGTGAACATCGAGCGCGCCGACCGGCTGGTGCAGGCGCTGGCCGCCCAGAAGGGCATGCGGAACGACACCGTCGACGAAACCGTGGCGCTCGTCGACGGGTGGCTCGAAGGCAATCGGCGCAAGGCGTGATGGACAGGACCCGGCAGGTCTGGCTGGAGACGCTCGAGCGCCACCGCCGCGACGCGGATGCCCCGGCGAGCGAGAAATACTGGTCGGAGTCGCTCGAGACCTGTTCGCGCGACGAGCTGATCGCCATCCAGAACGACAAGCTCCGGGCCCTGACCCCGTTCCTCTACGAGAACAGCGCCTTCTACCGCCGCCGCTTCGACCGCCTCGGCCTCGCGCCGACCGACATCCGGACCGTTGACGACCTCGGGAAATGGCCGGTCGTCGACAAGTCGGAAATGATGGAGGACGCGACGGAGAACCCGCCCTACGGGACCTATTCCACGATCGGCGAGGCGGAGTGGGCGGATCGCGGCTGGATGCTGTTCTCTTCGTCCGGCAGCACCGGCGTGCCGCGCGTCTTCCGCTACACCCATACCGACCGCTCCTACTGGGAATGGGCCAACGCGCGCGCTCTCTACTCGATGGGCATTCGGCGCGGCGACAGCGTGTTCCCGATGGTGGGCTTCGGCCCCCACGTGTGGATCTGGGGGGCGATGTACGCCTTCGCGCGGATGGGAGTCGCCGCGATCCCGGGCGGCGGGATGGACGCCGAGGCGCGGGCGCGGGCGATCGACCGTTTCAAGCCGACGGTAATCGCGGGCACGCCGTCCTACGCGCTCTATCTCGGCCGCACCATGGAACGGCTCGGCCTCGACCCGCGCGGGTCTTCGGTCAGGACCCTGTTCACCGGCGGCGAGCCGGCGATGGGGATCGACCGCACCCGCGAGCGGCTGGAGGAGCTGTGGGGGTGCCGGACGGTCGAGTTCTACGGCTGCACCGAGGTATCGCCCCATGTCGGCGGCTATTCCTGCGAAGCCTCGGTTCGCCCCGGCGAGACGACCTTCACCCATCTGATGGAGGACGTGCAGATCTGGGAGCTGGTCGACCCGGACAGTCGCGAGCGCGTCGCGGAAGGCGAGCGCGGTCTTACCGTCTGCACCTCGCTCAACTCCGAGAGCTCGCCGCAGCTCCGCTTCCTGGTGGGCGACTACACGGTCTACGACACCGGCGCTTGCGCCTGCGGGCGCACCCATGTCCGCGCGATAGGATCGTTCACCGGCCGCGCCGACGACCTGATCAACCTCCGCGGGGTCAAGTTCTTCCCGAGCCAGGTCGAGCAGGCGGTGCGGTCGGTCGACGGAATCGGCGACGAGTTCGAGATCGTTCTCCGCACCAACGAGGACGGGCTGGACGTGATGGACCTCAGGGTCGAGCACGCTTCCGGGGATGTCACCGATGCGGTCGGCGCGGCGGTGCGCAGCCGCTGCGAGGTCCGGGTCGGGGTCGAGGTGCTGCCGCCCGACACCCTGCCCAAGACCGAGTTCAAGGCAAAACGCGTGCGCGACGAGCGCGGATGAGCCGGCGTCCCGTCATGGCCCCCGGAACAAATCCGGCCATGACGCGGCGTGGGCCGGCGTTCGAAGGCCCCGCCCAGCGCGCCGCTGCTTAGCCCGGGAAAGACCGACGGTCGCACCCGGCTGAAAGGGTATTGCCTTCCGGCGAGGCGGCGAGTCCTCGCCCGCACGTATACGCCATATCCCGCGGGCAATCCGACCCTGAGGCGACAGGTCGTACCGTACCCGCCCGGCGGCCGGAAATCGTCAGGGAGGGGTCTTGAAACGCCGCCCACCGTTCCCGATATAGGCCATTGTTAGCACTCTCATAAGGTGAGTGCCAATTGAGAAACCGGGGGGAAACCAATGCGCTAGAGCGCGCCGTGCGATGTATCGAGGCCAGTTTCGATTGCCGGCGCGATCGGGAGGGAAACGGATGAACCTGCTTGAGGAAGCGATTCTCGACTGTCTCTGGGCCCGCTACGTGCGGGCGTTCGGCGCACCCCCGCCCATCCGGTCGGCGAGTCTCGACGACGCCATCGCCTTCTTGCGGACGGCGCTCGAAACCCGCGCGGCGGGCGGAGCGTCCTGTGAGACGCCGGCGACGCCGACGCCGATTGCCGCATGACCCTCAACCCCGTTCCGGAGGAGCTATCGCGATGATGAGAACCGATCCATTCCAGAACCTGCTCACTCTGCAGCGGGCGCTCGACAGAGCGCGCGCGAGCAACTGGTTGGGTGCGACCAGCAGCAGCGCCCGCGGCGCCTATCCTCCCGTCAACGTCTTTCGCCAGGGCGAGCACGACTTCCTCGCGGTGGTGGAGCTGCCCGGCATCGACCGCTCCCAGCTCGACCTTGAAGTCAAGGAGAACGCGATCCGGCTGCGGGGCCGCAAGAGCGTCGATTATGGCGCCGAGGTGAGCTTGCATCGCCGCGAACGCCTGCAGGGCGAGTTCGACCGCACCATCGCGGTTCCGGTCGAGATCGACGCGGCGCAAGTGAAGGCGGAATACCGCGACGGCGTGCTCGCGATCTTCCTGCCCCAGGCGGAGGCCGCGAAGCCGCGCACGGTGGCGATCGACTGAGACGCCCCAACACTGAACCGAAGGAGGAGCAGAAGAGATGTCGGAAGAGCTTGCCGTGCAGGAGAAGAAGGAGCTGGTCGACGCCGAGGAGCGCACCGTTCCGGCCAAGTACTACGTCCCCGCGGCGGACATCTACGAGACCGAGAGTGCGCTGTCGGTGGTGCTGGAAATGCCCGGGGTGAAGAAAGAGGACATCACGGTCGACCTCGATCGCAACGTTCTCCAGGTCGAGGGCAGGATCGAGTTCTCGAACTACGAGAACACCGATGCGGTCTATACCGAATACAATATCGGTCACTTCGTGCGTTCGTTCAGCATCGGGAGCGCGGTGGACCCGGAGAATATCGGAGCCACCGTCAAGGACGGCATCCTGACCCTCACGTTGCACAAAAAGAAGGAAGTCCGGCCGCGGCGGATCGCGGTCAACTGACGACGTCGTCACGGCGCGTCACGGCGGCTGGCCGACGCCCGTCGGCCAGCCGTCGGGTCGGCTGGAGTCCCTGCTTCTTGCGAGGCGCAAGAACCCGTGACACCGGTGAGAAAACCGGGCAGGCTTCCGCCGAACCCGAGGAGAGAATCGTGACCGACTTCCCGCCCGGCGACCACACCAGGATCACCGGCTACCACGCCCATATCTACTATGACGAGGAAACCCGCGAGACCGCCGCCCGGCTGCGCGGCCGGATCTGGGAGAAATGGGGTTTCGACATCGTCATGGGCCGTTTCCGTGATCGCCCGGTCGGTCCGCACCCGGAACCGATGTTCCAGGTTGCTTTCGACAAGGCGCTGTTCGCCGAGTTCGTTCCGTGGCTGATGTACAACCGGGACGGGCTGGTCGTCCTCGTCCATCCGGAGGCGGAAGACGCCCATGACGACCACGTCTATTACCCGCTCTGGCTTGGCGGGTTCTACGAGGTCAGGCGCGACTTCCTGCGCTCCGGACAACGCTCGGCGTGATCCGCGCCAGCGCCCACGCGCCCACGAGACCGCCCGCCGACATCGCCGCCATGGCGTAGAACGCGCCGGCCCCGACATCGTCGTAGAGCGCGCCGGCGAGGATTATGGCGCCGCCCATGACGAGACCCATCGCCATCCCGGAATAGAGCGCCTGCGCGCTCGCCGAATGCTCCGGCGGGACCGAGCGGACGATATACAGCATGGCCCCCAGATGGGCCGCGCCGAAGGTGAGCGCGTGCAGCGCCTGGAGGAAGACGAGCAGCCCCAGCCCGGGCTCGATGGCGAATCCGAGCCAGCGGACGATTCCCGCGACCGCGGCGATGGCGAGCAGCCGGGCCGGACCCAGCCGGGCGGCGAGCCCGCCGCCCAGCGCGAACAGGACGATCTCGGCGAGCACACCCTCGGCCCACAGCAGGCCGATGACGTCGTCGTCGATCCCGGAGGCGCGCCAGGCGAGCGTCGCGAAGCCGTAGGCCGCTGCGTGGCTCGCCTGGATCAGCGAGGCCGTCACGAGAAACACCGCCATCGAAGGCTTCGACAGGAGCGCGGCGGCCGGCACGCGCCGGCGCGACGGAGGCGATCCGGTCTCCGGCATCGCGAGCGACGCCAGCACGGTCAGCGCGAGCGTGCCGAGGACCAGCCACAGGATCGCGTCGGCACCGGCGCCTCCGACGAACCGGCCGCCGGCGGTTGCCCCCACGATGAAGGCGATCGAGCCCCACAGACGGACGCGGCCGTAATCGAAACGGCGTTCCCGGGAGGCGAGAAGGGTCATGTTCTCGCCCATCGGGATGATCGGCGTGAAAGCGATGGCGGCAAGGATGCTCACGGCGAGGAGCGCCGCGAACCCCTCGGCGACCAGAAACAGCAGGTGTACGCCGAAGGACAGGGATGCAAGCAGGATCAGCACCCCGCGCCGTCGACCGCGGCGGTCCGCGAAATGGGCGGCGATCGCGGGTGCCGCGATCCGGATCCAGCTCCCCGCGGTGAAAAGGAGCCCGATCTCGGTCGCGCTCATGCCCTTCGCGGTCAACCAGACCGGCCAGAACGGCAGCGATACGCCGACGAACAGAAAGACCGCCGCGTAGAACAGAGCCAAGCGTACCGCCATCGCCGATCCCGTGGTCCCGAATTCACTCACCCGTACCGAACACCTATAGTGAACCGACCCGCAGCCGCCGCGAAGGGAGACCCCCATGCCGCAGCAACGAATCCAGGTCGACAGCCTGGCGGAAGCCTATCTCGCGCTCCTGAAGGACCGGGGCGTCGACTATTTGTTTGGCAATGCGGGGACCGATTTCGCCTCGGTCATCGAGGCGCTGTCCAAGTCCGCCACCGAGGGCACGAAGGCGCCGGTTCCGATGACGGTGCCGCACGAGAACCTCGCGGTCTCGATGGCGCACGGTTATTTCCTCGCCACCGGCAAGCCGCAGGCGGTGATGGTTCACGTCAATGTCGGGACCGCCAACGCGATCTGCGGTATCACCAACGCGGCGCGCGAGAACGTGCCGATCCTTTTTACCTCCGGCCGGACGCCGCTGACCGAGACTGGCGCTCCCGGCGCGCGGTCGATCTACATCCATTGGGGCCAGGAGATGTTCGACCAGGCGGGAATGGTCCGCGAGATGGTCAAGTGGGACTACGAGCTGCGCAATGCCCGCCAGTTGGAGACCATCGTCGACCGTGCCGTCAACGTGGCGATGAACGAGCCGAGGGGGCCCGTCTATCTCACTTTGCCGCGCGAGGTGCTGGCCGAGAAGCCCGGCGATTTCTTCTATGAGAGCCCGTCGCGCCGACTGACCGCTTCCAGCCCCGCGCCCGATCCCCACGCGATCGACCGGGCCGCCGATTGGATTCGGGCGGCCGGGAACCCGGTGGTCATCACCGCGAGCGCGGGACAGAATCCGGCCTCCGCCAGGGCGCTGACCGACCTCGCCGAGCGCTTCGCGTTGCCGGTGGTGACCTACCGGCCGCGCTACGTCTCGCTGCCCACCGACCACGAGATGCACATGGGGTTCGAGCCGGGCGGCCTGATCGGCGAAGCCGACCTGATTCTGGTGGTCGATTGCGACGTGCCCTGGATCCCGAGCCTCCACAGCCCGAACCCCGACGCCAGGGTAGTCCACATGGGCGTCGATCCGCTGTTCAGTTCCTATCCCGTGCGGGGCTATCCCTGCGATCTCGCGATCACCGCGGAGTCGAGCCTCGGACTTGCGGCGCTGTCGGAGGCGCTGGGAAGCGGGGCCAACGGGAGCGTCGACGGGCGCCGGACGCGCGCCGCCGAGCGTAAGGCGGCCGCGGCCGAGGCGCGCGCGGCGCGGATCGAGGCGGCGAGGACGCGCGGCGCCACCGACTCCGCCTGGATCGCGCACTGCATCGACGAGATCAAGGACGACGACGACGTGATGGTGAGCGAATCCCAGCTCGCCCTCGGAAATATCGATTTCCGCGAGCCAGGCACCTTCTTCGCCACCAGCCCGGCCGGCGGGCTCGGCTGGGGGATGGGCGCGTCGCTCGGCGTCAAGCTGGGTTACGGCGACCGCCGGGTGTTCTGCGTCGTGGGCGACGGCTCGTACATGTTCGGCAACCCGACGCCCGCGCATTTCGTCTCCGCCGCCAACGACCTGCCGGTGCTTACCGTGATCCTCAACAACCGGATGTGGGGATCGGTGCGCAAGGCGACGCTCGGCCTTCATCCGGACGGGGCGGCGTCGCGCACCAACCGCGCGCCGCTCACCTATCTCGAACCCGCGCCGGCCTATCACAAGGTCGTCGAGGCCTCGGGCGGATACGGCGAGGAGGTCGAGACGCCGGACGCGCTGCCCGGCGCGCTGGAGCGCGGGCTGAGAGCGGTCGAGGTCGAGAAGCGCCAGGCGGTGCTCAACGTCCGGACGGCTTACGACGATTCGGCGGCGCTCGCCGACGCCAAGCGTTGATGGGCTTCCCGGCGGAGGCGGTCAACGGGGCGCTGAAACGGCTCCGCGCCCATCCCTTCTATCGCGGGCGTCTGCCGGGAGCGGTCTCCGGCGAGGAGGAATTCGCCGCCGCCGTGCCGTTGATGACGCGGGCGGAGTTCGTCGCCGAGATGGGAAAGCCCGGCTACGGCGCCTTCGGCGGGGCGAGGGCGGTCCGTGTCAACCTGACCCCCATGGGATCGTCGCTGGTGCCGGTCTTTCAGACAAGCGGCGACCTCGACCGCATGATCGCTGCGGCGAGGACTCACCTCGACGCCTGCGGCATCGGCGAGGGCGATGTCTGCGCGGTGACGTTCGGCTACCACCTTTTCGTGGCCGGCCTGTTCTACCAGTCGCAGATGGAGGCGCACGGCGTTGCCTGCATCCCGCTCGGCCCGGGCGAGGCGGAGCGCGCGGTCGAGGTCTGCAACGGCCACGGCGTGACCGTGCTCGCCGGCAATCCGAGCTTTTCTCTGCGGCTCGTCGAAGCGGGCCTCAAGCCGCCGAAGGTGTTCTTCGCCGGCGGAGAAGCGTTCACCGGCGACGCCGCGCTCTATGCCCGGGTGCGGGCGGCGATGCCGGAAACCGTGCTGATCGACGCGTTCTCGCTGTCGGAGTTCCTTCCCGTGGCGCGCACCTTCCCCGGCGGCGACGGCGTTTACGTGTTCGACGAGTTGGTTCACGCCGAGGTCATTAACCCGGAGACGCTGGACCCGGTGCCGGACGGGGAACGCGGCGAGTTGGTGCTGACCCATCTGGTGAAGGAGGCGCAGCCGCTCGTCCGTTACCGGACAGGCGACCTCACCGTCCGACAGACGACGGCACCCGTGCACGGCCGGACGGTCAGCCTGCCGCGCGTGGTGTTCGGCCGCACCGACGAGATGGTGAAGGTCAAGGGGGTCAAGATCTACCCGTCCGAGATCCGAGCGGTCCTTCTCGGCATCGAGGGGCTGACCGGTAAGTACCGCATCGCCGTCGAGTCCGAGCGGGGCCGCGACCGGCTCGCGCTGACGCTGGAAGGCAGCGCGGACGACGATGTGCTGGAAACCGTCGCCGAGCGGTTCAGACGCCAGACCCTGATCGGCGCCGACCGGATCGAGGTCGCCCCGGCGCTCGACGACGGCCCGGTGACCGTCGACCGCAGGGGCGGCGCATGAGCGGATGGCGCCTGATCGTCGACCGGGGCTCCTACGCGGATTTCTCGGTCTCCGTCTCGCCCGCCGTCGAGAAAGCGGTGGTGCTCGGGGAGGCGCCGCCCACGGTGTTCCTCAACGTGTTCGATTCCGACTCGATCACCATCGGCGTCAACGAGGACCCCGAGCAGGTGCTCGATCTCGATTTCTGCCGCACCAACGGGATCGATTTCCGCCGCCGCGTCAATGGCGGCGGGCCGATCTATGCCGGCGCGGGGTCGGCTTTCCTGATCTATTTCCTTCCCGTCTCGCACCCGGAGGTCTCGGCGACCACCGAGGAGGCGTTCCGCAAGATCCTGAGCGCGGTCGCCGACGTGTTCCGCGACCGCTACGGCTTCCCGGCGGAATACCGCCCGCTCAACGACATCCAGGTCGAGGGGCGCAAGCTGGTTCCCACCTCGCTCAAGATCGAGGACGGGGCGATGACGCTCCGCATCGTGGTCAACGTGAAGCCCATAGACACCGAGCTCGCCGGAAAGGCGATGCCGATGCCGCCCGAGAAGGTGCGCGACAAGGCGCTGAAGACGCTGGAATCGCGGTTCACCTGGCTGGAGAGGGAGGCCGGCCGCGAGATCGACGAAGCGGAACTGACGGCGTTCGCGATAGCCAGCACCGAGCGGGCTTTCGGCGAGTCCGGGCTTGAGCGGGGCACGCTTGGCGCGGTGGAACGACGCTACGCCGACGCCTTTCGCGCCGAGCTCGATACCGAGGCCTGGCTGTTCGGGAAGTCCGAACGGATCCGCTTCGCCGATACGCTGCGTCCCGGCGACATGCTGGGCAGGGGCCGCGAGAAGGCGATGGGCGGGATGATCCGCGCAACTCTGCTGGTCCGGGACGGGATCGTTCTGCGTGCAATCGTCAACGGCGACTGGCACCCGCGCCCGCTGGAGTCCGTCGACTGGCTGGAGCGTGCGCTCGCCGGCGTGACTGCCCGGGCGGACTCCTTGAGGCCCACGGTGGAGGCTTTCCTCGCCAGGGACGATGTCGAGTTCGCCGGCATCGCGGCCGGCGACCTGATGACGGCGTTCGAGGCGGCACTCGCCGATTGCAAACCCTGGAAGGGCGTGCCCTGAGTCCGGACGACCTTCCCGCCGATCGCGGCGCCTACGCGCTGGTCTTGCGTCTTGCGCGGGGCACCCGGCTCGACATCGCGACCCTGGGTCGGCCGGTTCTGCCCGCCGGACTCTACCTCTACGCGGGCAGCGCGTGGGGGCCCGGCGGTATCCGCGCCCGGGCCGGCCGCCATCTGCGACGTCCCAAGGCGCGGGTCTGGCACATCGACCATCTGACGGCGGTGGCGGCGGTAGAACGGGTGGTTGCCTTCCCCGGCGCCCGGGAATGCGAGATAGCGGATTTCGTTGTTGCCCGCGGCGCGCACGTTCCGATTCCGGGCTTCGGGGCTTCCGATTGCCGCAGCTGCGAGGCTCATTTGCTGGCCGTGGAGCCCGATCTTGTCCAAGTGTTGATGTCGACGACTCTTGACAAGGAAAATGTCCTTGTTAGAACAAGGAAATGAGCAAGGTCACCAGCAAACTGCAAGTGACACTCCCCAAGGCGCTCGCCCAGCGTTACGGAATCGCGCCCGGGGACGACATCCGTTTCGAGGAAGCCGGCGAAGTTATCCGTGTGGTGCCCGCCAATACCGGTGCGTCCGAGCAAGGTCTGGACACCAAGATGCGGCTACGGCTGTTCGATGCTGCGACTGATCGCCAGCGGGCGCGCGAGGCCAGCCGGCCTTCACGCCGCGCCGAGACGCGGGGCTGGACCCGCGAGGAGCTCTACCAGCGTGGTATCCCGGGTTCTGATTGACACCAACATACTGGTTTATCGCTATGACGACCGGTTTCCTGACAAGCGGGCGACCGCATCCGCCGTTCTGCGCGACGGCATCGCCACCGGCACCGCGCGCGTGCCCCATCAGGCAGTCGTGGAGTTCGTTGCCGCAACCACGAGGGGTCGCCCAGAAAACCGGTTGCTCGATGCCGCTGACGCGCGACGCGAGGCGGAAGAAATCATGGCGCAGTTTCCGATCCTCTACCCCGATGACGCAGTGTTGCGAACGGCGCTGCGGGGAGCTGCGGCTTACAGCCTTTCTTGGTTCGATGCGCATCTCTGGGCCTATGCGGAAGTGAACGGGATCGAAGAGCTATTGTCCGAGGATTTTCAGCACGGTCGCATGTACGGCACGGTGACAATCCGCAACCCCTTCCTGACGGAAGTTGCAAGATAGAGACGTCATCGTCCCTCTTCCTTGCCGCTGTCCTTGCGAAACGGGATAGTCCGGCGGTATTGCAATCGAGGCCCCGGACATGAGCGCAGAAAAACCCGTGCTGACGATCGACCGGCCGGCCGAAGGGATCGCCCGTATCGGGCTGAACCGGCCGGAAAAGCGCAACGCGCTCGATCCCGAGCTGCGACTGGCGCTGATCGACGGGATCGAGGCGGTGCTGGAGGATTCGTCGGTGCGTGCCGTCATCCTCGCCGGCAATGGCGGGCATTTCTGCGCCGGGGGCGACATCGCATCGATGGAGGGGCTCGACGCCGCGGCGGGGCGCGCCCGGATGAAGTCGAACCACCGCATGGTCCGGCTGATCGCCGAAGCCGAGAAGCCCGTCGTCGCCGCGGTCGAGGGTTATGCGGTCGGCGCCGGCGCGGGCATCGCCCTGCTCGCCGATACCGTCGTGATCGCCGAGACCGGCGCGATCGGCTTCCCGTTCTTCAAGGTCGGGCTGATCCCCGATTATGCGATCCTGCACACCCTGCCGCGTCGGGTCGGGGCCGCCAGGGCGCGCCAGATCCTTCTCTATGCGCGGATGCTGCGCGGCGCGGAGGCGGTCGAAGCCGGGCTCGCCGACGAGCTCGCGCCCGAGGGCGGGGCCGAGCCCGTCGCGCTGGAGCGCGCGCGGGAGCTCGCCGCCATGCCGGCCCTCGCCTTCGCGCTCGCCAAGCAGCAGATCGGACTCGCGCCGGTAAGCCTCGAAACGGCGCTGGAGATGGAAGCGCTGGGCCAGGCCTCCAACTTCACCACCGCCGACTTCGCCGAGGGCCGCGCGGCGTTTAGGGAGAAGCGCGCCCCGGACTTCCGGCGTTCGTAAGGAGCACGTCATGCCGATCGATCCTCAATCGCCCGATCTCTCCCTCGGCGTCATCGGCACGGGAACCATGGGTCGGGGCATCGCCCAGATCGCGGCGGCGGGGGGTCTTTCCGTCAGGCTGTACGACACGCGCGACGGCGCCGCGGAGGAGGCGACCGTCTTCGTCTCGCGAATGCTGCGCCGGGCGGCGGAAAAGGGCGGAATGACGGAGGACGCGGCCGAGGCGGCGATCGGGCGGCTCGCCGTCGTGGACGGGCTCGACGCCATGGCGGACGCCGCCATCGTCGTCGAGGCCATCGTCGAGGAGATCGAGGCCAAGAAACGGCTGTTCGCCGCGCTCGAATCCATCGTTTCCGCCGACTGTATCCTCGCTTCCAACACCTCGTCGCTCTCGGTGACCGCCATCGCAGCCGATTGCGAGCGTCCGGAGCGCGTCGCGGGCTGGCATTTCTTCAACCCGGTGCCGCTCTTGAAGGTGGTCGAGGTGGTCGACGGGCTCCTGACCGAGCCCTGGGTGGGCGATATTCTCGACGCGGTCGCGCGGCGCTGCGGCCATCGCCCGGTGCGCGCCAAGGATTCGCCGGGCTTTCTCGTGAACCACGCCGGGCGCGGACTCGGCACCGAGGGCCTCAGGATCGTCCAGGAAGGCGTCGCAGCCCCCCGTGACGTCGACGACATCCTGCGCGAGGGGGGCACCCGGTTCCGCATGGGTCCCTTCGAGTTGATGGACACGACCGGGCTCGACGTTTCCGGCGTGGTGATGGAATCGATCTACCGCCAGTTTTACGAGGAGCCGCGATTCCGGCCGGTGCCGCTGGCGCGCCAGCGCATGGCGGCGGGTCTCTACGGGCGCAAGACCGGGCGCGGGTTCTATGACTATGAGGACGGCAGGAAGGCAGGACTCGAGGCCGCGGCGGTTCCCGAAGCGGACCCTGCCCCGGTCTGGGTGAGCCCGGCGGACCCCGAAGGTCAGGAAGCGGTCATAGCGGCGATCGCCGAGGCCGCGACGGTGGAGAGCGGGGCCGGCCCCGGTCCGGAGACGCTTTGCATAGTCACCCCGACCGGCACCGATGCCACCGCCACCGCCCTCGATCAGGGGCTTCCGCCCGAACGCACGGTGGCGGTCGACACCGCGTTCGGTCTCGAAGGCAGGCGCACCCTCATGACCACCCCGGTGACGGAGCCCCGCTGGCGCGATCTCGCCCATGCGCTGCTCGCCGCCGACGGCACGCCGGTCACGGTGATCGCGGACAGCCCCGGTTTCGTTGCCCAGCGCGTGATCGCGACCATCGTCAATATCGGCTGCGACATCGCCCAGCAGGGGATCGCCACCCCGGGAGACATCGACGCCGCGGTCGAGCTCGGGCTCGCCTATCCGCGCGGACCCATCGCGTGGGGGGACTATCTGGGTCCCGCCAGGGTGCTCGCGATCCTCGAAGCGCTCCATGGGTTCTACCGGGATCCGCGCTACCGCCCCAGCCCGTGGCTGACCCGGCGCGCGAGGCTCGGCGTGCCGCTGGCGACGGTGGCGCGCTGAAAACCCTCCTCGGAGACCCGGCGGGCTTGCATCGCCGCCGCCTCGGGGACACATTGCGGCGCCCCCCGAGGGCCCCGATTCGATTACCCTTCACCGTGCGGCATCGCGCTCGCGCGTTCATTTGTGTGAGACCGTCATGACGACCACCACCCGGCAGGCGGCAACCGTGGGCAGCGCGCCCGGAGTTGCGCCGCGGCGCATGGCCAACGCGATCCGCGCACTCGCCATGGACGCGGTCGAAGCGGCGAAGTCCGGCCATCCCGGAATGCCGATGGGCATGGCCGACGCGGCGACCGTGCTGTTCACGCGTTACCTGAAATTCGACCCTTCCGAGCCCGATTGGCCCGACCGCGACCGGTTCGTGCTGTCGGCCGGGCACGGCTCGATGCTACTTTACGCGCTCCTCCATCTGACCGGCTACGCCGACATGACGATGGACGAGATTCGCCGCTTCCGGCAGCTCGGCAGCCGCACCGCCGGCCATCCCGAATACGGCCACGCGGCGGGGATCGAGACCACGACGGGTCCCCTCGGACAAGGCATTGCGACGGCGGTCGGAATGGCGCTCGCCGAGCGCATGCTGGCGGCCCGGTTCGGCGACGAGGTCGTCGATCACCGGACATACGCGATCGCTTCCGACGGCGATCTGATGGAGGGGGTGAGCCACGAGGCCGCTTCCCTCGCCGGCCATCTCGGCCTCGGCAAGCTGATCGTGCTGTTCGACGACAACGCCATCTCGATCGACGGGCCGACGGCGCTCTCCGTCGCGGACGACGTGCCGGCGCGGTTCGCGGCCTATAGCTGGCATATTTCGGCGGTCGACGGCCACGATCCTGACGCGGTCGCCGCCGCCATCGAGGCCGCGCAGGACGACGGGCGCCCGTCGCTGATCGCGTGCCGGACCGTCATCGGCTACGGCGCGCCCAACAAGGCGGGGACCGCCGGTTCGCACGGCGCGCCGCTGGGCGAGGACGAAATTGCGGGAGCGCGTGAGGCGCTGGACTGGGACCTCCCGCCCTTCGAGCTTCCGGAAGACGTGGTCGCCGCGTGGCGGGGAGCGGGGAATCGATCCCGACCGGAGCATGAAGCATGGCGCGCCCGTCGGGAAGCGCTGCCGGCTGAGCGCAGGGCCGCGTTCGACCGCGCAACATCCGGGGACCTGCCCGACGGATGGCAAGCGGCGCTCGACGCCCATATCGACGACCTCGTTCGGAGCGCGCCCCGGCGCGCCACGCGCCAGTCTTCGGGCGAGGCGCTCAACGTCATCGCGCCGCTGATGCCGGAGTTGATCGGCGGGTCGGCCGATCTCACCGGGTCGAACAACACCCTGTTCAAGGATGCCGGCATCGTCACCCGCGACGACTTCTCCGGGCGCTACATCCATTACGGCGTCCGCGAGCACGGCATGGCCGCGGCGATGAACGGGATGGCGCTCCATGGCGGCATAATCCCTTACGCCGGGACCTTCCTGATCTTCTCCGACTATCTGAGGCCGGCGCTTCGCCTCGCGGCGCT
>JAJDVM010000080.1 GCA_022826125.1 Defluviicoccus sp.
TGAGCCTCCTCCGTGTCCAAAACGTCCGCAAACGCTTGGACGCCAGTAGAATCAATGCCATGCAACCCGTCCACAAAAATAAACCGGACAGCAGTGGACTTGATCCGGGCATCCACGTCGCGCCACCGCACGGGGCCGAAATGGATGCGCGGATCAAGTCCGCGCATGACGAGTGGTGGGGGAGGGCGCGTGGGGCTCGGTCGCTGGTTTAACCATTTCCCTCAGACGCCGGGCGCTCACTCCGTTCGCTTGGCTTTCGCGCCTGCGGCGCGGCGCGCAGTCGCGCGCTCCGGGCCGCTGTGCGGCCCGGGACCCCGGACCATGGTGCGGTGGAGGGTGCGGGCGGGGCGGGGCAGCATCGCGGGATGAGCCAGGAAACATCCCGAGAGCATAGCCACGCCATGCAAGACGAAGCCCCCAAGAGCACAACGGCCGGGACGTTCGGCCGCTCCTCCATCAAGCGCCTGCCGTCCGAACTCCGCGAGGCCGTGGATGCGGCCATCGCGGACGGCGCCACCATCGACGAGATCACCGCGCGCATCAGGGCCAAAGGTGAGGACTGCTCGCGCTCGGCCGTCGGCCGCTACACCAAGAACACGCGCGACCTGATCCGCACTCAGCAGGAGACCGACCGCACCATCAAGGCGTGGGCGCAGGCGCTCGGCGAGCGACCGGAAGGCGACGTTGGGCGCATCCTGATCGAGACCCTGCAGGCCATGGTGCTCGACACCATGGCCGATCTCCGCGGGCGGGACGAGCCCGTGCCGACGCAGGAGCTTGCCCGGCTCTCCCACATCCTCAAGCGCATCGAGAGCACCGACAAGCTCCGCAATGACCGCGAGCGCGCGGCGGAGAAGGACAAGTCCGCCGGCCGGGCCAAGGGCCAGGGCGGGCTCTCGCCGGAGGCGGTCGCCATCATCCGCGCGGAGGTGGAGGGCGATCCGCCCCCGCCGCCGCCTGCCCCCCGCACCGTCACGTCGGTACCGGTGGACCCGTGGAATCCCGCAGAGTTTCCCGCGATCCCGGTTAATCCCGGCAAATCCCGCTCAATCCCGGATAATCCCGCCGAATCCCGCTCAGAAAAGGAGCCGCGCCCGTCTCAACATATTGCGCACCCCACCTGGCCCTCTCCCCCTCCACTCTGAAAAGGCGGAGAGGGGACGTAAGTGGCGCCGGGCGGTTCTCCCGAGACGGCAGCGCGCCGCCGCTTCGCGCCGACGGTGCGCCTTGGGGTATGATGGCGGCGCGGCCGCGCACCCGGCGGCCGCAGCTTGCGGCCTAGCCCCAAGAAGAACCGGACGCTGAGGACAGGAATCGCGATGACCCTCGCCGCGGTCTCACTCGACGACAAGTACGCCGCCCTCTCGGGCGAGGTCTACATGACCGGCACCCAGGCGCTGGTCAGGCTGCCGATGATGCAGCACCTGCGCGACAGGGCCGCCGGGCTGGACACGCGCTGCATGATCTCGGGCTACCGGGGCTCGCCGCTCGGCAACTTCGACCGCGCGCTCTGGCAGGCCAGGCCGTTCATCGAGAAGCACGGCGTGCACTTCCAGCCCGGAGTCAACGAGGACACGGCGGCCACCGCGCTCTGGGGCACGCAGCAGGTCGGGCTCTTCCCCGGTGCGAAGCACGACGGCGTCTTCGCCATCTGGTACGGCAAAGGGCCGGGCGTCGACCGCACGATCGACGTCTTCAAGCACGCCAACCTCGCTGGCACGTCGGCCCACGGCGGCGTGCTCGCGCTGGCGGGCGACGACCACGTCTGCGCCTCCTCCACGACGGCGCACCAGAGCGAGTTCGACTTCGTGAGCGCCACCATGCCGGTGATCAACCCGGCCGGCGTGCAGGAGTTCCTGGACTACGGGCTGCACGGCTGGGGGCTTTCGCGCTACGCCGGCCTCTGGGTCGGCTTCATCTGCATCGCCGAGACGGTGGACAGCTCGGCCATCGTCTCGGTGGACCCGCACCGGGTCGCCATCGTCACGCCGGAAGACCACGCGCTGCCGGAGGGCGGGCTCAATATCCGTTGGCCCGACACGCCGCTCGCCCAGGAGGAGCGTCTGCTCGAGCACAAGCTGGACGCGGCGCGCGCCTACGGCCGGGCAAACGGGCTCGATCGCACCGTGATCGACGGGCCGGGGCGGCGCCTCGGCATCGTGACGACCGGCAAGTCCTACCTCGACGTGCGCCAGGCGCTGGACGACCTCGGCATCGACGAGGGCACGGCGCGGCGGCTCGGGATCGCGCTCTACAAGGTCGGCATGAGCTGGCCGCTGGAGCCGGACGGGATCAGGCGCTTCGCTGGCGGGCTCGACGAGATCCTCGTGGTCGAGGAAAAGCGGGACTTCATCGAAGGTCAGATCAAGGAGCTGCTCTACAACCTGCCTGCGGCGGAGCGGCCCCGCGTCATCGGCAAGTGCGACGAGGACGGGCGCCCGCTGCTCCGCGCCTCGGGCGAGCTCGACCCCGGCGGAGTGGCGCAGACGCTGGCGGAGAGGCTGCTGCGTCTGGGCGCGGCCGAGGGCATCGAGGCGCGGCTCGCCCGCTTGCGCGCCAAGTGGGCCGAGAGCGGCGCCGGGGAGCCCGCAGCGATGGAGCGGGTGCCCTACTTCTGCTCGGGCTGCCCGCACAACTCGTCCACCAAGGTGCCCGAGGGGAGCCGCGCGCTCGCCGGCATCGGCTGCCACTACATGGCGCAGTGGATGGACCGCGAGACCGATACCTACACCCACATGGGCGGCGAGGGTGCCAATTGGATCGGACAGGCGCCCTTCACCGAGACCGAGCACATCTTCCAGAACATCGGCGACGGCACCTACTTCCACTCCGGCATTCTCGCGATCCGGGCCGCGGTCGCAGCCAACGTCAAGATGACCTACAAGATTCTCTATAACGACGCCGTGGCGATGACCGGCGGCCAGCCCATGGACGGGCCGCTCTCGGTCCAGCGCGTGACCCGCCAGGTCCAGGCGGAGGGCGTCGGCCGCATCGCGGTTGTCACCGACCAGCCGGAGAAATACCCCTTCGACGGGCAGTTCGCGGACGGTGTGACCATCCATCACCGGGACGAGCTCGACCAGGTGCAACGCGATCTGCGCCAGTGGGAGGGCGTCTCCGCCATCGTCTACGACCAGATGTGCGCGACCGAGAAGCGGCGCCGGCGCAAGCGCGGGCTGCTGGAGGACCCGGACTGGCGGGTCATCATCAACCCGGGCGTGTGCGAGGGCTGCGGCGATTGCGGCGTGCAGTCCAACTGCCTCTCGGTGGTGCCGCTGGAGACCGAGTTCGGGCGCAAGCGGGCCATCGACCAGTCCGCCTGCAACAAGGACTTCTCCTGCATCAAGGGCTTCTGCCCGAGCTTCGTGCTGGTCAAGGGCGGGAAGCGGCGCGCCGGCGCCTCTGACGGCGTTTCCGAGCGGCCTATCGCCGCGTTGCCCGAGCCCCAGCGCCCCTCCTGCGCCGAGCCCTACGGCATCCTGCTGGCGGGCGTGGGCGGCACCGGGATCGTCACCCTCGCGGCACTTCTGGGCACGGCGGCGCGGCTGGAAGGCAGGGGCGCCACGGTGCTCGACAAGGCCGGCCTCGCCCAGAAGTACGGCGCGGTCACCAGCCATATCCGCATCGCAGACCGGCCCGAGGACCTCCACGCGGTCCGCATCGCCGTCGGCGGCGCCAGGCTGCTGCTGGGGATCGACCGGGTGGTGGCGGCGAGCCGCGAAGCGGTGACTCGGCTCGACAGGAGCACCTCGCACGCCGTGGTCAACGGCGGCCCGATCACGACCGGCGACTTCACCCGCACGCCCGACCTCGAGTTCCCCGGCGCGCAGCTCGAAGGCGTGATCGAGGCGGCGGCGCGCACGCTCGATGTCGTGGACGCGACCTGCCTGGCGACGGCGCTGGTCGGCGATGCCGTCTACACCAACCTCTTCCTCTTAGGCTACGCCTACCAGCGCGGCCTGGTCCCGCTCGGCGCAGACGCCATCGAGCGGGCGATCGCGCTCAACGCCGTTGCGGTCGAGGCCAACCAGCGCGCCTTCCGCTGGGGCCGCGCCGCCGCGCACGATGCCGACGCGGTCGCCGCCGCAGCGGCCGAGACCGGCACCCTGCCCCAGGAGCCGCAGGCGCAGGGGCTGGACGCGCTGATCGAGCGCCGCGCCTCCGACCTCAGGGCCTATCAGAACACCGCGCTCGCCAGCCGCTACCGCGCCCTGGTCAGCCGCGCGCGGGAGGCCGAGCGGGCGCGGGCGCCGGGCCGCGAGGGGTTCGGCGAGGCGGTCGCGCGCGCCTATCACAAGCTGCTCGCCTACAAGGACGAATACGAGGTCGCCCGGCTCTACACCGACGGCCGCTTCGCGCGCCAGGTGGCGGCGGAGTTCGAGGGGCGGGTCAGGCTCCGCTTCAGCATGGCGCCCCCGCTCATCGCCGGGCGCGACCCTGCGACGGGCCACCTGAAGAAGCGCCTCTTCGGCTCCTGGATGCTCCCGGCCTTCCGCCTGCTGGCGCAGTTCAAGGGCCTGCGCGGGACGCCGCTCGACATTTTCGGCTACAGCGCCGAGCGCCGCCGGGAGCGCGCGCTGATCGGCGAGTACGAGGCGACGGTGGAGACCCTCATCGCCGGGCTCGAGTCCGACAACCACGGGCTCGCCGTGGAGATCGCGGAGGTGCCGCTCGCCATGCGCGGTTTCGGCCACGTGAAGGAGGCCAACATCGCCTGTGCGAAAGAGCGCGAGGCCGAGCTGCTGACCGCCTTCCGCGCCCCGGCACCGCAGATGAGCGCGGCGGAATAGTCGGGCGGCGGCTGCCTACGCGGCTGCGGCCTTCAACGCCTCCCGGGCGAGGGTGTCGGCGCGCTCGTTCTCCGGGTTGCCGGCGTGGCCCCGGACCCAATGCCAGGTCACGTCGTGGCCTTGGACCAGCGCATCGAGGACCTCCCACAGGTCGCGGTTCTTGACCGGGGACTTGGACGCGGTGCGCCAACCCTTGGCCTTCCAGCCGGGAAGCCATCGGGTGATCCCGTCCTTCACGTAGGTGCTGTCCGTGTAGAGCGCGACGGCGGAGCGGCGATTGAGCGCCTCCAGCGCCCGGATCGCGGCGGTGAGCTCCATGCGGTTGTTGGTGGTGTCAGGCGCCGCGCCGCTGATCTCGCGCCGGTGCTTGCCATAGAGCAGCACCGCGCCCCAGCCGCCCGGCCCCGGATTGCCGCGGCAGGCGCCGTCGGTGTAGATGGCGACGGTCACGGCTCGATGCCGTAGGCGCCGGGACCCGACACGCCGCGATGGAAGCGGAGCTTGTGCAGGTACTCGCGCGGGTCCTTGGGTTTGACCAGGGCGCCGTCCACCTGGTTGATCCAGTCGTAGAGGCGGGTCAGCAGGAAGCGCAGCGCGGCGCCCTCGGCGAGCCGCGGGAGGGCTGCCATCTCCGCCTCCGAGCAGCGCCGCACCGCGCGATAGCGCGCGATCATGTAGCGCGCCTTGGTCACGTTGAAGCTGAGGTCGGGCTCGAAGCACCAGGCGTTGAGGCAGACCGCGAGGTCGTAGACCAGCGCGTCGTTGCAGGCGAAGTAGAAGTCGATCAGGCCGCTCAGAGTCTCGCGGTCGAAGAAGACGTTGTCGGGGAAGAGGTCGGCATGGATCACGCCCCGCGGCAGATCGCGCGGCCAGTCCGCCTCGATGCGATCGAGCGTCTCCGAAACCTCGGCCGAGAGGCCAGGCACCACGTCATCGGCGCCGGCGCGGCAGCGCTCGAAGAGCGGGCGCCAACTGTCGACGGAGAGCGCGTTGGCGCGCTCGGGCTCGTAGTCGAGGCCGGCCAGATGCATCCGCGCCAGCGCCTCGCCCAGCCCAGCGCAGTGAGCGGGCCTCGGGCGCCTCGGCCAGACGCCCGCGAGGAAGCTCGTGATCGCCGCCGGGCGGTTGCAGAGCGTGCGCAGCACCGCACCGTCGCGCCCGTGGACCGGCACCGGGCAGGGCACGCCGCGCGCCGCCAGATGCTCGATCAGCCCGAGGAAGAACGGCAGGTCCCTGGCGTCGACCCGCTTCTCGTAGAGCGTGAGGATGTAGGGGCCCCGCCCGGTCAGCAGCAGGTAGTTGGAGTTCTCGACGCCCTCGGCGATACCCTTGCAGGAGACGGCCGTGCCGATGTCGTACTCCGCGAGGAATGCGGCAAGCTCGTCGTCGGAGACTTCGGTGTAGACGGCCATCGGGCGCCCGCTCGGCGGGAATCGGGGTTATGCGGAGCGCATCCTAACCAAGGTGCGCCGTCCAGGGGAGCCGCTAGGACGGTCGGCTCACCGCGTCGATCAACACCTCGATCTCGGGGAAGCGCGCGGCGTGCGCGGCGGCCTGCGTGGGCGGGGAGACGGCGAGCGCGGTGGAGAGCGCGTCGGCCATGGTGGCGCGGGGCGCGATCACCGAAACCTGTCCCGCCGCCTGCGCGGGTCGGCCGGTCGCGGGATCGAACAGGTGGTGGTGGCGCCCGCTCTCATCGAACGGGCTCGCGATGCCGGCCGAGGTGGCGACGGCGCGGTCGGCGAGCGTGACGGTGCGCGCGATCGTCCCCGGTTCGGCTGCGTTGCGGAGGCCAACATGCCAGGGGCGCCCGTCGGGATGACGGCCGAGCGCCCGGACTTCGCCGATGTCGAGGAGAACGTCGCCCATGCCGGCGTCCTGCAGCAGCGCCGAGACGCGATCAGTGATGTAGCCCTGGGCGATGCCGTTGAGGGTGATCGCCATGTCCCGCCGGGCGAAGCGGACCTCGGCAGGCTCGATCTCGACGGCGCGGTAGTCCACCAGCGCCTGCGCCTTGGCGTGCGCGGCCTCGCCCGGCCCCTGTGGATCGGCGCCGGGCTTCGCGAAGTGCGCGGCGTAGAGGCGCCAGAGCGGCTGAACGGTGACGTCGAAGGCGCCCTCCGTCCTCTCCGAGTAGGAGCGGGCCTCCGCCAGCAACGCCACCAGTTCGAGGGGCGGCGCCTCAAGGCGGCCCTCCCGGTTGAGGCGCGAGATGGCGCTCTCGGGCCGGTAGAGGCTGAACACGTCCTCCAGCCGGTCGATCTCGGCGACGCAGCGCGCGATCAGCCGGCGGGCGCGGGCGGCGTCGGGGTCGTAGAGGACGATCTCGGCGGCGGCCCCCAGCGCGATACCGGACCAGCGGTGCAGATGAGCCGTCTCCGCGCCCGCCCGGAGCGCGGCGAATGGTAGGCCGGCGGCGGTCGCGACAACGGCGAGGAAGCGCCGCCGGGTGGGCGCGACAGAGGGCCAGCGCGTCATTGGTGGTCTCCATGCGCCGGCATCGCGGTGTCGTCTTCGTCGGCGTAGGCGAAGATGTAGCTCTCCGGCACGTCGGTGAGCGCGACGATGCGCCCGCCATGCGCCGCCACGAAACGCTCAGCCGCGTCGTGCGTCGCGAACGGCACAGCCTCGGGCACGCCCATGCCGCCCATCCGGTCGCTCCCGATCACGTAATGGGCGCCGGCAGCGTCGATCCAGGTGCCGGGTTCCGGCGCGTCCCACTGGGCCACGCCCATGTCGTTGACGTAGATCGCGGTGTAGTTGCGCGGCTCCTCCGGCAGCATGGTGAAGGCGATGGCATCGCGCACCGAGGAGAACCACACCGGCTCGGCCTCGCCGGGCAGGTGAACCTGGGCCTTGGGGCCGCTGTGATCGACCAGGATCATGCCACAGTAGTGGCCCGAGGCCTCGCGCGTGGGCTCCACCGGCGGCGGCTTGGCCACGACATCGTCGTCCTCGCCGCAGCCGGCGACGCCCGAAAGCGCGAGCAGGCCGACGGCCAGCAGAGCAAGGGCCCGCCTCACAGCTCCTTCCTCCCGAACAGGAGGCCCGCGAGGCCGAGCGGCACCGCGATCCAGAGCACCATGACCGGGACGAGGATCGCGTGACCGAAGGCGGCCTCGGCGCTCACCCCCGCCATGCCGGAGAGCGCGCCCACGGTCTCCGAGCCCGCAAGCGTCAGCATGCGGTAGACGTCGGTCGGGTTGAGCAGCAGCAGCACGCGGAAGAGGTCGCCCGAGATCACCTGCCCTTCATCCGCCACGAGCACGGCGAGCAGCGCCATGTCGAAGAGCACGACGAAGACCAGCCACACCGCCGCCGAGATCCCGGCTGCCGTGCCGCGCTCGGCCACCACGGCGCTGATGAGCGTGCCGAGCGCGATGAAGGCGGCGCCGAGCAGAATCGAGCTACCGACCATGATCCCGAAGGCGCGCCAGGCCTCGGCATCGCCGCCGTCTCCAAGGCCGGTGGCGAGCGCTGCAACGCCGAAGCCCGTTACCGTCGCAATGGCGAGGATGGCGACCTGGCCTGCGAACTTGCCGAGCACGATGCGCAAGCGGGTGACCGGATGGGTCATCAGGAGCGGCATGGTGCCGCGCTCGATCTCGCCCACCAGCGTGTCGTAGCTCACCAGCAGCCCGATCAGCGGCACCAGGAAGACCGAGAGGCTGGAGAGGCTGACAACCGTGATCGCGAGACGTGACGCCGCGACCGGCCCGCCCGGCGCGCTGCCGACGAAGGCCAGCGTCAGTGCCAGAACGCCAAGGAGCAAGGCGGCTGCGAGCATCCAGCGGTTGCGGATACCGGCCAGAACCTCCCGCCCGGCGATGGTTGCGACCGCCGTCACGGCGCGTGCTCCCTCTCGTCGCCGCCGCTGCCGCCGAAGCGCGCATAGACCGCATCGAGGCCCGGCGGGACGATCTCGATGTCCTCGACCTCGTCGCCGAGGCCGAGAATGCGCTCGATCAGGGCGCGCTTCTCGCCGGCGTCGCAGCGGAGCTCCACCGCGTGATCGTTGATCCGCTCCGACGACCGCCCGCCAAGGGCGCTCGCGAGGCGGGCGCCGCCGCCGGGGCGCACGGCCACGCGGATCGTGACCGCAAGCCCGGCCCGGCGCTTGAGCTCGTCTGCCGTGCCCAAGGCCGCGAGCCGGCCCTCGCGCATGATCGCGATACGGTCGGTCCCGGCCTCGACCTCGGTCAGCACGTGAGAGGAGAGGACGATCGCGGTGCCTCGGCTGGCCAGATTGTCCAGCGTCTCGTGAAAGGCCTGGCGCGATTCCGGGTCCAGCCCGCCGGTCGGCTCGTCCAGCACCAGGAGCCGGGGCGTGCCCAGGATCGCCTGCGCGAAGCCCAGGCGCTGGCGCATGCCCTTAGAATAGGTCTTGACCCGCTTGCCTGCCACCCCGGCGAGGCCGACGTGGGCGAGCACTTCCTCGCAGCCGGCCCGGCCCACCCCCTTGAGCCGGCCGTAGAAGCGGATGGTCTCGCGCCCGGTCATGGAGCCGAGGAAGGCCACGCTCTCGGGCAGAAAGCCGATCGAGCGCTTCGCTGCGGTCCAGGCCGGGCTTCCGGGAGGGCAGCCCAGCGTCGTCACCGTGCCGCCGTCGGCCCGCGTGAGGCCCAGTGCGAGCTTGAGCAGCGTGGTCTTGCCGGCGCCGTTGTGGCCGAGCAGCGCGAGCCGCTCGCCCGGCGCGAGGGCGAGGGTCACCTCATCGACCGCCGCGTGCCGGCCGTAGAACTTGGCGACCGCCTCCAGCGCGAGCGCGGGGCTCTCCATCAGCCGGCACCGAGTTCGGGCGGGCGCATGAGCGGGGCGGAATCGATCACGCCGCCCGGATGAATCCCTTCGGTCACCGGGTGATGGTGCGCGATGAGGATCGAGATGTCATCGGTTGAGTGCTCGTTTCCAGTCTTTTCGGAGGGGCCGGAGCCAGATGTCTTTCTGCGGCAGGGCCCGTTGGGAATACCTGTCATAGCG
>JAJDVM010000322.1 GCA_022826125.1 Defluviicoccus sp.
AGTCGCTGCGGCTGCGGGGCGCCGCGGCCGTGTCGTCGTTCAGGATCGTGAAGGTCGCCGTGGCCGTGCCCAGCGACACGTCCGGGGGATTCGATGTACCCCGCAGGGTCAGCGTCGCAATCACCGTCTCGTCCGGCTCGACGGCGGTGTCGGTGTTCCGCTTGATGCTGACGATAGCCTGGGCGGTAGTCGCCCCGACATTGATCCTTCCATCGGCGCAGTTGCCGTGCTGGTTGGTGCCGCCGAGAAAGACCTGGTAGTCCTCGCCGGAGGGGAAGTCGTTGTTGGTGTCGGTGTCGAGCGTCGCCGTGCCGCTGAAGCAGACCTGGAAATCGACCGGCCCGACGACGGTCGGCCCGGACAGCGTGACGGGAAAATCGACTGTGCCGATGCCGGAGTCCCCCTCAACCACAGACGTGTTGCCGTCAATGCCGATGGACAGGGTCGGGGCGTCGTCGTCGTTGACCGTCACCGAGGCCGAGGACGGGGTGCCGACGTTGTAGCCGGTGCGGCCGGCAAGGGTGGCGGTAACCGAGCCGTTCGGTTCGTCCGTCGAGTCGTTCGTCGTGGAGACGGTGAAGGTCTGCGAGGTGTTGTTGGCCGAGACCGTGACGAAGTAGTCTCCCGTGGTCACGAAACTCTGTCTGTCGCCAGTCTCTTCCGAGACCGTGTAATCGACCCGCAGGTTCGCGGTCGGGGCCGGGTTCAGGTTCAGCGTGAACGTCGCGTCGCCGCCCTCCGTCACCGCCGCGCCGCCGGTGATCGTGACGACCGGCCCCGTTTCGTTGATGGTGATCGTGAAGGAGGCGGTTCTGCTGGAATCGCCAGCATCGGTTAGGCGCATCGTGACGGTCTCGCCGTTATCCGCCACCGAGTCCCCGTTCGTCTGGAGCTGGAAGGTGGCCACCCGCGTCCCCGAATTCCACGTTACGCCGCCTGTGCCGCTTTGGTAGCAATAATCCCAGCCGGGATTGGCGGCAAGCACGGCTGAATGGCAGGTGTTGAATCCGGTGGCTCCTGTGGCGGTCGCAACACTCAAACTGGGTGTCCCGCTCCAGGACGACGGGATGTTCGACACCGTGAAGGTCTTCGTCTCGCCCTCGGTGATCGAGGTGGAATCGATCGTCTGCGCGGCGGCCGGGACGGCGAGGCCCGCGAGCAGCGGCAGGCACAGCAGCGCCGCCCACAGGCCGCGCCGCAGGCTGCGGACGGAACGGCGAACGCCCGCAACGGCGCGGGCGGCAGACTCAGGCGGGGAGGTGGATCGATTTAGGCGGCGGAACCACGAAGACGCAGGTGGGGCGATCCGGCGATCCGGCGATCCGGCGATCCGGCGATCCGGCGATCCGGCGATCCGGCGATCCGGCGATCCGGCGATCCGGCGATCCGGCGATCCGGCGATCCGGCGATCCGGCTGATTATAACGGGAGCCTCAAGGACACTTGTCAAGCCCCGATCCCGGACCTCGCCCGCGGCGGCCGCAACCGCCGCCCACGCCTCTCGCACAGAACCCATGACCGTCCCTCCGGACTGCAAAAAACACCGGGCGCAGACTCTCACGAAAAGAGCGTATGACCCGATCCGCGTGGTCAGTACCAAATCCGGAATGCGAAGGCAAACCCCGCTTGCGCAGCAAGGCGCGCCGTTGTCCTTCGCTGACGGCGCGCGGCGGCCACCGTCATCGCCGCCGGTGCGGCCGGTGGAGATCGGTGTCGTCGTGGAGCATGGCCTCGTCCGCGGGCGCACGAACCGCCGCCGCGCGTGCGCGCGCTCACCGCGCGGATCGTGGCCGGCGCCCGTCCGGCTCAGTCAGTGGCGTCCCGGCAGAGCGAGTCCTGGAACGCCCGGGCCTCGGCGATGAGCCTGTCGAGCTCGTCCCCGCGTCCTTCGCGGACCATCGCGTCGCGCCTTTCGGTCGCCAGGAACCAGGTGTAGCGGAACATCCGCTCGATCAGTGGCGCCATCGAAGGCGCAACCGGGGCCGGTTCAGCGCCCTTCGGCGCCCGCGCGAGCGCGAGGACGCGCTCACGGACGAACTCGGCGGCCGGCTTGTCGTGGGCCAGGGCGGCACGCTTGACCTCCTCCCACTCCGATTCCGAGAAACGGATGCCCCGTGTCTTGCGGACATCGCCCGCCCTGTCGGCCGCGCTTTCGCCCGTGGCGGCTTCGTTGCGGTCGTCGTCGCTCATCTTTTCCGCCCCCGGCAAGCCCCGGAGATGGCCCGGCCGCGCCGTTCCGGCCTGCCGCTACCGTCACAGTCCAAGGTCCATGCCTCCCTTGCCGCGGTCGCGGATCGGGGTTTCCGGCTCCTTCGCGGGTGCCCTGGACGGCGTGCTTCCGGTCTCGCGGTCCTTCGCCGTCTCCGAACCCGACCCGCGATCCGCCGGCCGCTCCACGCTCCGGGCCGCGTCCGCAGACCTGTCGGGCGCCTCTCGCTTCATCTCGCCGATGCCTTCGAGCGCCGCGACGCGCTCGCCGGTGACCGCTTCGAGCTGGGCCTTCAGGTCGGCCGCGTCGTCGGTGACCAGCTCGGCCCGGTCCCGCGCCCGGCTGATCTCGACATAGAAGCTCTTCTGCGTGGTGAGATGCGGGTGCCGCGCCTCCATCGCGGCGATGACATTGTTCACCGTGCGGCCCTGGAACGCATGCACGGTCGAGGCCCAGGCGTGGTCGAGATGGCGCAGCTGCGGGTCTCCCTTGCCCAGCTCCAGCGTCTTGCCGTCCTCCAGGCGGAACGTCACCCGCCCGTCCGCGACCTTCAGAACCTCGGCGGTGCGGCTGTTGACGAGCCCGAGGCCGGCATCGTTGCGGGTCCAACGAATGCGGTCGCCGGCGCGCAGCTCGATCTCCTCGGCCTTGTAGACCTCGCTGCCGCCCCGTCGCCCGCCGATCTCCTCGGGCTTCCAGGAGGCCGTCGCGCCCGCGCCGTCGTCCAGCAGCACTTCGCGGCGACCGTAATCGATGCCCATGACGCGGCGCTCGTCGCCCTTCTCGACGCCGATCCGCCTGTAGGGCCGGTGGAACGCAATCACGTCGCCCATGGCGTAGTTGCCGGCGAACGCCTTCTCGGCACTGGTGTAGCCCTTCGAGACCAGCCGCTCGGACTCCAGGGCAGGCCCGTGGATGCGGCCCTCGCGGGCGAGGCGCTCGCGGATGTGGCCGTTGATCTGCCGGCGGAGCTCGTGGGAGGGCGCCATGACGCCGGTGTTCGCCCGCGCCTCGTCAGAAAGGGCGAGCCATCTTGCGGCGACCGCGCCCGCGATATTGTCGGGCTTCACCTCGGCGACGTTGTCTCCGAGCCTGTCGAACGCCCTGCCGATCTCGCCCGCGAGGCTCGCCTCGACCGCTTCCTTCAGGGCGGGATCGCGCTGGCGCAGGATCTCGTCCATGACCGCGGTCCGCATGCCGGCGGCCTGGAGCTGGGCGAAAGGCTTGCCGGCGTCCACCGCGTCGAGCTGCTTCGCGTCGCCCACCAGCACCACGCGCGGGATGCGGAGCGCGTTCGCGATGCGCAGCAGGTCCCTCGCCTGGACGGTGGAAGCGAGCGAGCCCTCGTCGACCACCAGGATGGTCTTCGCGAACGCGGCGCGCATCTCCTTCGCGCCCTTCTTCGTGAGCCGACCCTCGGCCACCCCGGCGTTGCGGGCGAGGAAGCGCTGGAGGGTTTCCGACTCGATGCCGGCCTCGGCGGCGAGGGTCTGCACCGCCGAGGCGGAGGGCGCCAGGCCCGCCATGCGCCAGCCCTTCTTCTCCGCCAGCGCCCGCGCCCGGTTCAGCATGGTGGTCTTGCCCGTGCCGGCATAGCCCTGCACGCCCACCGTGCGGTCCTTCGCGGCGAGGATGAGCTTCACCGCCTCCTTCTGCCCGGCGGTGAGCGGGCCCCTGTTGAGATGCGCCTGCACCTGCCAGCCGCGCATCGGCGCCCGGCCGCGCTCCTGGCCGGCCTGCATCAGGGCCACCGCCTCGCGCTCCTCGCCGGCGGTCTTCTCCGTCGCGAGCGAGTCCTCGGCGCCCGGCATGTCGACGGCGTGCAGCGCGCCCGCCTTCTCCAGCGCCGCAACCTCGCGTTCCACGTCGCCCACCATGACCGCGCCCGGCGCGTGGACCAGCGCGGCGGTCAGCAGGTCGGTGCGCCGGAACACCGCCGCCCGCTCGGAGAGATGCGCCAGCGCCCAGGCCACCGCCTCCGCGGCGGGCGAGGGCGGCGCGGCTTCGGCGGTTGCATCGCGGCCCGGCGCCTGCGCCGCACCGTCCAACGGCAGTTCCGCCTGTGTCCCGATCCCGGCTGTCCTGAGCGCCGCGGAGGCCGGTTCCGTCGCCGCGTCCCGTTCCGTCGCGGCGGATCGTTCCATGGCCTCCGCGACCGGCACGCGCGCGTCAAAGCCGAGATCGGCGGCCTGGCGCTGCCACACGCCCCCGAGCTCGCCGCGGTCGATGTCGCGCTTCCTCGCCCGCGTCATCAGCGCCGCACGCTCGGCGATGCGCGGATTGTCGGCGGAGACGCCGAGCCCGCGCTCCGCCATCGCCGCCTCGATCTCGGCGCGGCGGCTCGAGAACGCCGCGATCGCCTCCCGGGGAACCCCCGCGATCTCGAAGCGCCCGTCGGCATGGGTCTTCTCGATGCCGTAACCGAGCTCGCCGAGCCCCCGGGCAAGCTCCGCCCGGTAGAGCGCGCCCAGCAGCATCTTCGCGCCGTAGAGCTTCTCGTTGGCCATCGAGCGCCACTTGCCGTCCTCCCCCTGCACCATGTTGGCGAGCACGGCGTGGGTGTGGAGCTGCGGATCGAGATTGCGCGAGGTGTCGTGGCGGAAGGTGGCGGCGACGATCTTCTGGTTGCCGGCGCGCATCATTTTCCCGGTATCGGGATCCTTCATGCGGGTCTCGGCCACGTTCCTCTCGACCCAGGCGAGCGATGCCGCCACGGCCCGGTCGTGGACCTTCACGATGCGCTCGTCGCCGCCGACCAGGGCCGTAATGGAGACCGACTTGGGAGCCGAGAAGGTGAGGTCGCGGCCGGGGCGGTGGAGGATTTCGCCGTCCCTGCCGCGGCGTCCGAGCTCGGTTCCCGAGCCGTCCGGCACCTTTCCTTCGAGCACCGCGCGGAACGTGTCGGGATCGACCGGGCCGGTCAGCCCGAGTTCTTCCGCGCCCTTGCCGGCCCAGGCGCTCGCCTCGCGGTGCTCGGGATCGTCCTTCGCGTAATAGCCGTCGCGCTCGTAATAGGACGCGCCCTGGGCGGCCGAGGCGAGCGCCCCGATCGAGAGCATGTCAGGCCCAGTCGGAGGCGCGGCCCGCGTCAGGGCGCGCTACGTCGTCGTCTTCCACCGAGGGGACCTCGCCTGGTGGAGTTTCCCGGTTCCCGCCGGTCTCCGGCGCCGCATCCTCCGCCGGCTCGCCGCCCTGTGCGCCGTCTTCCGGACCGGAGTCGGGTGACACTCTTTCTTCATCGTCCGGCGCCGTTGCCGCGTCTGGCGCCGGGCCGGCCGCCGTTTCCGCGCTCCCGGCCTCTCCCGGCGCCGGCGGAAGGTCGAGCTCGCCCTGGCGCGGGGCGGAACTCGGCTCGTTCTCCGGCGTTGGCGGTGCAGGGCCGCCGGGGTCGTTTGCTTCGGCCGCGTCCGGGATCGTCATCGCGTCGTCCCCGCGGGGCGCCGCGCCCGCCTCTTCCGGAGCCTTGCCGGTGCCGATGTCCACCGTGCCATCGCCATCGCGCGGCGCGAACCGCGCCGCCGTCTTCGGCCGGGCGACATAGTTCAGGCGGATCGAGGCGACCGGGAACGGGCCGGGGAACTTGAGATAGCCCTCCAGGTTGGCGAGCCGCATGATCTCGGACGGCAGCGCCAGGGACCGGAGCTCGCGCCGGGGCGTCAGGCTCACGCCGTCGCGGATGGTGTTGGCGCCGTAGGAATAGCCCTCGGCGACCTCCTCGATCTCGCTCCGGCCCAGGCTGTCCGCCGACCACTGCGCGGTGTCGCGGTCGGGCGCCGCCAAGACCGCGCGGGTGCCGCAGAGCCCGGAGATGGTCTCGGCGCCGTTCCTGCCATAGAGGTCGCGGAGCGCCGAGGCGACCTGGACGCCGAGCACGAAGCAGCCGCCGAACTGGCGCGACTCGGCCAGGCCCGGCTGGAGCGAAGGCACCTGGTGGAGGGTGGGCAGCTCGTCGAGGATCACCCAGATGCGCCGGCCGTCGCTTTGCGCCAATGACAACATCGCGTTGACCGCGATCTCCAGCCAGGTCGATATGAGCCCGCGCAGGGAAGCGTGCTGGTCGCCCCTGGACGTGAGGAACAGGAACCCGTCCCGGTCTTCCTGCCCGATCCACTCCCGGATGGAGAACGGCGTTCCCTCGTCGGGCAGGAATTCGAAGGCGGCGAGATTGGCGGTCAGCATGGCGCGCACGCTGAGCGCGGTCTTGGGGTTCTCGGGATCGACGATCGACTGCGCGACCGTGCCCTCCATCGCCTGGGCGAGCGCCGTGAGGTCGGTCTTGAGCAGGTGGTCGACCAGGACCCTGTTGTCATTCACCCCCTTCTCCCGCAAGACCCCGGCGCCGTTGGCGAACAGCTGCCGCGCCGCCGTTACCCAGAAGGGATCGACGGTGTCCTTCTGCTGGGGGATGAGTGCCGCGGCCATCATGTCGAAGTCGCGGGGATTGCGGGCTTCCAGGAAGGGCGACCAGCGCGGCGCCCTTGCATCGAGCGGGTTCATCAGCACGTCGCGGTCCGGGTCGAAGAAGGTCGCCGTGTAGGAGCCCATCTTGTCGTAGATCACGCAGCGCTCGCCGCGGGCGCGGATCTGGGCCACAAGGTCCGAGATCAGCACCGTCTTGCCCGAGCCCGTGGTCCCGGAGACGATCGTGTGCTGGGTCTCGGTGCGCTCGGGATAGGGGATGCCGGCGATCGAGTAGGGCCGGAGCCGCGCCGCGCCCGGCAGCCTCGCCAGCATCCGCAGGTGCGGCGGGCGCACCCGGCGATGCAGTTCGGCGGCGGTCACGAGCTCCGCGCCCCTGATGCGCTTCTGGCGGCCGAGCTGCGCGCCGCGATACCAGAAGACGGCGAGGAAGAGCGCGATCAGCCCGCCGCCCGCCTTGAAGCCCGTCCAGGCGCTGGCGAACAGCTCCGCCCTGATCCGCTCGCGCGCCTCCAGCGCCGGTAGCGACATGGCGATGTCGCGGATGGCGAGCACGCGCCGCGTGCCGTCGGCGAAGCGGATCTCCTGGCCCGAGTCCGTCGCGTAGCCGAGCGCGAGCTTGGTCTCGGCGAGCGTCACCATGCCGGCGGCGTACCACTCCGCGCCCGTGGTGCGGTGCCACAGCGTCCAGGCCGGCACCGCCACCGTCGTGAAGGCGGCGAACAGCATGGCCGCCCGGAACAGCTGGCCCCACATGCGGATGCCGTGGAAGACCGTCTGGCCGCCCCTGAGCGTGCTGCCGCCGACGCCGCGGATCACGGTCCCGTTCCTTCATGGGCGATGCCGGCAGGCGCCAAGACGAACATGCGGGCCTCGCGCCTGCCTTCCACGCCGCATGTCCGGCGCGGCGCCGCCCGGAGGCAGAGGCCGGCCAGGGGCGGGGCGAAGACGGCGGGGCCGGAGGATTCCCTTTCACCGCCCGGACGGTATGATCGGAAGGCATGAACATGACACGAACACAAGACGACACTCTCGGCACGACCGTGCGACCGAAAACGACCTGGACCGAGCGCCTCATCGTGCTCGGCGGCTTTGCCGTGGCGGCGCTCTGGACGGCGGTGGCGGCCATCCTCGGGTTCGGCATGGAGACGGTCGGCGCGGCATGGCTTGTTGCCGTCCTCTGGACCGTGCCGTCCTCGCTGGCGCTGGCGCTCCGGCGAGGCTTCGTCCATCGCAACTGGTCGGCGTTCGCAGGTCACGAGCTGCCGGACGATACCGACACCATCGACTGGTCCACCAAATCCGGAAGCTGGTACGAGCTGGCAGTCCTGGAGGACAACGAGCGCCTGATGCGCGGCGATTGAAGCCCGGACCGGCATCACGGCGAAGACTCTCCCCAGCCTGCCTGGCCCGGACTACGATCCGGGCTCTCGTCCGCCGCCCGGCCGTTCCTGTCCCTGTCGCCCGGCACGCCGTCGGGCACCGCGTTCTTCGCGGTGCCGAAGAGCTGGCCGGCAAGCCAGTCGCCCACCACCGGCATGCTCTCCGTCACATGCCGCTCGAAGGGCTTGCCTTCCTGCACCGATACCCGGGCGCGGCCTTCCGCCGCCTCGTCCCGCGTCACCGTCTGCCGCGCCTCGCGGGCGGTTTCCTTCATGATCATCCCGGTCTTCGCCTCGACCCGTTCGTCGAGCGCCGCCGCCGGCACGTCGCCCGGACGCGGCGCGCCCGCTTCCCGGGCGCGATCCCGCACCCCCGCCGACCAGCCGGCATGGGCCGCCGCGGTCTCGCGGCCGTAGGCTTCGCGCAGCTCGCCGGTGGCCGTGTCGTAGTCCGCAGCGCCGCCGACGGTCGAGGGATCGGGTCCGGTCGGCGCGGGGAACTTCTCCGCGATGAACGCGGCGGCGTATTCGCGGAGCTGCTCGGCGTCCTCCGCCGATTGCGGCGAGGCGAGCCGCATGGCGCCCGCCGCGCCGATCGGGCGGCCGTCCGTGCCCTCCCGTTCCGACAGCCAGGCGAAGAAGGGCTGGCCGAGCTCGCGCTCGATCGCCTGCGCGTCGGAACGCACCTGCGCCGCCTGCTCCGACCAGTGTTCCGATTCCTGGCGCGCCAGCGAAGCCCGCTCCTGATAGGTCCGCATACGGGTGAGATTGGCGCTGAGGCTCTCGTCGAGGCCGGCTGTTTCACTATCGCCGGTCTGCGTCGAGTAGCGGCGAGACGCTTCCGAGACCTGCCCCCAGGTTTCGGTGACGCCGTGCTGGCGGTCGTATTCCTTCACCCGGTTCCAGGCGTCCTGCTCGATGGTCTGGCCGCGCCACATCGCCGACCCCTCGGCCCCGAGCGTGACGACGAGGTCCCAGCTGCCGCCGGCCTTGGCCTGGCCGGTGAGGATCGCCGCCTGGGTTTTGGTAATGCCGGCGATCTCGGAGAGTTTCTCGACATGGGAGTCGAGTTGCTGCGCCTGGCTCGCCTCGCTCTCGGTCACGCCGCGCGCGAAGGCTTCGCCAGTGGAGACGTCGTGCGAATAGCGTTCCATGAGCGCCGTCGCATCGGTGACGGCGGCGTTGCGCGCCGTGCCGGCCTCGGCCGACCAGTGGCGCGACAGACCGCGGGCATGGGCCGCGCGCTGCTCGTGACTCGTCGCCAGGGATTCCGACAGCCGTATGCCGGCAGCGGGGATGCGGCTGGTGGCGGCGCCGGCATCGGCCACCGCCGTGCCGTCTCCGGTCACCGTCATCGCCGCACCCATCGGCGCATAGCCGGTATAGCGGTCGGTATC
>JAJDVM010000208.1 GCA_022826125.1 Defluviicoccus sp.
AGTCGCTGCGGCTGCGGGGCGCCGCGGCCGTGTCGTCGTTCAGGATCGTGAAGGTCGCCGTGGCCGTGCCCAGCGACACGTCCGGGGGATTCGATGTACCCCGCAGGGTCAGCGTCGCAATCACCGTCTCGTCCGGCTCGAACGCGGTGTCCTGGTTCACTTTGATTCTGGTTTGACTTATGGAGGTTGTCCGGTCGGCGCGGACTTGTCCATCGACGCAGTTGCCGTGCTGGTTGGTGGGGCCGACAAAGACCTGGTAGTCCTCGCCGGAGGGAAAGTCGTTGTTGGTGTCGGTGTCGAGCGTCGCCGTGCCGCTGAAGCAGACCTGGAAATCGACCGGCCCGACGACGGTCGGCCCGGACAGGGTGACGTCAAAAGCGATTAGGAAGCTACCAGAGTCCCCCTCAACCACAGACGTGAAGCCGTCAATGCCGATGGACAGGGTCGGGGCATCGTCGTCGTTGACTGTCACCGAGGCCGAGGACGGGGTGCCGACGGTGTAGCCGGTGCGGCCGGCAAGGGTGGCGATAACCGAGCCGTTCGGTTCGTCCGTCGAGTCGTTCGTCGTGGAGACGGTGAAGGTCTGCGAGGTGTTGTTGGCCGAGACCGTGACGAAGTAGTCTCCCGTGGTCACGAAACTCTGACTGTCGCCAGTCTCTTCCGAGACCGTGTAATCGACCCGCAGGTTCGCGGTCGGGGCCGGGTTCAGGTTCAGCGTGAACGTCGCGTCGCCGCCCTCCGTCACCGCCGCGCCGCCGGTGATCGTGACCGTCGGGCCGGATTCGTTGACGGTGATCGTGAAGCTGGCCGTTCTGCCGGAATCGTCGGGATCGGTGAGGGTCGCCGTAAAGGTCTCGCCGTCATCGGACACCGAGTCCCCGTTCGCCCGGAGCTGGAAGGTGACTACCCGCGTTCCCGAATTCCACGTGACATCGCCCGTCTGATAGCAAATGTCCCAGGCGGTGACGGCGGTAAGTACGTTTGCTTGGCAGGTGGTGAGGACGGTAAGGCCGGAACCTGCGCTATGGCTCAAACCGGGTGTCCCGGTCCAGGAGGACGGGATGTTCGACACCGTGAAGGTCTTTGTCTCGCCCTCGGTGATCGACGTGGAATCGATCGTCTGCGCGGCGGCAGGGACGGCGAGGCCCGCGAGCAGCGGCAGGCACAGCAAAGCCGCCAGCAGGCCGCGCCGCAGGCTCCAGACAGAATAACGGACGCCCGCGACGGCGCGGGCGGAAGACTCAGGCGCGGAGGCGGATCGATTTAGGCGGCGGAACCATGAAGACGAAGGTGGGGCGATCCGGCGATCCGGCGATCCGGCGATCCGGCGATCCGGCGATCCGGCGATCCGGCGATCCGGCTGACTATAACGGGAGCCTCTAGGACACTTGTCAAGCCCCGATCCCGGACCTCGCCCGCGGCGGCCGCAACCGCCGCCCACGCCTCTCGCACAGAACCCATGACCGTCCCTCCGGACTGCAAAAAAACACCGGATGCGGACTCTCCGAAGGAGAGCGCACGACCCGTTTCAAGCGACTGGTACCAAACCCGAAACGCGAAAGCAAACGACGCTTGCGCGCATCCGCGCGCCGCAGTCCGTCCGTGGCGTCGTATGACAGCCCCCTGCGGCGAGCGCGTGCGCTCGCGCAAACCGCGCAGATGAGCGCGGACATGTCCTTGACTTCATATCCCGGCGATCCCATCCTGCCGTCATGACATGGCGGGTTCAGATTGCCGAGGAGTTCGAGCCCGAGTTCTTCGCCCTGCAACAGGAGGTTCAGGATACGATCCTGACTGTGACGCGCCTGCTGCGGCAGTTCGGGCCGCAACTGGGCCGACCGCAGGTGGACACGCTGAACGGCTCGCGGCATGCGAACATGAAGGAGATGCGGCTCAGCGCGGCGGGCGGAGAATGGCGGGTCGCCTTCGCGTTCGACCCCGTGCGCCGCGCGATGCTGTTCGTGGCGGGCGACAAGTCGGGCGGCAGCGAGCGGCGGTTCTACCGCGACTTGATCCGCAAGGCCGACGAGCGGTTCGACCGGCATCTTGCGCGGCTCGCCGATGAACGGGAAGGAGGAGCGTGATGGCTCTGGACGTTGAAGACGTGATTGCCGGGCTCGACCCCGAGAGGCGGCGCCGGATCGAGGAACGGGCCGCCGAGATGATCGCCGAGGAGATGACGCTGCGCGAGCTGCGCAAGGCCCGCGAGCTGACCCAGGCGAGCGTCGCGCGCGAACTCGGTATCGGCCAGGACGCGATTTCGAGGCTGGAGCAGCGGAGCGACCTGTTGCTGTCCACGCTGCGCAAGACGGTCGAGGCGATGGGCGGCAGCCTGTCGCTCGTCGCCCGCTTCCCCGACCGCCCCCCGGTCGAGCTTGCCGGCATCGCCGAACACGTCGCCCGCGATTGACGCCGGCCCGGCCCGCGCAAGTATCGGCCGCTACGCCGCTCGGTTGCCGCCGGCATCGCCCTGCCGCAGCTTCCGCTGCACCGCCAGCGCCACCCGCTCGGCGGCCTCGCCGAGCGTGGCGTCGTCGAGATGGACGTAGCGGTTGGTGGTGCTGGCCCGCCGATGACCGAGCAGGCGCCCCGCGACATGCAGGCTTTCGCCGTTCATCACCGCGTGCGAGGCATGCGCGTGCCGGAGGTCATGAAGCCGCGCGTCCGCCACGATCCCGGCTTCGCGGCGCGTCCTGATCCAGAACGTCCACAGGTCGTTCCGGTCCAGCGGTTCGTCCTCGCCCCTGCCGGGGAACACCCACTCCCCGCAGGCCGTGTCGGCGAGGCCCTCCAGCAGCTCCCGCGCCGCCTTGCCGAGCAGGACATGTCTCGGCCCCGTCTTTGCGTCGGTCAGAGTCAACCGGTCCGCCTTGACCTCGCACCAGCGCAGGCCGCGTATCTCGCCGGGCCTGCATCCGGTCAGCAGGAGCAGGCGTACCGCCGCGACGCAGACGGGGTTGTCGGCTTCGCGCCGACGCAGGACCGCGCCGAGCTTCGCAAGGTCTTCCGCCCCCAGCAGCCGCCCGCGCGGCGGCCGCCGGTAGCGGACGATGCCGATGCACGGGTTGCCGGCAGCCTCGGGCCGATGGCCCCACGCGATGGCATAGTCGAACATGTTGCGCAGGATGTCGTGGCTGCGGTTCGCGCCGCCCGGCTTCCTGCGTCCGTATTCATGGAAGAAGCGGGCGATGTCGGCGCGCCCCGCCGAGCCGACGCGCAGATGGCCGATGGCGGGCAGGATGGCGCTGTCGAGATAGCTCATGGTGGCCTTCAGCGTGGACGGCTTCCACGACGGCGAGCGCCGCTCGACATATTCGGCGGCGAACTTCGCCAGCGTCGGGCCGAAAGCGGGCAGGGGCGCGGGACTGCCGCCGCCCTTCTCGCGGGCGAGGAAGGCGAGCGCGGCGGCCCGCGCGTCGCCGGCCTTCACCGTTTCGGGCTTGCCGAGCGTGACCCGGCGCGGCTTGCCGTCGCGGCGGAAGCGGAACACCCAGGACCGCGCGCCGTTGGGCTGGACGCGCAGCATGAAGCCTGGCAGGGCGGCATCGTGGACGGCGTATTCGCGCTCGCGGGGCCGGGCCGCGAGTGCCAGCGCATCGCTCAGGCGGGCGCGCTCAGCCATGGTCCGCCTCCCCGCCGTCGAGCATGTCGGCAAGGCCGCGCGATACCCGGTTGGCAGCATCGAACACGGAGTCCTCGGCAAGGTGCGCATAGCCGAAGGTGGTCTTGATGTCGGCATGGCCGAGCAGCCCGGCGACGGTGCGCAGGCCCTCGCCGCCGCCGACCGCGACCGCCGCGTGGCTGTGACGGAGATCGTGCAGGCGCAGCGTCGGCAGCCCCGCCGCCGCGCGGATCGCGTTCCATTCCCGGTCCACGTTCGCAGGCCCGCCGCCCGCAGACGCGAACACCCACGGGCAATCCGCCCGGCGCGGTTGCCCCGCGAGCACGGCGCGGGCCGGCGATGCGAGCCAGAGCGTGCGGGGGCCGGTCTTGGAATCGGGCAGCACCGCGCGGTTGCCGTGGACGTGCTCCCACTTGAGCCGCAGCGCCTCGGACTTGCGCGCGCCGGTGTAGAGCAGGAAGCGCACCACGGCGACGGCGACCGGATGATCGGCTTCCGCGCCGTCGAGCGCGCGACCGAGCGCGGCGAACTCGTCGTCGGTCAGGTAGTGCGCCTCGAAGCCGGACTTCCGCCGCCGCAGGCCCTTGCACGGGTTGGAGTCCTCGCGCCGCAGCCCCAGCGCCTCGGCGTGCTGCATCATCGACGACAGCACCGCCAGCGCCCGGTTCGCCGTTCCCGCCCGCGTGACCGAGAGATCGTCGAACCAGTTGCGCACGTCCTTCGCGGTCACCGCATCGACGCGCCGGTCGCCGAGCGCGGGCAGGATGTGCCGGCGCACGCCGTGTGCGTGAGACTCCCGCGTCGCGGGCTTCCATCGTTCGGCGCAGTCGGCGAGGAACGCCGGCGCGAACGTCCGCACCGTCGGCACCACGACCGCCGCGCCGCCCGTCTGCGTCTCGTCGAGCAGCGCGCGCGTCGCGTGCCGCGCATCCTCGACCGTCAGCGCGTCGACCGCGCCGAGCGTCCGCCGGACGACGGTGCCGCCCGAGCGCCGATGCACGATCCACGTCTTGCGTCCGTTCGGTCGCACCCGCAGGCCGAGCCCCGGCGCGGCGCTGTCCCACAGCACGGCCTCGCGTCCGTCCGCCGGCGCGAAGGCGCGCGCCCGCGCCGTCGTGATCTTCGTTCTGTTCGCCATGTTCCGATCCTTCCCGTTCCATTCGGTCGTGATCGGCGCGTCGCGGGCGTCCCCTCGCGGGGAGCGCCCAGGACACGCCGGGTAACAGCGGCGGGATCGGAGTTCGGAAGGGCCGGACGTGCCGCGCTCAAGCGCCGCGCGGGCTGCAAGCCGTTGTGACTACCGGGCTTTGAGCGCTTCGCGGATGCGCGGGGAAGGTGCGATTCTCTACGCCCTGCGGCGCGGTTATCTCACACCCCACGCAGGTCCCTGCGGGTCGTGCCACAGGGGTCCCTTATCCTGTCCTCTCGGGGTCATCGGGTGTCATCGAGGGTCGCGGGGTTGTTGGACTGAGCGAGTTGCGCGCGCAACTCGCGGATCGTCACCGCCCCGTCGCCGGGCGGCCCCGCCCGTCACCGGCCACAGTGCGCACCGACCTCTCCGGAATGGGGATCCGCGGTCCGCGTGTTTCGCACGGGTTGCGCCCGGCCGGGCCGAGCGGCCCCGTCTGTCACCGGCCGCGGTGCGCGTGGATTGCGCGAGCGTCGCGTCCCAGGGCTGGCTTGCGCCCCGCCCCGGTCCCCGCCGGCGCTCAGTCCGGGGTGCTTCGGCGGAGCGTTTCCTGGAAAGCGCGGGCCTCCGCGACCAGTCTGTCGACCTCCTCGCCGCGCCCTTCGCGCAGCATCGCGTCGCGCTTCTCGGTCGCGAGGAACCAGGCGTAGCGGAACGTCCGCTCGATCAGCGGCGCGAGCGGCAGCGGAACCAGGGCCGCCCCGGCACCCTCGGGGCCGCGCGCGAGCCCCAGCATGGTCCGGCGAACGAACTCCGCGGCCGGCATGTCGTGCTCCCGCGCCGCGCGCTTGACCTCCTCCCACTCGGAATCCGAGAAGCGGATGCTGCGGGTCCGGCGGAGGTCGTCCGCCCGGTCGGCCGCA
>JAJDVM010000167.1 GCA_022826125.1 Defluviicoccus sp.
CGGGGGCCGTGGGGCGTGGGGGGGACTCGGGGCGGGGCCGGGGCCGCCGGGGGCGGGCGCCCGGGCGCGACCCTTCGGGCGGCGCTGTCCGGCCGACAGGGTGCGTTGAGCCGCTTGCCCGATGTCCCCGCATCGCTCGGCGCGGCTCTCCTGCCCTGTCGGCCGGACAGCGCCGCGCAGGCCATGACAGTGGTGAGAAATGCGGGTTAACCAGCAAACGCGCGGCTTGGACAGGTTCGAGGCGGAGAGGGCGCGTCCGCTGGACCGGGTTCGGGCGCTCCCCTAGTGTCGCCGAACCTCGAACCGCGGAAGGCTTCGATGGCCGAGGACCGGCCCCGCTGGCTCCTGATTGCGTTCATCGCTCTGTCGCAGTTCGCCAGCGCCTTCATGCACGCCATCGTCGGCGTGCCGCTGCCGACGATGGCGCGCGAGTTCGGGGCGAGCGGGCTGGAGCTCAGCCTTCTCGACACGGTGTTTCTCGGCGCGGCCGCCGCGCTTCTGATGCCGATCGGCCGGTTCGCCGACGCGACCGACAAAAACTCGCTCTTCAAGTGGGGGCTGATCGGGCTCGGCATCGCCACCTTCGCGATCGGGCTGCAACCCTCGATGCCTCTGGTCATCGCGATGCGCTTCCTGCAGGCGGTGGCGGCGGCGTTCCTGATCGCCACCTCGATGGCCATCGTCGCCGACATCGCCCCGAAGGGCCAGCTCGGGCGCTTCGTGGGGCTGGCCATCGGCGCGACCTATATCGGGCTCGCGTCGGGCCCCTATTACGCCGGGCTCGTGACCACCCACCTCGGCTGGCGCTGGGTATTCTTCCTCGCCGCCATCCCGCCCCTCGCCGCCTACCTGTTGTCCCGGTTTACCCTGCCCAGCCGCTGGCGGATGCCGACCGTGCCGATCAACGCGATCAACAGCGCGCTTCTGGTGGCGGCGATCGCCACGCTGATCGCCGCCTCGGCGACCCTCGGGCGGGGGCCGGCGGGCTACGTCCTGCTCGCGGCGGCGGCGATCCTCGGCGCCGCCTATCTCGCGGCGGAGCGGCGTTCGGCTAACCCGCTGCTCGATCTCGGCGCGATCGCCGCCAACCGGCGTCTCACGCAGGCGCTCCTGGTGCAGTTCCTGGTCTATTGCGGCACCGTCGGCACGACCTTCCTGCTGTCGATCTACCTCCAGGTCATCCAGGGCTATTCGCCGGAGGGGGCGGGCGAGATCCTCATCGTCGGGCCGGTGGTGATGGCCCTGTTCGCACCCCTCGGAGGGCGCCTCGCGGACCGCTTCCCGCCGCATTTGATCACCTTCATGGGCGGGACGTTCATCCTCTGCCAAACGGTGCTGGCGGCGTTCCTCGACGCCGGGTCCGGGTTGGCTCACATACTCGCCGTGATGGTCTTCCAGGGGCTCGGCTTCGCCTTCTTCTCGGCGCCCAACATCTCCAACATCATGACCAGCGTGGTCCCGGCCGAGCGCGGCATGGCCTCGGCACTGTCGGCCGAGATGCGCTCGCTCGGCATGATGGTGTCGATGGCGATCGTCACCGTCCTGATCTCGGTCCGGCTGGGAACGGCGGCGATCTCGTCGGTGCCGGATCGCTATCTCTCGGTGATGACGCTGGTCTTCGTCGCGTTCTCGGTGCTCACCGCGCTCGGCGTGGCCGTCTCGCTCAGGAAACCCCCGCCTGCTCCCGCATGAACCGCGCGGCATCGTCCAGCGCGTCCTCGACCCGTCGCCCGCGGAGGTCCGGCGGGAAAATCTCGAACTCGTAGAACCCGGAATAGCCGTCGGCCTCGAACCCGGCGATCAGCCCGGCGAGGTCGACCAGCCCGGCGGACAGGAACTCGCGCCGCGGGCGGGACGGCTCGGGCTCGACCACGTTGCACAGCTGGAAGAGCGCGACCCGGTCCCGACGGTCGCGGCAGATGCCGGGAAGCGCCGGGTCCCACCAGGAATGGTTGATGTCGAGGATCATACCGACGCCCTCGATCCCATCGATCAGGGCGAGCGTATCGGCGATGGAATTGACGCACCCCTTGGTCATCAGATCGACGGGGTGGATCGGCTCGACGCCCAGCCGGACGCCGGCCGAGCGCGCGATTTCGGCCAACGCCTCCAGCCCGTCGCGGACGCGGACCTGCGCCGCGTCGATCGAACGGTCCGCGCCGCGCCCGCCCGAGATCACGCAGACCGCGCCGGCATCGAGGATCGCGGCCGCCTCGACCATCCGGCGGTCGTGATCGTCGATCGGCTCGCCGTCCTTGTTGGCGAAATACCCCGCGCTGTTGACCGACGACACCGCGAGGCCGCGGTCGTCGAGCATCGCCTTGAGCGGTTCCGCCCCTTCCTCGGCGATGGCCCGCGCGGTGAGCCCCACCGCTCCGGCGCCGACCGCGACCGCCGCGTCGAGGAAGGCGGGCACGGTCGTCCCGGCGGGGCAGATATAGTGGTTGATCGACAGCCTGTTCATGGCATCCCCGTTCCGCCAGACTCGCTCGAGCATAGGGAGGACGGGAGATCATGGGCAGGCTCGACGGAAAGATCGCGGTGGTCACGGCGGCCGCGGGGGGCATTGCGGGCGCGTCGGCGCGGCGCTTCGCCGCCGAGGGCGCTTCCGTCCTCGTCTGCGACATCGACCTGGAGGGCGCGGAGCGGACTGTCGCCGACATCACGGCGGCGGGCGGAACGGCGCGGGCGCGGCATTGCGACGTCGCGGACCCGGATTCGGCCGAGGCGGCGGTCGATGCCGCCATGGATGCGTTCGGCGCCATCCACGTCCTGATGAACGGCGCCGCCGTCCGCGAGCCGGTGGCCAACGTCGTCGACCTTCCGCTCGCCGACTGGGAGCACGCGATGCGGGTGAACCTGACCGGCATCTTCCTGATGTGCAAATACGCGATCCCGAGGATCGTCGCGGCCGGCGGCGGCAGCGTAATCAACGTCGCCTCGCAGCTCGGCAGCGTCGTGGTGCCGAACCGGCCCGCCTACGTGACCAGCAAGGCGGCGACGATCCAGCTCTCGAAGTCGATGGCACTCGACTTCGCGGAGGACAATGTCCGCGTGAACTCGCTCTCGCCGGGGGCCACCGAGACCGGGAGGCTGCTCGCGCATTACCAGACGATGGAGGCGGTGCGCCGGGCGCTGGTGCCGCTCCACCCGATCGGCCGGCTGGGCCAGCCGGAGGACCTGGCCGACGCGGCGCTCTTTCTCGCCAGCGACGAATCGGCCTTCGTCACCGGCCACGATCTGATCGTCGACGGCGGCTATACGGCGGTCTGACCGCTTAACCCGACGCCTCACCCGCCTCCAGCTCGTCGAGAATGCGCCAGATGCGCTCGACGTGGGCCTCCTTCTCGGTGCGTTCGTAGAGGAAGCCGGCGGCGCGCACGAGGTCGCCCGCGAAGTAGCGTTCGTAGAGTTGCTGGCGGCCGGAGAAGCTCGACATCGCGGCGTCGTAGGCGAGGCGGAACAGCTTGATCCGCGCCCGCGAATCGGCGCCCGCGGCCTGGTAGTAGGCCTCCACGTCGGCGCCGGCCGGGCCGTCGAGCTCGGCGAAGGACGGCACCATCACCAGCCCGCCGGCGCCCATGACCTGGACGATCTCGCAGCTGCGGCGGAACATCTGCGGGTAGAGGAAGCGCACCGCGTCGAGCGGCCCCATCGTCGGCAGCAGAGTCCCGTTGGGCCCCTCGCGGGGTTCGGCCTCGCTCGCCATCAGGCAGGAGCGGACGACCTCGGTGTAGTTGATCAGCTCTGCCAGCATCCCCTGGATGTGCTGGTGCACGTCGATCTTGGTGGTTCGCACCAGGGTGAAGCCGAGCGCCATCATGAACTCGGCCTTGGCGAGGTTCTTGGTGACGAACTGGTGCGCCATCCCCGCGCCCGCTCCGGTCCTGGGGTAGATGGTGTTGAACGCGTCCACGTCGCGGTAGAGGAATACCCGCTCCCAGGGCACCTCGACATCGTCGAACACGACCATGCAGTCGGTCTCGTCGAGCCGGCTGGACAGCGGGAAGTCGAGCGCCGAGCCGGCCTCGCGATGGACCACCGCGGGGCGGCAGATCAGCCGCATGCCGGGCGTCGCCACCGGCACCGCGAAGCCGATCGCGAAAGGCTTCGCCTGCTCTGTGTCGGGCAGGGGATAGGACGGCGCCGGCATCACCACCAGCTCGTCGGAAAAGGCGCCCAGCGTCGCCAGCATCCGCGCGCCCCGGATCACGATGCCGGAATCGGTCTCGCGCACCGCCTTGGCGGCGAGGTCCATCGGACCCTTCTGCTCGGACACGTCCTTCGAGCGGTCGACCTGCGGGTTGGTGAGCGAATGGGTGGTGACGAGGTCGTTTTCCCGCACCGTCTCGTAATAGCGCCGGACGTTGTCGCCGTAATCGCCGAACGCCTCCGGGCAGGCGCCGAACCCGGCCAGCATCGCGTTCATGAAGTCGGGCGCGCGGCCGTACATGCCGAAAGTGCGGTCGTGCCAGTGCTTCACCATGACCCGCCGCCGGACGAGGTCCTCTGCCGTCCGGGGCTGGATGAAGGAGAGCCCGACCCGCTCGCCGGAGCTCGGCGAGACATAAGTCATCTCGCCCGTCAGCCCGTCCTCGTGCTGCATGTCGTAGAGCCCGGCGAGCGTCCGGAGCCCGCCGGCGAAGCGGGGGTCCGCGGCCAGGTCGGCGACCCTCTCGCCGTCGATATAGAGCTCGCGCCCGTCGTCGAGCCCGGCGATCAGCTCCGCGCCCGTTCGAATGCCCACGCGGCGACCTCCCCTCTGCTGCGCCGGGCGCAATGATAATCGGGGGTCCGGCGCGGGTCGAACCGCCGGACGCTTGTCACCCCAATGGACCGCGGCCCATTATGGGCGCTCACCGGGATGGAAAGAGATGACGAAGAAAGCGTTTCGGGACTTTCTGGACGACCTCGATGCGGCGGGCGAGATCCAGCGCGTGGCCAAGCCGGTCGATCCGCGCGACCTGTCGGGGCTCGCCGCGCAGACCGACAAGGCGGTGCTGTTCGACGAGATCGAGGGCTATCCGGGCTGGCGGGTGGCGACGGCGCTACTTTCGTCGAGGCGCCGGCTCGCGATCACCCTCGATTGCGAGGAGGACCGCATCGCGCAGGAGTTCGAGACCCGCTCGGCCCGCGCCATCGCGCCCGATCTGGTCGGCAACGCGCCCTGCCAGGAAGTCGTGATGGAGGGCGACGACGTCGACCTCACCGCGATCCCCTTCCCGATGATGCACGTCTATGACGGCGGGCCCTATATCTCGGGCACCTTCGTCGTCTCGCGCGATGCCGAGTACGGCCGCAACGCCGGATCCTACCGGATGATGTACCGCAACAGGCGCGAGACCGGGATCGACCTGGTCTCGCCGTCCGACATGCGGTTCTACTACCAGCGCATGCTGGACCGGAAAGAGCCGCTCCCCATCGCGGTCGCGGTCGGCGTGCATCCGTTCGAGATGCTGGCGGCCTCCTACAAGGCGCCGATCGCCTCCGACGAGCTGGAGCTTGCCGGCGGGCTGCACGGGGCGGGGGTGCCGATGGTCAGGTGCAAGACCGTCGACCTCGAAGTGCCGGCGGATTCGGAGATCGTGCTGGAGGGCGAGATCCTGCCCATCGGCTGGACCGCCGACGAGGGGCCGTTCGGCGAGTTCTCGCAGATCTCGGGCGACGTGAAGTGGAACCCGGTGTTCCGGGTCAACTGCATCACCCACCGGCGCGATCCGATCTTCTATTTGCTGCAGATGCCGTGGGAGAACGACTGGCTGTCGGCTCCGGTGACGGAAGCGGCGGGGCTCCAGGCGCTCCGCGTCGCCAGCGTCGAGCCGGTGGCGATCCGCGCGCCGGTGGGGAGCTGCGGCTACTGGACCCTGATCGCCTCGATCCGCAAGCGCCCGGGCGAGGGCAAGAACGCGCTCCTGGCCCTGCTCTCGGTCGCCGAGGTGAAGCTCGCCATCGTCACCGACGACGATATCGACATCAACAACCCGGACGACATCGACTGGGCGCTGACCTTCCGGGTGCAGGCGGATCAGG
>JAJDVM010000023.1 GCA_022826125.1 Defluviicoccus sp.
ACAGCCAGGCGCGATTCTCGAGCCCGAGACGGTGGGCGATGCGCGCGAGGCGGTCGCAGGCCGCCCAGCACATCAGGACCGAAAACGTATGGACCCGCTCGGTCCCGCGAAGCTCCCAGATCCCCGCGTCCTCCGTGTCGAAGAACCGCGCCGCGGCCTGGCCGACCCGTTCGAGGACGCGGAACAGGCTCTCGTCCCCCCGCAGGTCGAGCCGCTCGTCGAAGAACGCTTGGGCACAAGCAAGGATCACGGTGCCGTAGACGTCGTTCTGCGTCTGGATGTAGGCCTTGTTGCCGGCCCGCACCGGTCCGTGATCGCGATAGCCCCGGAGCGTGTCGATCTCGCGCTCGGTGAGCTCGGTCTCCATCTGGATGCCGAACACCGGCTGCAGCGTGCCGTCCAGGCTCGCGGCGACGACGTTGAGGATGTAGTTGAGATACTCCTCCATCGTCCGGGTGATGCCGAGGCGGTTCAACGCGCGGATGACGAAGTAGGCATCGCGCAGCCAGCAGAACCGGTAGTCCCAGTTGCGCGCGGTCCCGTCGGCCTCGGGGATCGAGGTGGTGATGGCGGCCACCACCGCGCCGGTCTCCTCCACCTCGCACAGTTTCAGGGTGATGGCCGCGCGGATCACCGCGTCCTGCCACTCGAAGGGCAGCGCGATGTAGCGCACCCATTCCCGCCAGTAATCCTCGGTCCGCTCGAGGAACTCGCGGGAGAGCTCGGCGATGTCCCGCTCGATCGAGTCGTCGGGGCCGAGGATCAGGTCGAGCGGGCGGTTGAGCAGGAACGGCGTTTCCTCCAGCACGAAGGAGACCGGCGCGTTGGTGGTGAGACGCATGACATGGTCGGGCAGCACGTAGCGCAGGTGATTGCTGCCGCGCGTCACCTCCGGCCGCACCGCCCCGTAATTGCCCGCCGGGCGCAGCCTGATGCGGATCTGCGGGGTGCCCGAGACCGGGATCAGCCGGCGCACCAGGGTCAGCGGGCGGGCCAGGCGGCCGTGCCGCTTGAAGCGCGGTGCGAAGTCCTGAATCTTCAGCGCATCGCCGGACCTGCCGCGCAACACGGTCTCGACGATCGCGGTGTTCGGCAGATAGCGCTGCTCGCTCGATTCGAAACCGTCGATCTCGACCTCGTAGAAGCCGATCGGCTCGACCGGGCGCAGCAGATCGCAAAACACCGGGTTGCCGTCGAACCGCGGCATGCACGCCCAGACCATGCGGGCCCGCGAATCGAGCAGGCCGGCATAGGTGCAGTTGCCGACGATGGCGAGATCGAGCGATTGCATCCGTAACCCCTTGCCACGAGTGCGGCGCAGCGCACCTCCGGTATCGGGACTATAGCATCGACCCGGATTCGCATTGGCGCGCAGCGGCCGTGTGGCATATTGGGGACTGGCTGTGTCCGTTTCGGATGTAACCGCCGTCGAGGCCGAGGCCCGTCCTTCGATACGTGGCTTCGCCGCTACTCAGGATGAGGGGGTGGCGTGGTAGACGGCCAAGAGCCTCCCTCATCCTGAGTAGCCCCCGAAGGGGGCGTATCGAAGGACGGGTCCCGGAGAGGAGGAGAGCTTGAAGGACCGTTTCGACATTTCGGGCCGCACCGCGTTCTTGACGGGCGCGAGCCGGGGGATCGGCCGCGCCATCGCGCTGGCGCTGGCCGAGCACGGCGCCGACGTGGCGGTCAACCATACGTCGGCGTTCGATGCCGAGGTCGGCTTTCCCGATGCCGCGGCGGAGCTGGTCGAGGAAGCACGGTCGCACGGGGTCGAAGCCTTCGCGATCGAAGGCGATCTATCGGTCGAGGGCGCCGTCCTCGACGCGTTCGACCGCGCCGTCTCGGCGCTCGGGCGCGTCGATATCCTGGTCAGCAACGCCAACATCCAGATCCCCCGCGCCTTCGGGGAGGTGACCGCGGAGCAGATCGACCTCCAGTGCCGGATGAACTACCGCGTCCCCATCCAGCTTCTCCAGCGCGCCCTGCCTCCGATGGCGGAGCGCGGCTGGGGCCGGGTGCTGGCGATCGGAAGCGTCCAGCAGTCCAACCCAACCATCGAGCTGGCGGTCTATGCGGGGCTCAAGAGCGCCCAGAACAACCTGGTGATGAATTTGAGCCGCCAATACGTGAAGACGGGGGTCACCATCAACAACCTCGCCCCCGGGCTGATCGATACCGACCGCAACCGGTTCCTGAGGGGCAGCGAGGCGGACTGGCGGGCCACCATCGAACGCACCAGCCCGATGGGCCGCGCCGGACTGCCCGAGGACCTCGTGGGCGCCGCGCTCCTGCTGTGCTCGGACGCCGGCGGCTTCATCACCGGCACCAACATCAACGTGACGGGCGGCGGCGACCTGCCCTGGACCTGACCCCGCCCCGAGACGGCAGACGCCGGAGTCTGTCCGTTTCGGATCGAACCGGATGCCTCAGTGCGAGTGCCGCGGCACCTTCTCGGTCACGGCGCGGTAGCGGGTAGCGAATTCGAGACAGCCGCCGTCCGCCAGCTGTCCGACATTGGCGCGGTAGAGCTCCTCCCACGGCGTGTGGTGTTCGAGCTCGGCGGGCGTGTAGGCCGCCCGGCGGGCCGCCAGGGTTTCCTCGGGCAGCAGAATGTCCACCCTCCGCCGCCGCAAATCGACCCGGAGCCGGTCGCCGGTCTCGAGGATGGCGAGGTTCCCGCCGACCGCGCTCTCGGGGCTGGCGTTCAGGATCGAAGGGCTCCCCGAGGTGCCCGACTGACGGCCGTCGCCGATGGTCGGCAGCTCGTGGATGCCGGCCTGGATGAGGGAGGCGGGGGGCTGCATGTTCACCACCTCGGCCGATCCGGGATATCCGACCGGCCCGGTGCCGCGCATCACCAGGATGCAGGTCTCGTCGATTTCGAGCGCCGGGTCGTCGATCCGGGCCCGATAGTCCTCCGGGCCGTCGAACACGATGGCGCGGCCCTCGAAAGCGTCCGGGTCGGCGGCGGCTTCGAGGAAACGGGCGCGGAAGCTGTCGGAGATCACGCTGGTCTTCATGATCGCGGCATCGAACAGGTTGCCGCCCATGACCGCGAACCCGGCCCGCTCCTTGAGCGGCCGGTCGAACGGGCGGATGACGTCCTCGTCCGACGGCGCGGCGTCGGCGACGTTCTCCGCCACCGTCCTCCCGTTCACGGTGAGCGCGCCGCCGTCGAGCTTTCCGGCGCGCAGCAGCTCGCCCATCACCGCCGGCACGCCGCCGGCGCGGTGGTAATCCTCCCCCAGGTATTCCCCGGCGGGCTGGCAGTTGACCAGCAGCGGCACGTCGTAGCCCACCGCCTGCCAGTCCTCCAGCGTGAGTTCCACGCCGATATGGCGCGCGATGGCGTTGATGTGGATGGGGGCGTTGGTGGAGCCGCCGATCGCGCTGTTGACGGCGATGGCGTTCTCGAACGCGGCGCGGGTCAGGATCCTGTCGGGCGTGAGGTCCTCGTGGATCATCGCGACGATCCGCCGGCCGGTGTCGTAGGCGTACTGGGCGCGCTGCTTGTGCGGCGCGGGCGGGGTCGCCGAGCCGGGCAGCGACATGCCGAGCGCCTCGGCGAGCGAGTTCATCGTGGTCGCCGTCCCCATGGTGTTGCAGTGGCCGGGGCTCGGCGCCGACGAGGCGACCATCTCGATGAACTCGTCGTCGGCGATTTCGCCCGCCGAGAGCAGCCGGCGGGCTTCCCAGAGGATGGTGCCGGAACCCGACCGGCGGCCCTCCCACCAGCCGTTGAGCATCGGGCCGCCGTTGAGCGAGATCGCGGGCAGGTTCGCGGTCGCCGCCGCCATGATCTGCGCCGGCGTGGTCTTGTCGCAGCCCGTCGTCAGGATCACGCCGTCGATCGGATAGCCGTGCAGGATCTCGACGAGGCCGAGATAGGCGAGGTTGCGGTCGATCGCGGCGGTGGGCCGCCTTCCGCTCTCCTGAATCGGATGGACCGGGAATTCGAGGGGAATGCCGCCCGCCTCGCGGATTCCCTCCCGCATCCGCTCCGCCAGGCTCTGGTGGATGCGGTTGCAGGGCGAAAGGTCGGAGCCGGTCTGCGCGATCCCCACGATGGGCTTGCCGGACTGCAGCTCCTCGCGGGTCAGGCCGAAATTCATGTAGCGCTCGATATAGAGCGCGGTCATCCCGGGATCGAGCGGATCGTCGAACCAGCTTCGGCTGCGCAGCTTCTTCGGAGCCATCAGCGCATCTCCCGTTGTCGGATTCTCAACTTAGAGCGTGCCCGTTTCTGTTGGAAGCGCCGGCCCCGTATTGAGGAACCGTCAGGCGGGCGTCGCCGGCTTCCATGCCCCGGCCTCCTGCCCGGCGAGACCGAACATCCTGGCGGCGTTGCGGTGCAGGATGTCGGCGCCGGCAGCGGCGTCTCCGAACGCGCGCCGGACGAACCCCACCGGGTCCGGCTCGCCGAGCGGGAACGGGCCGTCGCTCCCCAGCACCAGCCGATCCGGTCCGACCAGCTCCGAGGCCCAGGCAAGGTAGCCGTCCTCGAAACACACCGTGTCGCCGCACCTTCGGTGCTAACTATTTGAAACAAGGTCGTTTTTTCTCCCTCATTCTACACCCGGGGAACGGATTTGCAACTGTTCCTTCCCCAGCTCCAACCGCAACCGGGAGAAGACGATTGCCCAGAACCAACCTTACCGATGCCCGCGTCGGCGCTCTCCGGCCCCGCAAGACCGTCTATGAGGTCCGCGACCGCAAACTCAGGAGCTTCGGCGTCCGGGTGCTGTCTTCGGGCCGCAAGCGCTTCTTCATCCACTGCCAGCATGAAGGGGAACGCATCTGGAAGATCGTGGGGGAGGCTGACTCCATGAACGTGCGCGAGGCCCGATCTCGCGCATCGGCCATGCTTGTGGTGATCAAACGGGGCGAAGGAGCGCTCGTCGAACCCGAAGAGAGGCTCTTCGAAGCCGTCGCCGAGACCGTCTTTCGGCAATACGAGCGGGTCTGGAAGCCCCGGACCCACTACGTGAACCGCGGCTATCTGCGTCAACAGATCCTGCCCCACTTCGCGGGACGCCCAATCTCCGACATCGACGCACGGGAGGTGGGCAACTGGTTCGCCTCGCTGCGTGCGACGCCCGCCGCCGCCGACAGGTCCTTGCCGGTGCTTTCCGTGATCATGAAGGAAGCGGAGCGGATGGGTTTTCGAACCAAGGGCTCCAACCCCTGCAAGGGCATCCGCCGCCATCGCCGGAAGGGGCACGAGCGATTCCTTTCGGACCAAGAGATCCGCCGGTTGTCCCGGCGGCTGTCGGCGCATTCCCGGCGGTTTCCGAGACAGGTCGCGATCGTCCGCCTTCTCCTGCTGACCGGATGCCGAAAGAGCGAGATTCTGACGCTGCGCTGGTCCGACTACCGCGAGGGACATCTCTTCCTCCGCGACAGCAAAACCGGTCCCCGGACCGTGTGGCTCTCGCGTCCCGCCCGGGACGTCCTCGACGCGCTCGAACGAACAGGTCCCTGGGTCTTTCCATCCTCCCGGCGCGACCGGCCGCAAGGCGACGGTTCGCTGTACTGGTTCTGGTACAAGGTGCGCGCGGAGGCGGACCTTCCGGATGCGCGCCTTCACGACTTGCGGCACACTCATGCCACCTTCGCACTGAGACAGGGCGAGACCGTCCTCGCCATCGGCAAGCTGCTCGGTCACCGCAAGCCGGAGACCACCCTCAAATATACCCATCTCGCCGACACCATGGTCCGCGAGGCCGCCGAAACCGTCGGCGCTGCGTTGGAAGGGGGTTGAGCGATGGCCGGCAGGGAACGCATGCGGCTGAGCGATGCCGCCGTCGCCCGACTTCGCCCTCGCCAGCGGGAATATACGGTCTGGGACAGCCGCGCGCCCGGTCTCGGCGTCCGGGTGCGGCCGTCGGGCGGGAAGAGCTATGTCCTGATGCGCCAGGTGGGGCGCCGTTCGATGCGCGTCACACTCGGGCCGGTATCCTTGCGAACTGTCGCCGACGCGCGCCGGGAATGCCATCGACGAAGCGCAAACCCGGAGCCGGAAAGAGAGGCGCGGGCGACGCGCGCCGTCCCACTGTTCCGGGAGTTCGTCGAGGGCCCTTGGAAGGCAGCGTATTTCGAACGTTACAAGCCGTCGACCCGACCGAGTGTGCGGTCCGTGCTTGCCCGGCAGCTCCTGCCGGCATTCGGTTCCAGGCCGCTCGACCGGATCGCCTCCGCGCAGGTCAGGCGCTGGTTCGACGCCTTCAGCCGGAACGCCCCCGGCAACGCCAACCATGGTCTCAAGCTGTTCAGGCAAATCATGAACTTCGCTATCGCCCGCGGATACATCGACACGAATCCCGCGCGAGAACTGAAACCGAACCGGCGGCCGCCGCTCACGCGCTTCCTTTCGCGAGAAGAGGTCGACGGCCTTCACGAGGCTCTGGACCGGCACGCCGGGCGGGGAGAGCTATTCCGGCAACAGGCCGACATCATCCGGCTCTTGCTGTTGACCGGGTGCCGCAGGGGAGAGATCGTCCAACTCCGCTGGGTGGAAGTCGCCGACGATATCCTTATCCTCGCCGACAGAAAGACAGGCGATCATTCCATCCCGATGCCAGTCGGGTCCGTGCAGGGCCATGTGGTGCCTAACTAACAGTTTCTCTTAGAGTTTTTCAGTTCTTCGGCGCTCCCGCCCCCTTGCATCGGGGACACGCGGGCTCTAGGATAGCCCGTCGAGGTGATGCCACTTGGGTGCGCCTTGATACCACGAATTTCGGGCTTCGCCGTCGGGGCCGGAATCGTCGCCGGGGAACGCCATGCCGAAGAGAAGCACCCTCCGCCTCACCATCCGCAGCATCGCCGCCCTGCCGGCCACCGGCAGCGACGCCTTCCATTGGGACCGCGACCTGGCGGGCTTCGGCGTGCGCGTCCAGCGCAACGGCCGCAAGGTCTATGTCGTGCAGTCCAGGGGACCCGCCGGCCTGAAGCGGGTGACCCTCGGACCCGTCGCAGGCGAGGCGCTCGACCAGCGCCGGCGCGAGGCGGCCGG
>JAJDVM010000236.1 GCA_022826125.1 Defluviicoccus sp.
GACGAGGCGGTGCGGGCGACGCTCGACTGGGTGGAGGGGGAGCTTCTCGAGACAAGGGGCTGGGACCCGGCGACGCGAAGACGGCCCCGGGTGAAGGCGGACGGGATGGTCATCGCGGGGTTCCGGCACCTGACCAGCCGCGACCAGGACCCGCAGCTTCACACCCATTGCGTGCTCGCCAACATGACGCGGACCGCGGCGGGGGAGTGGCGCAGCGTGGAGCCGACCCGGATACGGCGCTCGGAGAAGCTGATCGGGGCCTATTACCGCAACGAGCTGGCGCGCCGCCTGCAGGCGCTCGGGATGGCGGTGACGCCGAGGATGGTGGGACGGGTTCCGGGGTTCGAGCTGGCGGGCTACGACCGGTCCTTCCTGGACGCCTTCTCGGGCAGGCGGCGGGAGATCCTCGCCCGGCTGGAGGCGCTCGGCCTTCCCTACACGGCGGAGAACGCGCGGATGGCGACGCTGCACACGCGCAGGCGCAAGAAGGACATCGGCGTCGCCGAGCTGGTCCCGGCGTGGCGCGCGCGGGCGCGGGCGCTGGGGCTGGCGCGGGAGAAGACGGCGCTCGCCCCGCCGCGGCCCGTCCATCCGATCACCCGGGAGCGGGTGGAGATGCCCCGCGTGCCCCCGCCCGACCTGCCGGCCAACGCGATCCGCAGCATGAAACGGGCGCCGGCGCTGCCCAGGCTGCCCGGAGACGGGATCGACGGGTTGTCCGGAACGGCGCACGTCCGCTCGCCGGCGCCGACGGAGCTCTCGCCGGAGCCGGAGGCCGGGGTCCTGGAGGCGGTGGCCCGCGCGGTGGCCCACGTGGCGGAGCGGCGGACGGCGATCCCGGAGGCCGAGATCCGGGCGGCGGCGCTGGGCCACGCGCCGGGGCGCTACACGATCGGCGGGATCGACGCGGCGATCTCCCGCCTGGCCCGGGACGGTGAGCTGATCGAGGTGGAGCGGCGGGGGATGGACCGCGCCTTCGTCACCCAATGGGCGGTGAAGGCGGAGCGCCGCGTGCTGGCCGCCATGCGGGCCGGGCGCGGCAAGAGCATGGCGCTCGCCGGCGGGGAGACGGTCGAGGAACGCCTTGCCCAGACCCGGCTGACGGATGGCCAGAAGGAGGCGGTCCGGACGGTGCTGCTGGCGGACGACCTGGTGATCGGCGTTCAGGGCCATGCCGGCAGCGGCAAGACGGCGATGCTGCGCGAGGTGAGGGCGCTGCTGGGAAACGCGGCGATCCACGGCCTCGCGCCGTCCGCCGCCGCCGCGCGCGTGCTGGAGCGCGAGGCGGGCATCGCCTCGACCACCCTGCAATACTTCCTGACCCGCTTCGGGGACCTCACCGATCCGGGGGCCCTCGCGCGGGCACGTCAGGAGTACGCCGGCTCGGTGCTGGCGGTGGACGAGGCCTCGATGATCGACACCATGCGCATGGCCGACCTGCTTCGCATTGCGGATCGCCTGGGCGTGGCCCGGGTGGCGCTGGTGGGCGACACGGCGCAGCTCCGGGCGGTGGACGCGGGCCAGCCCTTCCGGCTGCTGCAGAAGGCGGGGATGAAGACCGCCGCCATGACCGAGGTGCTGCGCCAGCGCGACCCCGGGCTGCTCCGCGCGGTTCTCCAGGCACGGGAAGGCGAGCCCGGAGCGGCGATCGAGGGTCTCGGGGAACGGGTCCGGGAGGCGCCCCGGGAAGAGCTCGGGTACGAAGCGGCAAGGCGCTGGCTCGCGCTGCCGCCGGAGGAGAGGGAAGACACGCTGCTGCTCGCCCCCACCCACGCGATCCGCCGCCAGGCCAACGAGGCGGTGCGGGACGGGCTGGAGACGGAGGGGGTGCTGCACGGACGGGTGCTCGGGATCGACCGGCTGGTCGACCGCCGCCTCACCCGCGCCCAGGCCTCCGACATAGCGAGCTACCAGCCGGGCGATCTCGCGGTGTTCCACCGCGACCATTACGGCTGCCGCCAGGACGACGTCTGCACCGTCACCGGCATCGAGGACGGCATGGTGATCCTCGCCCATCCCGACGGGGAGGAGCGCCGCTTCCGCCCCTCGGGCAACGCGGCGTGGTATCTCCGCATCTGCGACACCGAGCGGATCGAGCTCCGCGCCGGCGACCGGATCCGCTGGACCCGCAACCGCAAGGCGTCCCGATCCGGGGCGCCCGACCTGGTCAACGGCGGCGAGGCCGGAATCGTGGAGATCGGCTACCGCGCCGTGCGCTTCCGCGACGCCGGCGGCCGCGAGTTCAACCTCGCCCTGACCGACCCGCAGCTCCGCCATCTCGATCACGCCTACTGCTCCACCGTCCATTCCGCGCAGGGCCGCACGGCAGGGGCGGCGATCGCGGTGCTGGACGCCGGCGGGGCCGCCGACCGGGCGCTGTTCCACGTCGAGCTCAGCCGGGCCGCCGCCGACTTCCTGCTGCTGACCGACGACCGCGAGGCGCTGGTCGCGCTTCTGGAAGCGCGGGAGGGAAGCGAGGAGGGCGCGCTGGAGGCGCTCGGCATCGACCCGGTACAGATCCCCGCCGTCGACCCCGAGCTGTTCGCCGGCCTCGCCCGGGACTGGCGGGCGCTGAAGCGGGAGGCCGAAGAGACGAAGACCGTCCCCTTCTTCCTTCCCGGCTACCGGGACACCATGGCAAGGGCGGCGGCGCTGTCGGCGATCGAGGACCTGCCCGCCGACATGCGGCCCTTCGTCGACGCCATGCTGGCGGAGCACCGGGAACACCGGGCGCGGGACCGCGAGGTGCGAGCGCTCGTCGAGGGGATCCAGAAGAACCGGCGGCGCTGGCCCGAGCTCGGCTGGGCGGCCCGGGCGCAAGGATGCGCGGTGGACGAGCTGCCCGGCCACGCCGCCTGGCGCGCGGAGGGGACGGCGCTGCTGGAAGAGGGCCGCCGGCTGGCGGAGGCGGGGGACGCGGCGCGGCATCTCCACGCCATGCCGGGCGGGCCCGCCGGGCTGGAGAGCGCGGCGCGGGCGCTCGAACGGACCCGCCGTCTCGACGACGCGCGGCGGCTCGAGCCCGCGCGCCGGAGGCTCGGCGGGGAAGCGGCGGGGCTCCTGGAGGAGCGCCGCGAACTGGAGGCGTTTGCGCGGAAGGCGCACCCGTCGGGGTTCGCGCCGCCCACCGTGCTGGACGGGTATGCCGGCTGGTCGGCGCGCGCCGGCGAGGCGGTCGAGCGCTGGCGGGCCATGGGCGGCGATGCGGCTGCGGCGCGACTCGGCGGCGACCCGGGGAAGGACGAGGCGGCGAACGTCGCGGCCGACATCCTCCGGCTGGAGGCGCTGCGCGGCCACGACGAGGCCTGGGCGCGGTGGTTCGCCATGAGCGAGGCGGTCGTGGAAGAGGCGTTGGCCCGGAACGTCCTCGCGTATCGGGCGGAAGGGTGGGACGCGTTCGTCGAGGAATCCCGCGCGCTTGCGGCGCGGCCGGGACTGCCGGAGGCGGCCGCGGAGGGGGCCGGACGGGCGCTGGACTACGACCGCCGGCGCCGGACGGTGGAGGCCTTCTTCGCCGGCGCGCGGGAGCACCGCGAGCGGTGGGACGCGCTGCGCCGCGAGGTGGAGCGGAGGGCATCGGAGAACCCGGGTCTCTCGATCACCGACCTGCCCGGCTACTGGCCCCTCGCGGAGCTGGCGCGCGGCCTGCGGGAGACCGGCCGGGCGATCGGCGGCGACGGGACCTACCGGCCCCATCTCGATCTCGTTCCCGGCGGCCGGCGGACGCTGGAGTCCGCGATGGAACGGCTGGGGCAGCACGACCTCCCCGACCGGTTCGTCGAGACGATGGACCGGATCGGAGAGACGAAGCGGGACGCCCGCGAGCGCGGCGTCCTCCCCTTCCAGGACGGCCTGTATCTCGGGGCGATCGCCGGGGCGGAGCGGCTCGCCCAAGAGCACGGGTTGGAAGAGGCCGCTCGGCGCCGGCTCCAGGCGGAGATCGAGGACTGCGCGGCTCAACTGGAACAGTGGCTCGGGATCGTGCGGCTGCTCGGGGACATGGCGCGGCTGGAGGTCGAGGACTGCGATCTCGACGAGCGCGCGGCGCGCCGGGACGTTCCGCGTTCGCGGCTGCCGGGATGGCGGGACTGGCTCGACCGCAACGGGAAGCTGGTGGAAGACGTCCGCACGGCGCTCGATGACGAGAGCGTCCGGGACGTGCTGGGGGTCCGCCCCGACGTCGCCGAGCACCTGCGGCGGGGGCTGGAGAGCGCCGGGGAACGGCGGCGGGCCGCCGAGGGGAACGAGGAGAGGCTCGGCGACGACATCGTCCCCCTGGCGGCGGCGGCGGTGGACGACTACCCGATCCGGTGCAAGCGCGACGTCGCCGGGCACGACCTGCTGCGCTGGGGCGCGCTGGTCGAGCCCGACGCGCCGGCCGAGGGAAGCGACCTCGACGCGGGCGCGCAACGCTTCGTGCGGTTCGAGGGGGTTCTCATCGGGAGGACGCCGGGACGGACCGAGAAGGAGGACCGTTGCACGGTGGACGTGCGCTGGCGCTCGGACGGAGGTCCGTGCGGCGAGACGGCGGTCCCGCTCGGCGCGCTGATGGCGGGCGGCTGCTCGCGCGCCTTCACCGACGACGAGCAGGAGCGCAGGGAACGGGCGGAGAAGGAGCGGTGGAAGCTGGACCGCGAACGCAGGATGCTGCTCGAGCAGTCGCTGCAAGAGGAGCAGAGGCTGCATCTCTACATGAGCATGAGGATGAGCCTGTGACGGGCGGGTGAGCCGGCCGTGGCACTCCGGGTAACGGATCCGAACGGCGCGAGGGCGGACCGGGAGCTGTCGCCCCGCCTGGCCGACGTGCTCCGCACCGGCAAGGACGACTGGAGCAATGCGAGCGCGCCGGTCCGGAGGGCGTGGCGGCGCACCCTCCGCTACCTGCGGCGCAACGGGTTGCGGATCCGCTGCGACTGCCGGCCGGAGGGGCCGGAGTTCGTCGCGCGCAGGCTCGGGCAAGAGCGCTACACCACCGCCAACCTGCCCAACGCCGAGGTGCAGCATGCCGAGGACTGCGTGTTCCGCCGCGGCAAGGTGCGGGCGGGGGCCTGGATGCCGGGCGGCAACGCCGACCTGCTCAACCCGTTCGCCAGGCACGAGCGCAGGGAGGATGCGCCCGACCCCGACGCGGCGCCGCGCACATACTGGCGGCCCCCCGGAGTGTCGACCGGGGAGCGCCCGAAGACCATGCTGCACGTCGCGCGGAAGCTGTTGCAGACCGCGCGGCTCAACACGCTGGCTGCCGCCGACCGGCATCCTGAGCCGGCGGACTGGCTGGCGCGAATCGCCGGCGCCGCCAGGACCCTCTACGTGCCGCCGAGGATCCCGGCCTCGAGGTTCCTGTTCACCGACCCGGAAAGCTGGCGCTCGGGCGAGGTCGGGCGGTACCTCGACGCCGCCGGATCGAACTGGCCCCAGGTCGAGCGGCCCTTTGCCTTCCTCTGCTGGCCGGCGGACCGGGTCGAGGGAAGCGAGGTCTCCTGGACGAAGCCGGAGGAGGGCCGCATCGCGGCAGGCGACCGGGTGGTCTCTCCGAGCATCGGCCGCAACCCGGTGCAGGGACCCTATTTGTTTCTCGGGGCGGTCGCGCGGTCGGAGGACGGGACGCGGTGGGAATGCGCCAGGGCCTGCGCGCAGCCGATCGCGGCGCGGGACTGCCCGGTCCCGGTCGATTCGGGCTACGAGCGCGGCGCCCTCGGAGCGCTGCGCGAGCTGGTCCGCGCCCTGCATGACTCCCCGGCGCTGAAACAGGCGCTCGGCGGCGCCGTCCGGGTCGCGCTTGAGAAGCCGCTGACCGCCATCGAGGTGGCGGGCGGCCCCTGCCTGCCGGACTTCCTGCTCACCGTCACCCGGCCGGGCGCCTACGGCCACCTGCCGGGCGGGCCGGGGGACCCGCGCCACCGCGGCCGCTACGACCCCCGTGACCGGGCGCGCTTCATCGTCGAGGTGATGGGGTTCGACGACCCGGAATACGAGGCGCGCAAGGAGAGGACCCATGCCCGGATGACGCGGATCGGGCCGGTGCTCCGCATGGAGGGGCGGGCGTTCGGGCCCGACGGCAACGGCGCCCACCGGCAGGGAAGGAGGATGGCGGAGCAGATCGGCATCGACCTGCGGCGGCGCTGGGCGGCCGGTTGAGCGGTCCGGCCGGGCGCCCCGCGGCGCCAGCCCCGGTGGGGTTCGGGTCGGCTGAGCGGAACGGGCGGCCACACGCAAACTCCGGCATCCGCTGCGCTACCGGGATGGGGCGGCGCTATCTTGCCGAATTTTCCGGTGATCTGTTAGAGTATATCGATCAAACATACTGATCTATTTTATTAGATCATTCCTTGACGGTATCTTTTTGATTTTATATATAGAACTGTATCATAATTGCTATAAGATATATAGTAACCGATCAAATGACCTATGCCATCGAGCATATCGCCCGCACGCTGAGAAACGCCCGCGAAGCCCGGGGGCTGAGCCAGCGCGCGCTTGGCGCCAGGGCCGGGATGCCGCAGAGCCATATCTCGAAGATCGAGAAGGGTGCGGTCGATCTCCGGGTTTCGAGCCTGGTCGAGCTCGCCCGTGTCCTGGATCTGGAACTCGAGCTCGTGTCCCGCAAAGCCCTCCCGGCCGTGCATGCAATAGTCGGGCGGAGCGGGGAAAGCACGCCTGCTGCAGCCGAGTCCAGCCGACGCGCGCTCAACGAGCTGAAACAGCTTCAGGACATCGCTGCCCGTGCCATGCGAGTCCGTCCGACCGTGATCGAGTTGGCCCGGATCCAGCAGCAGGTCCGCGAACTTCGACATTTCCCTATTGCCGAAGACCGCCTGGACGCGATCCGCAACGCAACGGCAGCGGTGAACGCCTACGACGAGAACGCCGCCGGCCTCGAAGCGCTTCAGGATGCTCTTGCACGGCTTCGCGGCCTGCGCAACGCACTCGCCCATGCCCTGCCCGCCGGCGATGACACCGGGACGGTGCGGCCCGCCTACAGCCTGGGTGACGATGACCATGGCTGAGGTCCGCGTCCTCGATGTCCTGCTTCATGGCGCTCCCATCGGCACGCTGACGCACGTGCCAGGGGACCGCACGCTGTTCGCGTTCGCCGAGGACTACGCGGCGGACGAACACAGGCCGGTCCTCGGGCTCTCCTTCAAGGACCGATTCGGGGAGCTGATCACCGCATTCAGGCCGACCCGAGCAAGGCTGTTGCCGTTCTTTTCGAACCTGCTGCCCGAGGGGCGCATGCGCGGCTATCTGGCCGGACGCGCCGGCGTGAACGAGAAGCGCGAATTCTTCCTGCTGTGGGCGCTGGGCAGCGATCTGCCCGGAGCCGTCACTGTCATGCCGGCCGATGGCGAAGTCTGGCCCCTCGATGTCGATGATCGCGACGAGCCGGGACGTCATGGACATGAGAATGCGCTGCGGTTCTCGCTGGCCGGTGTCCAATTGAAGTTTTCCGCCGTCGAGGCGGCGAGGGGCGGGCTGACGATCCCGGTCCGCGGCGTCGGCGGATCGTGGATCGTCAAGTTGCCTTCACGCGAATTCGAAAGGGTGCCCGAGAACGAATTCGCAATGATGACGCTCGCCCGGCTGATCGGCATGGACGTACCCGCCATCCAGCTCATCGATCCGGACGCCATAGGGAACCTGCCCGAGGGGATCGGCGCTCTCAACGGACAGGCTCTTGCCATCGAACGCTTCGACCGGCTCGAGGACGGAACTCTCGTTCATATCGAGGACTTCGCCCAGATCTTCGGCGTCTATCCAGAGAACAAGTACAAGAGGGCCAGCGCCAGCAACATCGCCAGTGTCATCGGGGCCGAAGGAAGCGATGTGGACACCGCCGAATTCGTCCGGCGGCTCACCTACAACGTCCTGATCGGCAATGCCGACATGCACCTCAAGAATTGGTCTCTGGTCTATCCCGACAAGCGCCGTGCGGCGCTTGCGCCCGCCTACGATTTCGTTTCCACGATTCCATATATCGCGGACGACAAGGCGGCACTCAACTTCAGCCGAACGAAGCGCTTCGACCGGTTTTCCGAGGATGAACTTTCCCATCTCGCTGCGAAGGCCCGCCTGCCCGGCAAGCTCGTACTCGAAACCGCCCGTGAGACCGTCGCGCTCTTCCATCAATACTGGAACTCCGAAAAGGCCCATCTGCCGCTCGTGGACACGGTCATCGATGCCGTCGAAAAGCATCTGGAGACCGTACCCATTGCCAGGTAAGGCAGATTGACGGCCCGCGCAGTCGCGGCGGGATCGGGATACTCCGGATGGAGCCGCTTCGTTCAGCCCCCGCCGTCGCCAAAGCCAACCTGGAGCGCGAGCTCGGTTTCGCACTGTTCCGGCGGATCCGGGGGCGCCTGGTCCCGACGCCCGAGGACGGAGAGTCCCTTCGTGTTCCCCTCGCCGTTCGACCCCTCCCGGCCGCGCGGCCGGGAACTGCCGCTGTCGTACCGGGTCCGGAAGGAGGCGGGCATTGAGGACGTGCGGCTTCACGATCTCCGCCATAGGCATGCCGGCCACGCGGTGATGAACGGCGTGCCGGTGCCGGTGGTCTCACGCATGCTGGGCCATTCCAACGTCCGCATGACGCTGCGCTACGCCCATCTCGGGGACCGTGACATCGAGGCCGCCGCGGAAAGGATCGGGCAGGAGACAGCGGAGATCATGGAACTCTGAACGGATGCCTGTCGGCGCGGAGCGAGCGTACATATCATCGCGGCGAACCTTCACGTCTGTTCCCGCCGTGCCGGACACAGTGACCGTGACGGTGCCGCCCGGCTCTCCGGCCAGCGCGAAGGAGTAGCCGTCCCCGACGTGTCTACCGGGCGGGCGTGACGCCCCTCGTGCCGGACGGACAACACGCTCCCCGACAAGGCGAACGAATTCGCCAAACCTCCTCCACGCTGGGGAAGCGGGACGCGGCGCGACCGCCATACCTTGCCAGCCTCGCGTCCCCGCGGCCTCATGCGGCCGGTCGCGAGGCTCCGGCTCGGGAATACGGCGTTCTTTCGGGGTGGCGCCATCGCCGGCCGCATCCGCGCGCCCGTGAGAGAAAATTATCGCCCAATCTCCCCAACCTTGGGGAGGCATGGACACGCCCACCCGGCATAAGATTCCGCGGAGCTGGCGGTAGGCGTTCCCGGCCGGGGACGCTCTCGCGCTTTGCTCGTGGAGCGCATGTCTATGTTCGAGAAGGCGTGTTCGAAATCGCGCGCGCGGGCATGGGCCGCCACGGCGGCTCTCGGGAAGTTGGGTTTGAGCGTCAGGCTTGGCGCCGAGCGGTCGCGTACCACCATCGCGTGCCGCTATGACCGGCTCATCGACCGGACCCGCGCGACGGAATATCCCGCTCCACGATCGGCTCCTCGATCCTGGCGTCAAGAACGCGCACTTCGCTTTCATGGTCCCGGTTCTGCCGCTCGGCGCCCGTCGAGACCCCTTCAGCCAAGCCCTCGATCGCCTGGCTCTTCCCAGGCGCCGGGCTGTGCGGCAACCGGCCAAGTCTTCGACGTGAAGGAATTTTCCCACGGTCATACCCCGATTCACCTCCTCTTCGTGAGGAGTTTCGGCCAGCCAGTGGCGGTTGTGGAGACCGATCGAAGAGTATCCGATGCCCGACTCGTCCCTCGCGCTCACCCTGAAGAACGAACTTTCCGCGATCGTCCGCAGCGCCGAAGCGATCGAGGCGCACGGCAAGTCCCGCAGCTGAGATGAGGAAAAATCGCATGGCAACGACAGACCGCGAACACTTCAAGGCGCTTCCAGGCGAAGACAAAGTGCGCATAGGAATGAAGCGCAAGAGCGGCGTGGCGCTTCTGGCTACGGGGCTGCTGCTCGCGGCTTGCGGTGGCGACGGCGGCATGTCCGGCGATCAAGCATCGTCCCCGCCTGCAACCGTAGAGCCGATGATCGCCGAACTGGGCGAATGGAATGTCCTGCCGGCCGGAACTCTCGATGTAGGCGACGCGAACGACATCCTACGCGCCTATTACGATGCGGCGGGCGGTCACGTCATGGCGAGCGCGCCAACACAGCCTATGGGCATGGGGACGGCCACTTGGAATGGCCAATGGTCCGGCAAGATCGAGGTGAGTTCGGATCCCGCGGTCGCATTGAGCTTGAGCCAGGTGGACCTGACCCCGGCCGATCTTGAGGCGCTGTCCGGCGGAGCGCGCATCACCGCGTATTTCGAAAACAGCGGCGTCGAGGCGACGCTCACCTACATGGACACCGGGCTGGACGAATTCGGCCTCGCCGAGATCATGTCGGAACGCGCTGCCGTGACCGAGGGCAGGTTCCGACCCACCACGACCGAAATGATCCAGGCGCCGTCCCCCATCGGACCGATCACCTTTACCGGCACTTTCGCGGGTGAGGGCGTATTCGGAGGGACCGATGCCGAGGGCGTCGCTGGGTACGTGAGCGGCGACATTGCCAGCAGCTCCGGCCTGGGACAGATCGACATCGGCACCTTCAAGTCGGTGTTTCATGGGACAAGGGAGCCCAATTAGCCGGACTTGTTCGGTGCGCTGTGGAACGGTGTTGTGCATCAGCGGGTTTCGAGACCCGCCCGAATAACGGGGAAGGCTGCAACCGACCGGGAAGCGAGCGACGCGCGCACCGGTCGGCTCCGACGGGGTAATGACGGCGGCACGCATCGAAGAGGAGATAGTGGCAACACGGGAGAGTTGAGGCGCCGGCGAGTTTGGCCTCCTTGGCGGGCGGGATGTCCGACGTCGCCTGGGTTCGACTGAGACCGGCGGCATGGACGCGCTGCTCTTCCCAGCGACGATGGCGGGTCTCGTGGCCAATGAGAATTGCAAGGGTTTGCACGCCATCTCGAGGTCAAGATGGATTGCGGGTTCGCCGTGCCTGGTCAGTGAGCGTGTTGATTGGCGCGTAGAATGGGCGCCGGTCGGCGCCGCAACTTACAGATTCAACCGAAGCGAGCGGCGTCGAAGCCGGGTGCCGGGCAGCATCCTGTCGTCCAGGTACAGCTTTCGGGCCGGTATTCTCAGGGTGCCATCAACATCTCCCTTCCGGTGGGGAACCGCGTCACCGCCGCCCGAAATGGGCCGTCGGCCGGTCGGAAAGATCGTCGGTCCGAATACGACACGGGCGAAGTCGGCCTGTCGGAATTCGACGCCCGACACTGGCCATCGTCCACCTGCTCGCAACATCGGGCGCCCAGCCGACAGTCGTGCCAGATCTCCCCAATATTGGGGAAGCGCCGACCCCCGCGATCCGCTTATCCTCACCAGTATTGGGGTGTGAAGCGATGGGAAGCGATGCGGGCAACTTGCCTTTCATATGTCAGAGCCGCCGCCGCGCTCGGCTGCGCCGAGATGGGCAAGCGGGTGTCCGCCCGGGGTTCACGGCGACGAGGGCGAGTGCTTCCCGCGAAACAATGGTCATCAGGTGTGCGGAGCGACCGCCTGTGAAGCCGTGGTCAGAAAGGAACTGAACGCGTTCGAGCGCATCCTCGCCTCGCTGCACGAGGCGGCGCTCGACGACGCCCGCTGGCCGGCTACCTCGGCGCTGATCGACGAGACCCTCGGCACGCATGGCAGCACCCTGGCGTGCGGCGGCGGAGATCCGGAAGAGGGCTATCGAATCCACTTCATGTGGACCTGCTTGCGCGGGGAACGGCGTCGGGACCTCGAGCGTCTCTGGCTGGAAACCCTCTATCCCCTGGACGAAAGGATGCCCCGCCTGCGGCGCCTCCCGTTCAACCGGTTGTTCCACGTCGCCGACCTCTACACCGAGGAAGAGCGGAAGACCTCCGAGGCATATAACGCGCTCAGCACCCTCGCCCATGCCGGGAACGCCATCGACGTGCGCCTCCACGGAACCCACGGCTCGCGTATCGCGTGGCAGGTCAACGACCCGGTGGACGGGGAAGGCTGGTCGTCCGCGCAGCTCGACTCGATCCGGCGCCTCCTGCCGCATATCCGCCAGACCGTGCACGTCCAGCAGACCCTGGCGCGTGCCGATGCCCTGGGTGCGACCCTGGAGGAGATGCTCGATCGCAACGGGCTGGGCATCGTACAGCTCGACGCGCACGGGCGGATCGTGGCCGCGAACGACCGCGCGCGGGACGTGCTCAGGGTCGGCGATGGCCTGCTCGACGAGGACGGGTTTTTGTTCGCTTACGCGCCACGGGATAACGACGACCTGCAGGCGCTCCTGAGCCGTGCCTTGCCGCCTCTCGGGGCGCAGGGCATCGGCGGCTGGACGATCGTGAGGCGCCCGGGCGCCCAGCCTCCGCTGGTGCTGCAGGTGAGCCCGGTGGGCCGCCGGGAAGCGGATTTCCCGGTCGGGCGGGTGGAAGCGCTGGTCCTGGTCGTCGATCCGGCGGGTCGGGCCGCCATCGATCCTGCCGTGGTTGCGGCGGTCCTCGATCTCACGGGGATGGAGAGCCGGGTCGCGGTGCTGCTGGCCCAGGGCATGAGCGTGCGCCAGATCGCGACGGCGACGGGCCGCAAGGAGAGCACCATCCGTTCGCACGTGAAGCACATCTTCGCCAAGCACGGACTGTCGCGCCAGGCGCAGCTGGTGCAGCTGGTGCGATCCCTGGCCGGCGCTCCGTAGGCTCGCGGCTGAAGACGGGTGCGACGGCAGAACCCCGGCGCAGCCGCCGATTGCGCCGCATCGACCGCGGCGTCCGACGAAGCGATGGCGCGCACCGGGCCCCAAGTCGACGTTATTTTCAATGCCGATCCGGGATCCGGGCGGAGCGGCCGGCACCAGATCCCGAAGCTCGGCACCTCCACCCCCAGGATCGCGCGGTCGAGGACCGGGAGCACGATCGGCTCCCGTACACCGCGAAGAGAGGAGAGGGCGTCGGGCCGGGCGCGTCCCGAGAGCCCCGGAGCGGGTTCGGGTCGCCCCCTGTCCCATGGACCCGGAGCCCGCCATGCGCACCTCGGAAACCCTCCTCCTCGACTTCATCAGGCAATCCCCCCAGTTCCGAATCCCCGTCAACCAGCGCAGATACGCCTGGACCCGGCGGCATTGCCGCCAGCTCTGGGACGACATCCTGGATGCCGGCGAGCGCGGGGACGTGCGCGAGCACTTCCTCGGCCCGGTGATGTACGTCGCCGCCGTCGATCCCCTGAATGCTCGCTGGGCGCCCTGCCTGGTCTATGACGGCCAGCAGCGCCTCACCACCATCACCCTGATCCTCAAGGCGCTCGTCGGACACCTGAAGGAGGATGCCGCGCCGGAAGGCTTCGAGCCCGAACAGATCCGGACCGAGTATCTCGTCAATCCCATCGGCAGGGGCGAACAGCATTACCGCCTGGTGCTCAAGCCGGGCGATGCCACGACCCTGCCGGCGCTGGTCCACGACCGGCCCATGCCGGCCGAGCCTTCATCACGCATCCTCGATGCCTTCGCGTTCTTCGAGAAACGCATCCGGCAGCTCGGTCCCGACGTTTCCGTATTGTGCGCCGGCCTGCGCAAGCTCCGCATCGTCGCCTTCCACCTCAAGGAGGGGGAGGACAACCCGCGGCGCATCTTCGAGACCATGAACGCCTGCGGCTGGGACCTGACCTTTGCCGACATGATCGGCAACTTCATCCTGATGCCGCTCGACCGCGAGCGCCAGGAACGGCTCTACGTCGATCATCCGCGGCCCATCGACCGCGGCTTCGAGCGCCACGGCGAGGAACACTTCGATGCCTTCCTACAGCATTACCTGACGCTCCGGACCGGCGAGGTCCCGAAGCAGGGGGAAGAATACGCGGCATTCAGGACCCATGCTCGTTCGCGCCGTCTTTCCGGCGATCCGCAGCCCGATCTCGCCCCCGGACATCCATCAGGTACCGGCAACCGAGCCCGACGCCGCCTTGCCGCCGGACGAGAACACGAACGCGGCCCGGCTGGCGGCGGGTTGATCCAGCGTGACGGGACGGGCCGAGGCCGCGAGCTCGTCCATCATCCGGAACGCCGGGTGCCGGCGGGGCGTCGGGCGGATCGGGATCGGGTACCGGGTTCTGATGGAATAGTCCGGCGTGCTGCTCTTCCGGCGAATGACGCCGATGTCGCGGCCGGGGACGGGGTTATGGTGAGCAACTGCATCGAGCCGGACCGCCCGCCACCGCTCTCCGCCGCTTCCCGTAGCCGGTCGTGGTGGGGCGTCCTGCGGGCGTCGATTCCTTGTCACGGCGGTTTCGGGGCGGCTTCGGATATGCGTTCCATCACGGCGTCCCGGCCGAGACCCTCGCGCCGCGCGATGTCGCGGAGCGACTCACCGGCGAGATACGCCGCCGCCATCCGGGCGTCCTGCTCCGTGCGCCGTCTGCGGTAACCCTCGGCGCGCCAGCTCTTGCGGGCCTCGCGAAGGTCGAGCAGCAGCGCCGCGGGGGGTGCCTTTTTTCCCCGGGGTGCCGGGGGTCGTATGAGCTCCGGCGCCCGGCGGCGCACCACCTTCTCGACATAGCCCGCCGAGCAGTTCGTCCGCGCCGCGATGCGGCTGAACGGCAGCCCGAGGCGATACAGCTCCACCAGGAACTGCTCCGCCTCGGGCTCGGTTATCGTCCTGTCCTTCGGCAGTGCGTCGAAAAGCGCGCGGATCCGGCTCTCCGCGTCCACGGCGACCTGGGTCTCCGCCGCCCGGGTCTCGGCCCGTTTCTCCAAGCGTTCCGACCTGGCGCGGTCCGGCAGGGGCCATGGCAGGCCGTGCCTCCTGGCGTAGCGCCGGGCAGTCGCTGCCGCCTGGTTTGCCCGCGCCGGGTGCGGCAGATCGGGGCGCCAGCCGAGCGCTTCCGCGATCTCGGTCCATGTCGCCGCGCCGTTGCGCCGGAGCTCGCAGAGGCGCTTCCCGACGGGGTCCGGGTGCAGCGCCGCCTCGGCGCACTTCCTGGAGCAGTAGACCGCCGAGCGGTTCCGCAGGAGCTTCCCGCACTCGGCGCACGCCTTCGGCGGCGGTGTCGTCGACCGTCTGGCGGTCAACCCCGCATCCCGGCAGATGCGCGAGACCCGCTGGTGAGACACCCCCTCGCGCGCGGCGATGTCCTTGACGCGTTCCCCGCGCCGGCGCGCCGCCACGATCCGCGCCGTCTTCTCGGGATCGCGGTAGCGGGGAACCGCGTATTCCAGCCCGTCGTCGTCCACCATCGCCCCGTCCCTCGGTGCGGAAATAATGGACGCCCCGGAACCCGCTGCCTACCCTGCCCGTCCCTGGTTCCTTTCGTCCGCCCGTTCGGCGCTCCGCTGCGCCGCCGGTTCCTATATCGCCGGTTTTCGTCCCTGCCAAGGCGCGTGTCGTCGCCGGGATCACGGCGCTCGGGGTGAAGGCAAACATCGACGATGTTCGACAAGTCGCTCGACACCGCCATGCATTTCGCTCCCACCGTATCTCCGCTGTCTCGACAGGGGTGCGTCCGCAGGAGATGCGCTACGGAGTCAGGTGGGAACGCGGGCCTGCCGCCGCTAATTGGATTTGCTGATCGACACGATTGGAAACCCTTATCCCGCGCCGCAAGCCGCCGCCGCAGCGCCGGCCGTCCGGACTGCCTTCTCGCCTTTCCGATTCTCCTCGTTAGCCGCCCAGCGCGGAAAATGAAAATGCCGGTTCGCTCGGGATTCATGCCCGCGAGGTATAGGGTGGGGCGCCGGTGATTTCGCCGACCGAACCTTTCTCGTTCCGCCGCCGCGCATTCCGGGCAGTTCCGAACCGGCCCGGCTCCACACGCTCGGACAGGCCGCCTCGTCAAGATCGGTTACGGCCTGTATGCCCGCACCGCCATTTCGCCCATAGTGGCAGAGCGCGAGACACGTGATTGACAGCGGGCCACATCATTGGCCTGTCTGCTTGCGACGGCCCAACATGTCGATATATTGTCTCCACATCGACACATCGGATTGAAGTGTCGACGGGATCGACATGTTCGGAACACGTGTCGACAGGAGCAGGATACATCGACATGGTGTTCGATCCCAATCGCCCCTTCAATGACCTTCCGGACCTGCCACCGGCATCGGAAACCGAGACCAAGGCCATTCTTCGCAGCTGCATTGCCACGCGCGCGGCACTTGCGGAGCTCCGGGTTTCCGGGGGACTCATCCCGAACCAGGCGATGCTGATCAACTCGATCCCCCTGCTCGAAGCGCAGGCGAGTTCCGAGATCGAGCACATCGTCACGACGGCTGACCGGCTGTTCCGCTATGCCAACGACGCGACGGGTCGAGCCGACCCTGCCACCAAAGAGGCACTGCGCTACCGCACCGCCTTGCACCGCGGATTCGAGATGCTGAACCGACGGCCGGTTTCGACCGCCATCGCGGTCGAAGTCTGTCGAACGATCAAGGGAGTGGAGCTGGACATTCGCAACACGCCGGGAACGGCGTTGATGAACGATGCAACCCAGCAGGTCATCTACACGCCGCCGGAGGGAGAGGACGTTCTCAGGAGCAAGCTCGCCAATTGGGAGCGCTACATTCACGAGGCCGAGGAGATCGACCCGCTGATCCGGCTTGCGGTCATGCATTATCAGTTCGAGGCGATCCATCCATTCGTTGACGGAAACGGACGGACCGGACGCGTGCTGAACCTGCTCTACCTCGTCGACAAGGGCCTGCTCGACATTCCCGTCCTTTATCTCAGCCGGCACATCATCCGGAACAAGGCGCTGTACTACCGGCATCTGCTGGAGGTGACGACCCGACAGGACTGGGAAGCATGGATACTATTCATTCTTGAGGCCGTCAGAACGACGGCGGAATGGACGACGGCGAAGATCCGTGCGATCCGGGAGCTTCTCGACGAGACGGGCGTTGCCATTCGGCAGAGGATGCCGAAGATCTACTCCCGGGAGTTGGCGGAGCTGATCTTCGTGCATCCCTACTGCCGGATCGGCGACGTGGTTGCAGCCGACATCGCCAAGCGACAGACGGCCGCTGTCTATCTGAAAGCCCTCGCAGCCGAGGGCCTCCTCCAAGAAATCAAGGCGGGACGCGAGAACCTCTACATCAACCCGCCGCTCTTGGCGCTTCTGGCCGAGCACGCGTGACTTTGCGGAACGCGCCAACCTCATGACGGCGCCTGCATGGCTTGGCAGTTGCGCCTGAGGACAACCGGATTCGCCGTTGCCGGCTCCAACCGGTGAAGCAGGGCTGGCGAGTTTCCTTCCCTGCATCGGCTTGCCTCGACGGGCCGGAACCGGTCCGCCACGTCGGCCAGTCCGAGGATGGCGCCGCCGGTTACGCCGACGTCAGGGTCGATTGGAGCGCCTCCCGCCCGGCGCCGCCGTGCGCTGTCAATCGGCGCGTTCTAGGACGGCGCTTCGGCGCCGCGCCATGCGCCGGCTTCCGAGGCCTGCCAGCCGCCGTGGGCGCGCTTGTAAAGTTCGAGGGCCGGCCAGATGTGGGCATCGACGAGGCGCAGCAGCCCTTCGCGGCTGCCGTCCGCCATCTCGGCAATCATCGCGGCATGCTCGTCGCGCGCACGCCGCAGCCAGACTGGATCGCCGATTGCGTAGCAGCGAATTCCCAGGGTCTCGGTCCAGATGCGCTGGATCATCTCCGTCAGGCAGCGATTGCTCGCCGCCTCGAACATGGTGAAGTGGAAGAC
>JAJDVM010000021.1 GCA_022826125.1 Defluviicoccus sp.
ACCACGTAGTAGGTGTCGTGCAGCGCGTGATCGACGCCGGCGTTGGCGAGCACCACGCCGGTCACGCCGCCGAGGGTGAACAGGAAGATGAAGCCGACCGCCCACAGCATCGGCGTGTCGAAGCGGATCGACCCGCCCCACATGGTGGCGATCCAGCTGAAGATCTTGATGCCGGTGGGCACCGCGATCACCATCGTGGCGGCGGTGAAGTAGGCCTTCGTGTCGACGTCCATGCCGACGGTGTACATGTGGTGCGCCCAGACGATGAAGCCGACGAAGCCGATCGCCACCATCGCATAGGCCATGCCGAGATAGCCGAAGACCGGCTTGCGCGAGAAGGTCGCCACGATCTGGCTGACGATGCCGAAGCCCGGCAGGATCAGGATGTACACCTCGGGGTGCCCGAAGAACCAGAACAGGTGCTGAAACAGGATCGGGTCCCCGCCGCCGGCCGCATCGAAGAAGGTGGTGCCGAAATTGCGGTCGGTCAGCAGCATCGTGATCGCGCCCGCGAGCACCGGCAGCGACAGGAGAAGCAGGAACGCGGTCACCAGGATCGACCACACGAAGAGCGGCATCTTGTGCAGCGTCATCCCCGGCGCGCGCATGTTGAAGATGGTCGTGATGAAGTTGGCCGCGCCCAGGATCGACGAGGCGCCCGCCAGATGCAGGGCGAAGATCGCCATGTCGACCGACGCTTCGGGCTGGCCGGTTACCGAGCTCAGGGGCGGGTAGATCGTCCAGCCGCCGCCCACCCCGCCGAAGAACGGCGAGGCCATCAACAGGATGAAGGAGGGAATCAGCAGCCAGAAGCTGATATTGTTCATGCGCGGGAACGCCATGTCCGGCGCGCCGATCATCAGCGGCACGATCCAGTTGCCGAACCCGCCGATCATCGCCGGCATGACCATGAAGAAGATCATGATCAGCCCGTGGGCGGTGATCAGCACGTTGAACATGTGGTAGTCGCCGCCGAGGATCTGATCGCCGGGGCTGTTGAGCTCCATGCGGAAGATGATCGACATGGCGCCGCCGATCAGTCCGGAGACCACGGCGAACACAAGGTACATCGTCCCGATGTCCTTGTGGTTGGTCGAGTAGACGAAGCGCCGCCAGCCCGTCGGGTGGGCCTCGTGATGGTCGTGGGCCGCCGCGGAATCACTCATTCCCCTGCTCCTCCGTCCGACTCAACGCGTGGACTCAATGCGGGCGACCTTCGTCGCCGGCGGTCCGCCGCCGTCGTCCGCGGCGTATTCCTTCTTCGCCCAGGAGATCCAGGCGTTGAACTCCTGAGCCGTGACGACGTCGACCCGGATCGGCATAAAGCCGTGGTTGACGCCGCAAAGCTCCGAGCACTGGCCGTAATAGACGCCGGTTCTCTCCGCCTTGAACCAGACCTCGTTGAGCCGGCCCGGCACCCCGTCGGTCTTCACGCCGAACGCCGGCACCGCCCAGGCGTGCAGCACGTCGTCGGCGGTGACCTGAACACGGACCACCTTGTCGACCGGCACCACGATGCGGTTGTCGACCTCCAGCAGGCGCGGCTGGCCTTCCTTCAGCTCGTCGTCCGCCAGGATCGTCGCGTCGAAGGTAAAGTTGCCGTGATCCGGATACTCGTAGCTCCAGTACCACTGGTGGCCGATCGCCTTCACCGTCAGATCGGCCTTGGGGATCGTGTCCGAGTAGTAGAGCAGCTTGAAGGACGGGATCGCGATCAGCACCAGGATGACGACCGGAATGACGGTCCACAGCACCTCTACCGTTGTGTTGTGCGTGGTCCGGGTCGGCGTCGGGTTCTTGCTCTCGCGGAAACGCCACATGACGTAGAGCAGCAGGCCCAGCACGAACAGCGTGATCAGCGTGCAGATGACCAGCAGGATGTCGTGCAGGTCGTCGATGCTCTGCATGAGCGGCGTCGCCGCCTGCTGGAGGCCCATTTGCCAGGGCGTGGGCTCGCCGGCCGATGCGCCGGTTCCGATGAGGGATGCGGCCAGAGCCCCACCCGCCGCGAGAATGCGTCCTACGCTGTTCGGCATTCGTATCCTGTCCCTAACGTCCGCGGGATGTTCGCCTTTGGGCAGCGAGTCCCCCCGGGAACGAGCCCGACGAGGGCAGCCCTGCAAAGGCTTTGAGATCGTTGGATTGATACACAGCAGAAGTTCCAAACACAAGATGCCCATGGCCGGGCGATTCTATCCGAATTCGGCCGGGCGATGGGTTTCTTCGACACGAATCCGGCATTCGCGGCCTTATGTCGCAACGCCGCGGGGGTCCGGGGTGACAATCCGCGCCGCCGACACCATCATATAGCGGAAGACGTTGCACTTTTGCGGTCCGGCTTCCGCCGGGCCGACCCGGAGGAACCATGGCGGACCTCGCGAAAACCGACGAACTGTTCTTCGACCGGACCGGACTCGACCGCGACAGGGTGGAATCCATCGTGGCGGACGCGCTCGCCGACGCCGACGATGGCGAGCTGTTCCTCGAATACCGCCAATCCGAAGGCCTCGGGTTCGACGACGGCAGGCTGAAGACCGCCTCGTTCGACACCACCCAGGGATTCGGCCTTCGCGCGGTCGCGGACGAGGCGACCGGCTACGCGCACGCGGCCGAGCTCTCGGAAGCCGCGATCCGGCGCGCGGCGACGACGGTCAAGGCGGTCAGCGCGGGCCACGGCGGCACGACGGGCGAAGGCCCCACGTCGACCAACACGGCGCTCTATGCCGAGGACAACCCGCTCAACGAGATCCCGTTCGAGCGCAAGGTCGCGCTGCTCCAGGAAATCGACGCCTACGCCCGCGGCCTCGACCCTCGCGTCGTCCAGGTGATCGCCTCGATCACGGGCGAGTGGCAGGCAATTCAGATCATCCGCGCCGACGGACGCCGGGCGGCGGATATCCGTCCCCTGGTGCGGCTCAACGTTTCGGTCGTGGCGGCCGAAGGCGAGCGCATGGAAACCGGCGGTCACGGGGTCGGCGGACGCACCTCCTACACCGCCTATTTCGCCGAGGACGCCTGGAAGGCCCAGGTCGACGAGGCGTTCCGCCAGGCGCTGGTCAATCTGGAATCGGTTTCCGCGCCGGCGGGCGAAATGCCCGTCGTGCTGGGTCCGGGCTGGCCCGGCATCCTGCTCCACGAAGCGATCGGCCACGGGCTGGAGGGCGACTTCAACCGCAAGAAGACGTCCGCGTTCTCCGGCCTTCTCGGCGAGCGGATCGCCTCGCCGGGCGTCACCGTGGTCGACGACGGGACCATCGCCGACCGGCGCGGCTCGCTAAGCATCGACGACGAAGGGACGCCGACCCAGAACACCGTGCTGATCGAGGACGGGATCCTGGCGGGCTACATGCAGGACCGGATGAACGCGCGGCTGATGGGCGCCCGGCCGACCGGCAACGGACGGCGCGAGAGCTTCGCGCACTCGCCGATGCCGCGCATGACCAACACCTACATGCTGTCCGGTGACAAGTCGCCCGAGGAAATCGTCGCGACGGTCCCCAAGGGCCTCTACGCCGTCAATTTCGGCGGAGGACAGGTCGACATCACCTCGGGCAAGTTCGTCTTCAGCGCGTCCGAGGCCTACCTGATCGAGGACGGCGCCATCGGCGCGCCGGTCAAGGGGGCGACGCTCATCGGCAACGGCCCGGACGCGCTCACCCGCGTCAAGATGGTGGGCGACGACATGAGCCTCGATCCCGGCGTCGGCACCTGCGGCAAGGAGGGTCAGGGCGTGCCCGTCGGGGTCGGCCAGCCCACGCTCCTCATCGACAACCTGACCGTGGGAGGCACCGCGGCCTGAGGGCCAGGTTTTTTCGGGTCACCCTCCCCCGGCCCCTCCCGCAAGCGGGAGGGGAGATGCCGCTAGTACGCGAACTCCTCGAACACCCGGTCGATATCGCCGGCCCACGGTCCGTGATAGCGCTCCAGCTTCTCCTCGGCCGGACAGGAGCCGCGGCGGACGATTTCGTCGAGAATGCTGAGATATCCGGTCTCGTTGTCGCCCACCCGGTCCAGCCGGGCACGCGCCCGCAGCCCGTCATGGGCGATCCGCAGCACTTCCCGGGCGACATCGAGCAGCGTGCTGTCCCGGAACGGCGTCTTGAGAGCCTTGATCGAGGTTTCGTGCCTGAGCCTCCGGTGCTCCTCGACGGTCCAGTCGGCGATCAGCTCGTAAGCCTCGTCGAGCGCGGCCTTGTCGTAGAGCAGCCCGACCCATAGCGCCGGCAGCGCGCAGAGCCGGCGCCACGGCCCGCCGTCGGCGCCGCGCATTTCGATATAGCGCTTGAGCCGGACCTCGGGGAACAGCGTGGTCAGATGGTCGGCCCAGTCCGACATCGCCGGTTTTTCGCCGGGCAGCGCCGGCAGTCGGCCGTCGAGAAAATCCCGGAAGGACTGGCCGCTCGCGTCGATATAAGCGCCGTCGCGGTAGACGAAATACATCGGCACGTCGAGCACGTAGTCGACATAGCGCTCGAAGCTCATCCCGTCCTCGAACACGAAGGGGAGAATGCCGCAGCGGTCCGGGTCGGTGTCCTCCCAGACATGGCTGCGATAGGAGTAGTAGCCGCTGGGCTTGCCTTCGACGAAGGGCGAGTTGGCGAACAGGGCGGTGGCGACCGGCTGGAGCGCCAGCCCGACCCGCATCTTGCGCACCATGTCGAGCTCGGACTCGAAATCGAGATTCACCTGCACGGTGCAGGTCCGGACCATCATGTCGAGCCCGAGCGAACCCCTCTTCGGCATGTAGTCGCGCATGATCTTGTAGCGGCCCTTGGGCATCCACGGGATATCCTCCCGCCTGGCGCGGGGGTGGAACCCGAGCCCCACCAGGCCGACCCCGAGCTCGCCCGCCACCTCCTTCACCTCGGCGAGATGGGTATGCACCTCGTCGCAGGTCTGGTGGATCGTCTCCAGCGGCGCACCCGACAGTTCGAGCTGCCCGCCGGGCTCGAGCGAGATGTTGCAGTCGGACTTGGCGAGCGCGATCGGATTGCCGTTTTCCAGCACCAGTTCCCAGCCGAAGCGCGTCAGGCCTTCGAGCAGCGCGCGGATGCCCCACGACCCGTCATAGGGCGCGGATTCGAGCGTCTCCAGATGGAACACGAACTTCTCGTGTTCGGTGCCGATCCGCCAGTCTTCCGGAGGCTTGCAGCCCTCCTCCAGGAACTCGACCAATTGGCGCCGGTCCTCGATGGGCGCGCCCTGGCTGGTGGGAGGTGCGGCCATGTCCGCCCGCCCCTATGCCCGGCCGGCCGTCGCGCGCGACGGAGCGGTTTCCCCGCCGCGCCAGTCGCCGACCACCGCCTGCCAACAGACCAGAGCCGCGATCGCAGCGGTTTCCGCGCGCAGGAGTCGCGGACCCAGATCGACCGGGTGAACGAACGGCCGTCCCCGCAGCAGCGCGCGCTCCTCCTCGGTGAAGCCGCCCTCGGGCCCGATCAACACCGCCCACGGACCGGTTCTTCCGCCGTCCCGGACCCCGGTGAGAAATTCGACGATGGGAAGCCCGTAGCCGCTCTCGTCGCAGAACATGAGCCGGCGACCGGCGGGCCAATCGCGCAGCAAGTCCGCGAGCGGAACCGGCTCGCGTGTCTCCGGCACGTCGCAGCGCCCGCACTGCTCGGCCGCCTCCATGGCGAGCGACCTCATGCGCTCCCGCTTGACGCGGCTGGTGTTGGTGCGGGCCGTGACGACGGGCTGAAGCGCCGAAGCGCCGAGCTCGACCGCCTTGGCGATCGTCATGTCCCCGGGCCCCCGTTTCAGCGGCGCAAATAACAGCCAGAGGTCGACAGTGTCGGGTTGCGGCACGAGGAGCCGTTCGATACGGAGTCCGAGACGGCGCTTTTCCATCGCCTCGATCCTGCCCAGCCATTCGCCGTCGCGCCCGTTGAACGCGGCGACCGTGTCGCCCGGCCCGAGCCGCATGACGTCTTTCAGATAGTGCGTCCGGTCGCGGTCGAGCGGGACGGCCGCACCGCTCGCGAGCGTATGGTCGAGGAATAGCCGGACTCGCGGAACCGCTGGCTGCATCGGAAATAAAGCCACCGTCGAAGGGAAAGGCCGGTGCCGATATAATCGGGCGGGAGCCAAAGAGCAATGTCGGGCATCGACGATACCGCCGCGAGCGACATCCCGAAGGGTGGATGGGTCGATCGGCTTCTGCCCGCCGCCGCGCGCCCCTATGCCCGGCTGGCGCGTCTCGACAGGCCGATCGGAACCTGGCTCCTGCTGTTCCCCTGCTGGTGGTCGATCGCCTTTGCCTCGTCCCAGCCACTGTCGCGCGAGAGCCTGATCCTGTTCGCCACGTTCGGGATCGGCGCGCTGACGATGCGCGGCGCCGGCTGCACGTTCAACGACATCTGCGACCGCGACTTCGATGCCCAGGTCGCACGCACCCGCGACCGGCCGCTACCGAGCGGCCAGGTCACGGTGCGGGGAGCGGCGGTCTTTCTTGCCGTGCTTCTGGCCCTGGGGCTCGCGATCCTGCTCACGCTCAACCCGTTCGCGATCGCGGTGGGCGTCGCATCGATGGTCCTCGTCTTCACCTACCCGCTCAGCAAGCGCGTCACCTACTGGCCGCAATTCGTCCTCGGCCTCGCGTTCAACTGGGGCGCTCTCCTCGGTTGGGCGGCGGTGCGGGAGGAGATTTCGCTGGCTCCGGTCCTGCTCTATGTCGGGGGCATCTTCTGGACGCTCGGCTACGACACGATTTACGCACATCAGGACCGCGGCGACGACCCCGCGGCCGGGGTCAAGTCGACGGCGCGGCGCCTCGGCCTCGGCAGCAAGCCGTGGCTCTACGCGTTCTACCTGATCGCTGCCGCCCTGTTCGCCGCGACAGGCCATGTCGTCGGGCTGGGGTGGGTCTTCTACGCGGGCCTCGCCCTGGCGACCCTGCAGTTCGTCTGGCAGGTGGCCGATGTGGACCTCGACGCGCCCAAGGACTGCCTCGCCAAGTTCCGCTCGAACCGGCTGGCGGCGTGGCTCATCCTGGGGTCCATCGTCATCGCCCAGCTTGCGCGGTGAGCGCCGCCTCGGCCTCGGCGATATCCTCCGGCCGGTTCACGTTGAAGAACGGATCGACCGGCACGGCGGAAAACTCCGCGTGGGCCAGCCGGTAGCGCGCCGTCCAGACATCGACCTTGCGGATTTCCTCCTCGACCACGGCCGAGCGAAGCCGGTCCGCGAGCGCGACCGGCCAGAGGGCGAAGACCGGGTGCTCCCTCCCGCCGGACCGGGCCGAGGCGATCTCGGCGTCGTCCTCCTCGACGGCCCGCCACAGACGCGCGACCAGATCTTCGGGCAGGAACGGGGCGTCGCAGGCGAAGGTCGCGACATGAGTACACTCCGGGGCGCGGTCGCGAGCCCATTCGAGCCCGGCGAGCACCCCGGCCAGCGGCCCGGGAAACCCCTCCACCGAATCGGGCACCACGGGGAGCCCGGTTTCCGCGAAACGGGCGGGATCGCCGTTGGCGTTGAGCCCGAGGATTTCTACCTGCGGCGCGGCACGGGCGATCACCCGGTCCAGAATGCTGCGCCCGCCGAGGGTCCTCAGCGCCTTGTCGCCGCCGCCCATGCGGCGCGACAGCCCTCCGGCCAGCACGATCCCGGCGATGCGCGGCCTCACGGCCCCGTCCCGACCGGCGCGGCGTCGACCCGGATGGGCTCGCTCCCGAGCGCACGTTCGACCAGCTCCGCGTCCTCCGGCGCGAGCGCCGACGCATCGAGGACGATCCGGGCGATATCGGCGAACGGGTCCAGCGGAATGCCCTGGATGTTCTCGCAGGCCGACAGCCCGGCCCCCGAGGCAACCCGGTTTTCCAGCCGCGCCTTCAGCGCCCCTTCCGCCAG
>JAJDVM010000161.1 GCA_022826125.1 Defluviicoccus sp.
GGCGCTCCTGAAGCGCGAGCTTGTCGAGCGAGGAGATGGGCAGGTTGACAAAGATCGAAATCCTGTTGGTTAGCATGCGGTAGGAATCTGCGAACGCCGCGGCGACTTCCGACTGCGTGCCGGTCGCCGCCGCGGGGTCGGGGATACCCCAGTGCGCCGACATCGGCTGGCCGGGCCAGACCGGGCACACCTCGTTGGCGGCGTTGTCGCAGACGGTGAAGACGAAGTCCATCGGCGGTGCACCGCCGGCAGCGAACTCGTTCCAGTCCTTGGAGCGGTACTCGGATACGTCGTGGTTAAGCTTGCGCAGGAGGGCGAGCGCATTCGGGTTGATCTGCCCCGCCGGGGCGCTGCCCGCGCTGTAAGCCTCGAACCGGCCCATCCCCTCGCGCGCCAGGATCGCCTCGGCGAGGATGCTCCGCGCCGAGTTGCCGGTGCAGAGGAACAGCACGTTGAAAATCTTATCGTCCGCCATGGCCGCAGGGAGAGTTCCACATCGCGGTTACGCTTTTGTGACAGGGCGGCGCTGGGGCGACGCCTCCTTGTGCAACGCGCCGATCTCCGCGTCGCGCGTCTCGTCCCGCCCCATTGTCTCGGAATGGCCGAGGCGGTGGAAGGTCTCCCATACCACGCCGTCGGAATCGCTGGCCCAGGTCTTGTTGCCCCTGGCGTAGCAGCAGAGGTTTTCCTTTTCCTCGAAGATCGTCTGCTCGGCTTCGGTCAGCGCGGCGGTGATCCCGGCGAGATCCTCATCGTCGTCGACCTGGATGCCGAGATGGGAGATCCCTGCATCGCAACACTCCTTCGTGGACACCGCGAAGTTGACCGAGGGCTCGTCCAGCAGCCACTGGGCGTAGTCGTTCTTGAGCTTGGACGGCGCGACGCCGAACAGGGTGCGGTAGAACCGGACGGATTTCTCCAGATCCTCGACGTGGAGGTGGACGTGCAGGCGTTTCATGGTCTTTCTCTCCTGGCCGTTCAGGCGGCCTCCTCGCCGATCGCCGCCCGGACCGCAGGATGACCCTTGCAGCAATCCTCCATCAGGAACCGCATCAGCGCACCGGCGCCCTCGAAATCCGCCCGGTAGACGATCTGTCGCGACCGCCGCTCCGCGGACACCAGCCCGGCCCGCTGCAACAGGCCGAGATGGGTCGACAGCGTCGACGGCGCCGTTCCCAACGCCCGGGCGATCTCCCCGGCCGGCAGCCCGGCAGGCCCGGCCCGCACCAGCAGTCGAAATGCGGCAAGACGGGTTTCCTGGGCGAGCGCGGCGAAAGCCGATGCGGCCGTCAATATTTCCATATTTCGAGAAATAACGAAATATGGAAAATGTCAAGGGCGTTGCGCCTCTTCGCCGTCCCCCGCGGCGTTACCCCTCCTGTAAAATGAACCCTCGTGGAAACTTCCGGGTAGCGATCATGACCGCCGACGACGCGTTGATCGCACGCATCCGTCCGCTGCTCTCGGGCCGCGACGGCTATTCCGAGCGCAGGATGTTCGGCGGGGTCTGCTTCATGATCGGCGGCAATATGTGCGTCGGCACCTGGAAGGGCGCGCTGATCGTCAGAATCGACCGCAACGAGCGCGAGGCGATCCTCTCGGAGCCGCATACGAGACCCGCCGACATGAACGGCCGGGTAATGAAGGGATGGGCGCTGGTCGAGCCCGCGGGCGTCGAATCGGATCGCGATCTCGAAGCATGGGTCGACCGCGCCGCCACCTACGCTGCAAGCCTGCCCGGGAAGTGAGGAACACTTCGTTACGAACCCGATTCCAGCGTTCCAAAGCCGGAAAACCAGGCGAGAGGAGCCAAGCCTTCCTCAATGGCGGCTTCGTTCAACCGGCGGCCCAGGCTTTCCAAGGGATAACGGATCGGAAGGCGGCGCGGTCAAGCCAGTGAAGCCCCGGGCACGAACGCCCTCAGGTCGAATGCCCCTCGTGGCGCCAGGAGAGGATCTCACGCGTGGTGACAGGCCGCTGCTTCGCCCGTTCGCTGCGCAACGTCGCGCACAGCGCGGCGTGGTCCTGCTCACGGACTACCCTGGTGACGTGGGCGATGGGCGTGGAGCCGCGGCAAATGATCAGGTCTTCGCCGGCTTCCACCTCCGCCAGCAAGGCGGACAGATGCGTCTTGGCTTCGCCGATCTTGACGTGGCGCGTCATATCTCCCCGCGTCCCTGAACTGCCCGACGGCGACCCGACCGCTCCCCCTCACAGCGCCTGGACGATTTCCTCGGTCATCTTCTTGGCGTCGTCGAAGAGCATCATCGTGTTGTCGCGGTAGAACAGCTCGTTGTCGACGCCGGCATAGCCCGAGGCGAGCGAGCGCTTGACGAACAATACGGTGCTCGCCTTCTCCACCTCGAGGATCGGCATGCCGAAAATCGGGCTCTCAGCGTCGGTCTTGGCGGCCGGGTTGGTCACGTCGTTGGCGCCGATCACGTAAGCCACGTCGGCGGCGGCGAACTCGTTGTTGATGTCCTCGAGCTCGAAAACCTCGTCATAGGGCACGCTCGCCTCGGCCAGCAGCACGTTCATGTGCCCCGGCATCCGCCCGGCGACCGGGTGGATGGCATAGGCGATGTCGATCCCCTGCCCCTTCAGCGTGTCGCACATTTCGCGGAGCGCGTGCTGCGCCTGGGCGACCGCCATGCCGTAGCCCGGGACCACAATGACCTTGGAGGCGTTCTTGAGCACGAAGGCCGCGTCCTCGGCGCTGCCCGCCTTGACGTGGCGCTCGTCGTCGCCGCCCGCCGCCTGCCCGCCCTCGACCCCGAACCCGCCGAGGATGACGCTGAAGAAGGACCGGTTCATCCCGCGGCACATGATGTAGCTCAGGATCGCGCCCGACGAGCCGACCAGCGCGCCGGTGATGATCAGCAGCGTGTTCGACAGCGTGAACCCGATCCCGCAGGCCGCCCAGCCGGAATAGGAATTCAGCATCGAGATCACCACCGGCATGTCGGCCCCGCCGATGGGAACGATGATCAGGAAGCCGAGGGCCAGCGACAGAATGACGATCAGCCAGTAGGCCGCGGGCGCCTCGGCGAGGCAGAGCCAGACGACCAGCAGGACCAGCACCGCCCCCAGCCCAGCATTGAGCGGGTGCTGCCCCTTGAAGACCAGCGGCGCCCCGCTCACCAGCCCCTGCAGCTTGGCGAAGGCGACCACCGAGCCGGTGAAGGTGACGGCGCCGACCGCGGTGCCGATCGCCATCTCGATCAGGCTCGCGGTCTTGATATCGCCGACGGTGCCGATGCCGTAGGCCTCGGGCGCGTAGAACGCCGCGGTCGCGACCGCCACGGCGGCGAGGCCGACCAGGCTGTGGAAGGCGGCGACGAGCTGGGGCAGCGCCGTCATCTGGATGCGGAGCGCGATCACGGTGCCGATCGCGCCGCCGATCACGACGCCGGCCGCGATCAGCTCGAACGACACCACGCCGGGATCGGCGAGCGTGGTCGCGACCGCAATCACCATGCCGGCGATGCCGATGGCGTTTCCGCGGCGCGCGGTCTCGGGCGAGGACAGCCCGCGCAGCGCCATGATGAAGCAGATCGCGGCGATCAGGTAAGCGATTCCGGTGACGTCCGCGTGCATGCCCCGCCCCTAGCGACGCTTGCGGTACATGCGGAGCATGCGCTGGGAAACGATGAAGCCGCCGAAGATGTTGATCGAGGCAAGCGTCACCGCGATGAAGCCCATGACCTTGGAGAAATCGAGCTCGGCCGGGCCGGCGGCGATCAGCGCGCCGACGATGATCACCGAGGAGATCGCGTTGGTGACGCTCATCAGCGGCGAATGCAGCGCCGGCGTTACGTTCCAGACGACGTAATAGCCGACGAATATGGCGAGAACGAAAACGGTGAAAAGGAAAATGAACGGATCGGAAGAGGCGGCGTCCGCCGCCGGTTGCGCCGCGTCTTCGGGTTTCACGCTACATCCTTGTCGGCGGTCGGGGGAATGAGCGACGGGTGAACGATCTCGCCCTCGCGGGAGATCAGGCAGGCGGTGACGATCTCGTCCTCCCAGTCGATGGCGAGCGTCCCGTTCTCCCGGTCGACCAAGGGGGTGATGAAATTGAGCAGGTTGCGGGCATACATCGAGGACGCATTCTCCGCGAGGCGGCTCGGCACGTTGGCGTGGCCGACGATCGTGACGCCGTGCTTCGTCACCGCCTCGCCCAGCTCGCTCAGCGCGCAGTTGCCGCCCTGCTCAACCGCGAGGTCGACGATCACCGAGCCCGCGCGCATCCCCCTCACCATGTCGGCGGAGATCAGCACCGGCGCGGGACGGCCAGGGATCAGGGCGGTACAGATGGCGATGTCGTTCCTCGACAGCGCCTCGGCGAGCACCTCGGCCTCGCGCTCCCTGTAGGGCGCGCCCATCTCCTTCGCGTAGCCGCCGGCCGTCTCGGCGTCCGTCGTCGCCCCCTCGTCGACCGCGAGGAATTTGGCGCCGAGGCTTTCGACCTGTTCCTTGACGGCGGGGCGCACGTCGTAGCCGGTGACGATGGCCCCGAGACGCTTTGCCGTCGCGATGGCCTGGAGCCCGGCGACCCCGACGCCCAGCACCAGCACGCGGGCCGGCGGGATGGTGCCGGCCGCCGTCATCATCATCGGCAGCGCCCGGCCGAACGCGCCGGCGCCGTCGAGCACTGCCTTGTAGCCGGCGATATTCGATTGCGAGGACAGAATGTCCATCGACTGGGCCCGGGTGATGCGGGGCAGCAATTCGAGCGAGAACGCGGTCAGACCGGCCTTGGCGTAGGCTTCCGCGTGGGGCGCGTGCTGCAGCGCGGCGAGCGCGCCGATCACCGTCGCGCCGGGCTTCATCAGCGCGACCTCGTCGCCGCCTTCCTCGGCTTCGATCAGCGGGCGCTGGACCTTGAAGACCACGTCGCCCCCGGCAAGGGTTTCGGTCTCGTCCGGCGCGATCGTCGCGCCGGCCTCCGTGTAGGCCTCGTCGGCGAACCCGGATTCGAGTCCGGCCCCCGCCTCCACGACGACCTCAAATCCCATTTCCGTGAGCTTCTTGACCGTATCGGGGGATGCGGCGACCCGCCGCTCGTCGCGCCGCCGTTCCTTTGGTACCGAAAGCTTCATGACAAGGTCGCGCCCGGGTACGGGGTTGCACGCTTGGGAAAGGCCCAGACCGGTCCCCCGTTTGGTATGAACCAACGGACACCAAAGTCAACCGGTTTGATTCGATCAAGTCCGTTCGGGTTCCCCAAACGCCGCGAGTAACGCGGAATCGAAGGCTTCGGGCCGTTCGAGCGCGGCGTAATGCCCCGCCCTTTCGACGACCGTGCAGGTCGCGCCCGGCAGGCTCCGGGCGAGGACGCGGCAGCGTTCCGGCGGCGCGAGCGGGTCGCCCGAACCGGCGATGACGTGGAGCGGCGCGGCGACCCGCGCGGCCTCGGTTGGAAGGTCGATATCCGCCATCATCGCCACGGCCGGGACATACCCCTCGGGGCGGGCGCCCGCCATGGTGCCGACCACCTCGGCGACCAACCCTTCTGACGCGCCGGGCGCGAGCAGGCGGGGTCCGCGGTCTTCCGCGAAGCCGTGCGGGCCGAGACGCAGGAACGAACCGGTTCGCTCTTCCACCGCCGCGGAGCGCTCCCCGGCCGGGAGGGCGCCGAAGCCGAACAGCGGATGGGCGAGGACGACCGCGCGGGTCCGCCCGGGGAAAACGCGCGCGAAGGATGCGGCGATCAGCGCCCCGACCGATTGGCCCACAACGTTCGCTGCGTCGACGCCGATGGCATCGAGGAATGCCGCGAGCGCCCCGGCGTAGTCCGCCGGCTCCGGCGTCCCGGGCAGGGGATCGGACCCTCCGTAACCCGGCATGTCCCATCCGATGACTCGAAACCGGTGCGAGAGCGCTGAATATTGCCGGCGCCACATCGCCGCGTTACCGCCCAGCCCGTGCAACAGGACGAGGGCGGGCAGCGAGGGTTCGCCGGCCTGACGATAGGCGATACGCCTCCCACCGACCTCGACGGTGCGGGAGGGCGGCTGCGCCGCGCGGGTCGTCATGGGGTCATCGGAAGGAAAAACCAACCCCCCTCCGGTCGATGTGACGAGGGCCGGGTGGGGAGGGCAATACGCCTCAGCCCTGCTTGCCCCTGCCGCTGCGGTACTGGCCGTAGACCTCGTCGAGGGCGGCGAGGCAGACCGGGTCGAGATCGTGCCGGGGCTCGGGCTCGGGTTGCCAATGGCCGTGCGTGTCGCGCCCGCGCACCACCAGCGCCGAGGCGCCATCGAACGCGGTCTGGCGGACATGCGGCGCGATGTAGTGGATCGAAAGCCCGATCCTGGGGTTGTCCGAGGTATTCGCGTTCGAACCGTGCACCACGGACTCGTGATGGATCGAGATTTCGCCGGCGGACAACTCGCAATCGACCGCGAGGCTCTCGTCCACGCCGTTAATGGTCTGGCCCTTCATGAGCAGGTTCTCGGGATCCATCGTCTCCTCGTGGTCGAGGATCCCGCTCCTGTGGGTGCCGGGAAGGAAGCGGACGCAGCCCGATTCGATCCTGCTCTCGGTGAAGGCGACCCAGGTGGTCACGGTCTCGGCGGGGCGGAGCCCGTAATAGGTCGAGTCCTGATGCCAGGAGACGAAGCGCGGGTCGCGCGCCTTCTTGGTGAAGAAGCTGGAGCCCCAGCACAATATGTCGGGGCCGATCAGGTCCTCGACCGCGTCCAGCATCACCGGGTTGCGGACCAGCTCGTTGAGCCAGGTAAGCGGCATATGGGCCTTGATCTTGAAGCGGCTTTGCAGCTCGGCCCCGGTCTCTGCCTCGAGCGCGTCGAACCGGGCGAGCAGCGCGCCGGCCTCCGCCCGGTCCATGATGCGGACGGGGAAGACGAAGCCGTCCCGCTCGTAGCTCTCGACCCGCTCCTCGCTCAGGACCCTGCCCACCGGCGCGCCCTCAGACCGGCCGTTCGTCGCTGCTGACCGTGGTGCGCCACAGGAGGCGCCGCTCGCTCGACGGGAAGTCCCTTCGCGCGTGCATCGAGCAGCGGTTGTCCCACAGCAGCAGGTCGCCCTTCCGCCATTCGTGCTCGTAGACGAACTCGTCCCTCTCGGAATGGTCGAACAGCCGGGTCAGGACGGACTCGCTCTCCGTCTCCCCCATGCCGACGATCGACGCGGTGATCAGCCGGTCGACATAGATCGCCTTTCGGCCGGTCTCGGGATGGGTGCGGAACACCGGGTGCTCGGCCTCGGAAAAGGCGGGCGTGCCGATGTCGTCGCCACGGTGCTGCGAGCCGTAATTGTAGTGGTGGAACGCGCGCTTCCCTTCAAGCGAGTCGCGAAGCCCGGAGTCCAGCGTCTCGTAAGCCGCGTAGCCGCTCGCGAACAGCGTGTTGCCGCCTTCCGACGGGATTTCGACGGCGTAGAGACAGGTCGCCTTGTCCGGGACGTCGGCGTGGATCATGTCGTGGTGGAACATCATGTCGCCGTCGGGCAGCGCGCCGATCGGCTCCCCGTTGGCCCGGATATTGCTGATCAGCATGATGCCCGGCAGCATGTCGTGCTGGCCCGAGGTGCGGTATTCCTTCGGCCGCGCGTTGGCTCCCGGGGTGCCGAAATAGGACGTGACCTGGAGCAGCGACTCCTGATCGAGCGACTGGCCGCGAAACACCACCATGACATGGTCGAGCCAGAGGTCGTAGATCTCCCGGATCGTCGCATCGTCGGGTCGCGTCGCAAGATCGATGTCGAGGACCTCGACGCCGATATGAGGTGTGAGTTTCTTCGTCCTGAGCGCCATCTCCTGCCCTCCTACTCGGCGAGCGCCTCGCCGAGGATCGTGCACCGCCTGAGCAGGCGGCGCTCGGTTTCCGGAAAATCGGTGCGCGCATGGCACGAACACCAGTTGTCCCACATCACGAGGTCGCCCTCCCGCCAGACATGCTCGTAGATCAGGCCGCGATCTTCGGCAAAGCCGAACAGTTCTTCCAGCAGGGCGTCGCTCTCGTCCCCGGGCAGCCCTTCGATCCGGGCGGTGATCAGCGGGTTGACGTAGAGCGCCTTGCGGCGGGTTCGCGGATGGGTGATCGCCACCGGCTGGACGTAATGCGGGTAGGCATCGAGGTCGCCGTCGAGCGGAACCTTCTCGGTGACCGAATAGTTGTAGATCTGGAGCGCGCGGGCGCCGGCGATGCGTTCCTTCGTCGCGGTGCCGAGGCGGTCATAGGCCGCGTACATGTTGGCGAACAGCGTATTGCCGCCATGGGACGGGATGTCGATCGCATAGAGCATGGTGCCGCGATAGGGCTCGGCCACGTAGCACATGTCGTGGTGGAACCACATCTCGCCGTCGGGCAGCGAGCCGATCGGCTTTCCGTTCTCGCGGATGTTGGAGATCAGCATGACCGCGGGATGGAAGTCGGCGCCCTCCGGACGGATCGCGGCGGGCCTGGAACGCTCGCCGACGATTCCGAACTGGCCGGCGAAACGAAGCTGCGCCTCCTGGTCGAGATCCTGGCCCGGGAACACGAGAACGATATGCTCCAGCCAGGCGCGCTCGATCGCCGCGACCTCGGCATCCGCCAGCGGCTTCGCGAGATCGACGCCCGTGATCTGGGCGCCGATGGCCTCGTGCAGCTTTTCGATGCTCAGGCTCACCGTCCGTCTCGCGACCCGTTCCCGTGCGGTCCCGGCCAATAATACGCCCGCCGGGCAGCCAGACAACAAGTCCCGCGAATGCCGCGGTCCATTTCCGCTTTGCCGGAAACCCGGAATGTTAGTAATCTAACGAATTCCCGGGTCCGGACCGGGACAGCCAGAACGACGGAAGGAACCGGCGCGGTGAGGCGCGGATTGCTCCGCATATTCCTGCTCGTCGTCGTGCCGATCGCGGCGGTCGTCGCGGGCGCGCATTACTGGGTCGCCTCCGGGCGATACGTGACGACCGAGAACGCGTATGTGAAGACCAATCTCGTGCAGATCAGCGCCGAGATTTCGGGACGGGTCGCCGACGTGTTCGTCGACGAGAACGCCGTCGTCCGGGCGGGCGATCCGATCTTTTCGATCGATCCCGAGCCGTTCCGCGTCGCGCTCGCGGAGGCGGACGCCAAGCTCGCCATGGTGCGGAACGAAATCCTCGCGCTGCGCGCGTCCTGGCGCGGCGCGCGGATGGAGCTCAGGGAGGCCGAACAGGAGGTCGGATATCACAAGCGTATCTTCGCCCGCTTCAAGAAGCTCGCCGGGCGCGGACACGCCTCGCGCGCGAAATTCGAGGAAGCCGAGCAGAACCTGATCGCGGCCCGCCAGCGGGCCAGCACGGTGCGCCAGAAGAGCCTGACCATCCTTGCCAATCTCGGCGGGAACGCGGAGTTGAAGCCGGAGAACAGCCCGCAATATCTCGAAGCGCTCGCCGCGCGCGACCGGGCGGCGATCGATGTCAGGCGCACCGTCGTGCACGCGCCGGCGGACGGAAGGATCGGCCGCGTCCGGCTGCAGAAGGGCGAGTATGTCGATGCCGGCAAGCCGGTCCTGCCGCTGATCGAGACCGCCCGCGCGTGGATCGAGGCGAATCTCAAGGAGACCCAGCTCACCCATATCCGGGTCGGCCAGGGAGCCGAGATCGTCGTCGACGCCTTCCCCGACCTCGCCTGGCGCGCGAAAGTCGCCAGCATCAGCCCATCGACCGGCGCCGTGCTTTCCGTCCTGCCGCCCCAGAATGCGTCGGGGAACTGGGTCAAGATCGTCCAACGGGTGCCGGTGCGCCTTGAGATCGACGGCGACACCGGACGGCCGTTCGACATGCCGGCGGGCGCCACCGTTTCCGTCAGCATCGACACCGAACGCGAAGTGTCCCTGTTCGACGTCGTGGGGTCCGCGCTCGCCTTCATGGCGCCCGGGAAATGACCCCCGACATGGGGTCGGATCCGCCGCGATCCGACCTGGCGCGCTCGATGGTCACGGTCGCCGTGATGATGGCGACCACGGTCGTAATCCTCGACATGACCATCGCGTCGATCGCGCTGCCGCACATGCAGGGCAGCCTGGGCGCTAACCAGGACCAGATCGGCTGGGTGATGACGACCTATTTCGTCTGCCAGGCGATCTCCACCGCCTGCACCGGATGGCTGGCCGGACGGTTGGGGCGGAAGCGCACCTTCCTGCTGGCGATCGTCGGGTTCACCGGGTTCTCGGTGCTGTCGGGAAGCGCGACCTCGCTGCCCGAGATCCTCGTCTGGCGAGCCTGTCAGGGCGCGATGAGCGCGCCGGTCATCCCGATATCCCAGGCGCTGATGCTCGACAACTACCCGCCCGAACGGCACGGCTCGGCGCTCGCGATCTGGGGCACCGGCGTGATGTTCGCGCCCGTGATGGGCCCCGTCGTCGGCGGCTTCATCACCGAGAACTACGGCTGGCAGTGGATTTTCTTCATCGGCATCCCCTTCGCGCTCGTCGGGCTTACGCTCGGGCTCCTATTCATGCGGGAGACGCTGGCGAAGCAGGACCGCCCCTTCGATCTGTTCGGCTTCGTGGCGCTCGCCTGCGCGCTCGCCGCGCTCCAGCTTCTGCTCGACCGGGGCGAGATCAAGGGCTGGTTCGAGTCGACCGAGATCGTGATTGAGGCGGCGGTCGTGGTGCTGGGCTTCTACATCTTCGCGGTTCATTCGCTGACCACGGACAACCCGTTCATCTCGCGCGGCATCCTGTCCGACCGGAACCTGGTGCTCGGCCTCTTCTTCATGTTCCTGCTCGGCGTCTGCGTGCTCGCGCTCAACGTCATCCTGCCGATGTTCCTCCAGGTCTTGCGGGGTCTGCCGGTGATGACAGCCGGGTTCGTGATGGCGCCGCGCGGGCTCGGCACCTTCGCCTCGCTGCTGCTGGCGGGCTGGATGGTGCGCCATGTCGACGGGCGCATCGTAACGGCGCTCGGTTTCGCCTGCGTCGCCGTCTCGTCATACTATCTCTCGACGTTTTCGGCCGACGTGGATCTCTACGATGTCTCCTGGGCGGCGTTCGCCAACGGGCTGGGTATCGGCTTCATCTGGGTACCGCTCACGGTGATTTCCTTCGAAACCCTGCCGGCGCGGCACCGGACTGAGGCATCGACGCTCACCAGCCTCGCGCGGAACTACGGCTCCGGCGTCGGCGTCTCCATCGTCGTCGTGATCCTGAGCCGGACCCGCGCGGTCTCGCACGGCGAGATTTCCTCGCGGGTCGACCCCTATGCGGAAGGCGCCCACGCGCCCTACCTGCCGGAGGCTTGGGACCTGACCTCGCAGTCCGGTCTCGCCGCGCTCGACATGGAGATATTCCGCCAGGCCCAGGCGATAGGCTTCACCAACGACTTTTACGCGATCGCCATCGCGGCGCTCGCAACGATCCCCCTGATCGCGCTGCTGAGAACCGCCGGGCCGCCCGGGAGGCGGCGGAAGGCGCGCGCATGAGGCTCGACAACAAGCCCAGGCTGCGCTCGGCGCTGAAAAAGCTCTACGGCGCGAAGATCGACTGGGCCGACAGCTACGTCCGCGGAACCGCCGGTCAGGAGGCGATCGACTTCGTCGCCATGATGGCCGGGCTCAAGCCGGTCTACGTGTCGGGGCGCGGCTTCGACGAGGAAGGCTGGCATTCCGCGGTGCTGGAACTGGCGGCGTCGAACGGGCTCTATGTCGTCGCCGGGGCCTACTGGGAGCCGGAGCGGCCGCCTTCCGACCTGCCGGACTGGTTCGTCGAAAGGGTGCGCAAGGGGCTCGACGAGGGGCGGGCGCACTACGTCGCCAAGGCGCGCGCCCCGGCGGAGGAGGTCAAGTCGCTCGCCGAGAGCGGCCGCCCGACGATGGAGCAGGAGGCGCGGCTGCTGGGCTTTCCGCTCTGCTGCGTCGAGGCGCATTACGCGACCGCCGCGGCCTTCGAGAGCGCGACCTTCGAAATCCTGTCGCGCCGCGCCGACGGGGACGAGACGGAAATGAAACGCCTCGCCGAAGGCCCCGAACCGGTGGTGCCGGAGTCCGACGAGGAGCGCGCCATGCTTGCCATGGCGGTGAGCGTTCGACCCGCGCGCAATACCAGCCTCAACATGTGCGAGAAATGCGCCGCCGATCCGGACAGCCCCGGGGCCAGACTGTCCGCGACCTATGGGGAGCTGGTCGACACGCTCACCGGGAAGAGAAGGCGAGACCCGGTGCGGCGGCGCCGGGGTTGAACGCGTTCCCCCGAATCGGAAGACTGCAAGCCGGTTATCCACTTCGTCCTGACCCCCTGCCCGATCCTGGAGCCCCGGCATGAGCGAAGAGCGGCGGAAGGCGCTGGTTACCGGATCGTCGAGCGGAATCGGCGCTGCGGCGGCCATGGCGCTCGCCCGGGCCGGATACGACGTCGCGGTCAACTACGCGTCGTCGAAGGCCCGTGCCGAGGAGACGGCGGCAGCCTGCGCCAGGGAAGGCGCGGAATCTTTCGCGATAAAGTGCAACGTCGCCGATGAATCCGAGGTCGGGGCAATGCTCGCCACCTGCGCGGACGCCTTCGGCCGGCTCGACGTGCTGATCAACAACGCCGGCACCACGATCGAGACCGCGCCGAAGGACATGGACGCGGTCGACCTCGACGCCTGGGACCGGGTTTTCGCGGTCAACGTGCGCGGCCTGTTCCAGGTTACCCGCGCCGCGCTGCCGCTGCTGCGCAAGTCGTCCGATCCGTCGATCGTCAACACCTGCTCGATCGCCGGGCTGCGGCCGGGCCCGCAACCCTTGCCCTACGCGGCCAGCAAGGCCGCCGTCGCCAACCTGACGCAGACCCTCGCCGGCGCGCTCGGACCGGAAATCCGTGTCAACGCGGTCGCACCCGGCTGGATGGAAGGCGAATGGATGGAGCGCACGCTGGCCGAGAACTACGACGGGCTGATGGCGCGGCGCGCGCGGTACACGCCGCTGAAACGGGTCGCCACCGCCGAGGACGTGGCGGAGACCATGCTCGGCCTCATCGAGGGCAACAGGTTCGTCACCGGTCACATCGTCGTCATCGACGGCGGCTTCACCGCCGTTACCTGAGCCCCCCGGAGTCGAAATGCTCGAAGGCGTCGTCCCCTACCCCCCGGAATTCCAGAAGGTCTATCGCGACAAGGGCTACTGGGAGGACCGTTCGCTGCGCGACGAGCTCCAGCCCTGCCTGGAGAAATTCGCCGAACGCGTCGCGGTGATCGACGAGACCGGCCAGTACAGCTACGGCGAGCTCGACCGGCTGTCGACCGACCTCGCGCTCAACCTGGTGGAGCTGGGGCTCAAGCCGCTCGACCGCGTCGTCATCCAGCTTCCCAACGTCTGGGAATTCGCCGTCCTTTATGTTGCCCTGCAGAAGGCGGGATGCATCCCGATCGCCGCGCTCGTCACTCACCGTTTCGCGGAGATCGGCCAGTTCGTCGCGCTGTCGGGCGCGACCGCCTGCGTCATCCCGGACACCATCCGGGGTTTCGACTACCGCGAGATGGCGGAGAGGGTGCGGGCGGAAAACGGTCACCTCAAGCACCTCATCGTCATGGGCGAGGCATCCGGGGACTCAGTGTCCCTGCACGAGCTGATCGAGCGGCCGCCGACGCTCGGCGCGGACGCGCTTGCCTCTATCGAGATCGATCCGACCGATCCCGCGGTGTTCCAGCTTTCGGGCGGCACCACGGGGATCCCGAAGCTGATCCCGCGCACCCACAACGATTATGCCTACAACTCCAAGCAGGCGGCGCGGGAGACCGAGGTGACGCCCGATTCCCGCCTCCTCATCGTGCTCCCGATCGCCCATAACCTGCCGCTCGCCTGCCCCGGGCTGCAGGGTTATCTGCTCCACGGCGCCGCAGTGGTGCTCTCCACCAGCGCCCGCGCGCCGGACGCTTTCGCAATGATCGAGAAGCACCGCGTGACCCACGTCATCGGCGTGCCGGCGCTCCATATCGGCTGGATCAACGATCCCGCGGTCGCCGATCACGACCTGTCTTCGGTGCGCATGATCGGAAGCGGCGGCCAGCGGCTCCAGCCGGAGGTGAAGCGGCGGATGCGCGAGGTGTATCCCAACGCCTTCGTGCAGGAGAATTTCGGCATGGCCGAGGGCACGCTGATGTTCGTCCACCGCGACGACAGCGAGGATGCGCAGCTGGAGACCGTGGGCCAGCCGATGTGCCCGGACGACGAGGTGATGCTGCTCGACGAGGAAGATAACGTGGTGCCGTTCGGCGAGGTGGGCGAATTCTGCGTGCGCGGCCCCTACACGCTTCGGGGCTATTTCGCGGCCGACGAGCACAACGCGCGCGCCTTCACCAATGACGGCTTCTACCGGTCGGGCGACCTCCTGCGCCAGCATCCGTCGGGCAACTACATGGTCGAAGGGCGGATCAAGGACCTGATCAACCGCGGCGGCGAGAAGATCTCGGCCGAGGAGATCGAGAACCTGATCCTCATGCACCCGGCGGTGCGGAACGTGGCCTGCGTGCCGATGCCCGATGCGCGCCTCGGAGAGCGCATGTGCGCCTACCTGATCCTCCACCCCGGGCGCGGAATCGCGCTGGAGGAGCTGGTGGCGTTCCTGGAGACCAGGGAAATCGCGCGTTTCAAGCTCCCCGAACGGATCGAGATCGTCGACAGCTTCCCGGTTTCGGCCTTCGGCAAGGTCTCGAAGAAGACCTTGGTGGAGACGATTTCGGCGAAGCTCGCCGATGAGGCGAACGGTTAACCCATGCGCATCATCGACCTGCATTGCTATCCCAACACCCAACCCTGGATCGACTGCCAGGGACCCTACGTGAAGGCGCTGGCGGAGTACTGGAAGCGCGACTGGTCGGCCAAGGAAGAGGACGAAGTCGTCCGGGACTTCGCCGAGGCCGGCGTGGACGCGGTGCTGGTGGCGCTCGACCTCGAAGAAACGGTCGGCACGCCGCCCTGCTCGAACGACTACGTCGCCGGCATGTGGAAGCGCCATCCTGAGCGCATCGTCCAGGCTTGGGGCGCGGTGGATCCCCTGAAGGGCGAGGCGGCCATCGCGGAGGCGGAGCACGCGGTGAAGGACCTCGGCCTGCTCGGCTTCCATTTCCACCCCATCATGGGACACTTCGCGGTCAACGAGCCCCGCTTCTACCCGCTATGGGAGGCGATCGCCGCGCTCGACGTGCCGGTGATGATCGACGTGGGCACCACCGGGATGGGAGCCGGCATGCCGGGCGGGCTGGGCGCCAGGATCCGCCACGCCCACCCGTCGGCGATCGACGACCTCGCGGCGGACTTCCCGACCTTAACGATCGTCGCCGCTCACCCCGGCTGGCCGTGGATCGAGGAAATGACCGCGGTCGCGCTGCACAAGGGCAACGTGTTCTGGGAGATGTCGGGCTGGGCGCCCAAATACATCCCCGCCTCGCTGCTGCGCGACATGCGTTCGCGGCTCAAGGACAAGGTGATGTTCGGCAGCGATTACCCCTCGATGCCCTATCCCCGCCTGTTCGAGGAATGGAGCGAGGTGGGTTACAGCGACGAGTTCCTGGAAAAATTCTTCCACGGCAACGCGGAAGCGATCCTCGGCCTGTAGGCGCGGCCGCTCAGACCATCCCGGCCCGTTCGAGCACCCCGTCGAGGCGCCGTTCGAGTTCGGGCAACGCCGGGACCATCGGCAGGCGGTGCTCGTTCTCGGGGATCAGCCCGACCTTCTTCATCATGTATTTTATGGGGATCGGGTTGGTGTCGTAGAACACCGCCTGGTTGATCTCGAACAAGGCGTAGTGGATATCCCGCGCCTTCCTGAGATCGCCTTCCCAGACCGCCTCGCACATCGCCGCCAGCCGCGCGGGGCGGAGGTTGCCGACCGCGTTCATCAGCCCGCAGGCGCCGACCGCCATCATCGGGTAGCTCAGATCCTCGAGCCCGACGAAGATGCGGAAATCCATGCCGAGCTTGGCGAGGCAGCGGCTGACGAAGCCGAGATCGTCGACGGCGTGCTTCATGCCGACGAAGTTGGGCGCCTTGTCGGCGATCTCGCAAAGCGTATCCAGCGTGACGCTGACCGCGGCGCGGCCGGGGATGTGGTAGATCATCCACGGCAGGCCGGTCCGTTTGGCGAGCTCCAGGTAGTAGGCGGCGAGCCCACGCTGCGGCGGGCGGATGAAATAGGGGGTTACGATCAGCAGCGCGTCCGCGCCCGCCTTTTCGGCGTGGAGCGTCAGCGCCTCGGTGTCGGCGAAAGACTGCGAGCCGGTGGCGGCCACGATCGGCACCCGCCCGGCGGCGGCCTCGACCGCCACGTCGACCGCGCGGTTGCGCTCATCCACCGTAAGCGTCGCCGGCTCCGACGTCGTCCCGTTCACCAGGATGCCGTGCGAGCCTTCCGCGATCTGGAATTCGACCATCGCGGCATAGGCCGCGTAGTCCACCGTGCCGTCGCGGAACGGGGTGATCAGGGGGGGGATCGAGCCGCGCAGGAAATCCTTCGCCAGATCCATCATGGTCGGGAAACTCCTACTCGCCGAGCGCGGCCCTCACCTGCTCCTTGTTGGTCTCGAAGCCGACATTGGCGCCCAGCACCGACCACGGGTGCTTGAGATCCTCCTGCCAGAGGAGCGACTCCATGACGATGTTGAGCGGCTGGTCCTGAACGGTGAGCTCGTAGACCGCCTCGTCGTAGGAGGCATGGTTGTGGACCGCCCAGCCGGGCGCGGACAGCATCAGGTCCCCCGCCTTCCACTCGTAGACCTTGCCCTCGACGGTGGACCGGCCGCTGCCCGAGAAATAGTAGTTGATCGCCGCCGACACGTGCCGGTGCGGGCGGTCGACGATCTTCGGCGGGCGCACCGTCATGGTCGCGAAGAAGCTGGGCGTGGTGCCGTTGAAGCGCCCGGTCATCGGGTTGAACAGGAGGTAGAGCCGCCGGCCGCGATATTCCTTGCCGAGGTCCTGGAGCTTGTCGAGCTCGCGCTTCACGTCCTGCCACGGCCAGTGGAGCGCCGGCGAATCGACCGACTCGGGGTTGATCAGCGTCTCGTAGGGCATCAGCCAGGCGCCGTCGTCGGTCAGCTGGAAGGTGCCGTAGGGGTTCACGTCGCGCTTGTCGGGCGGCGCTTCCTCCGCCGCTTCCGCGTCTTCTCCGCCGACCGCCCCGATCAGCGGCGGCGGCTCCTCGTCGACGATGTGCACGTTCATCTTCTCGAGCAGCGGCGCGTTGGAATAGGACAGCCGGACCTGCACGTCGTCGGTGTCGTTGACGTGCCAGTAGGTCGCCATCGACGGGAAATTCCACACGTCATGGAGCTCGAACGGGATGCGCTTGCCGTTGACCATCGAATGGCCGCCGCCGCCGATGCAGAAATTGACCTGGGTGGAGTTGTGACGGATCGGCGCCGACTGCTCGCCCGGCTTGAGCACCTCCAGCGTTACGCGAACGCCCGGCTGAAGCCCCGGACCGACGCCCAGCTTCTGCCAGTCGGGATGAGCGACGATCGAATGGCGTCGCCCGTTGCCGGGCCGGTCGAGGCTGGCAAGACGGTCCACCTCGCCGTCGATCTCTTCCCTGGTGATGACCACCGGTTCCCAGAGATCGAGCTCGGGCGTGCTGTGCCCGGTACGATCGATGAAAACGGCCTTTTTCTGCGTCATGTCGGAACCCCTCCGAGTGCATGGCCACCGCTCGACGGGTCGGGCACGGTGCCGAGGGCGGTTACGGGATGTCGAAAACGTAGCCCCGGGCCGGACGGCGGTCAATCAGCCGCCGAGCGTGCCGAGGGCCGTATCGATCTGCGCGGTGACCTCGTCGATCGCGGCCATCCCGTTAACCGTCTTCAGGACGCCCCGATCCCGATAATAGGGGAGCAGCGGCTCCGTCTGGGCGTGATAGGCGGCAAGCCGCGTCTTCACGGTCTCTTCGTTGTCGTCCGGCCGCTGCTTGAACTCGGTGCTGCCGCAACGGTCGCAGACTCCCTCCTCGGCGGTCGGCCGGAACTGTCTGTGGTATCCGGCGCCGCAATTGGCGCAGGAGAAACGTCCCGAGATGCGTTCGACGAGAACCCCGTCGTCGACCGCCATTTCGATCACCGCGTCGAGCCGCCTGCTCTTGCGCCGGAGTACGTCGTCGAGCGCCTCGGCCTGCGCCAGGGTGCGCGGAAAACCGTCGAGGATGAACCCGTTGGCGCAATCGGGCTCGTCGATCCGCCGATCGATCATCGCCACCATGACATCGTCGGGGACGAGCCTGCCGGCCTCTATGATGGGTTTGGCGATCCTGCCGATCTCGCTGTCCGACGCCACGGCGGCGCGCAACATGTCGCCCGTGGAAAGCTGCACGAGCCCGTCGGACTCCGCCAGACGTTGGGCCTGGGTGCCCTTGCCGGCGCCCGGAGGACCCAACAGGACCAGGTTCATCCGCGCCGTCCCCGCAGGCGCGACTTCTTGATCAACCCTTCATATTGATGGGCGATCAGGTGCGATTGCACCTGCGCCACGGTATCCATGGTGACGGTCACGACGATGAGCAGACTCGTCCCGCCGAAATAGAACGGCACCGCGTATTGCGAGATCAGGATCTCGGGCAGGATGCTGATCGCGGTCAGATAGATCGCACCTACGACGGTCAGCCTGGTGAGGATGTAGTCGAGGTGGTCGGCGGTGTTCTTGCCGGGCCTGATCCCGGGAACGAAACCGCCGTATTTCTTCAAATTGTCGGCGGTCTCCACGGGATTGAAGACGACCGAGGTGTAGAAGAACGCGAAGAAGACGATCAGCGCCCCGTAGATGAAGAGATAGGCAGGCTGGCCGCGCCCCATGAGGGCGGTGATGTCGCCGAGCCAGCCGGGACCCTGCTGGGACGAAAATCCGGCGACGGTGATCGGCAGCAGCAGCAGCGAGCTCGCGAAGATCGGCGGGATGACGCCCGCCGTGTTGATCTTGAGCGGGATGTGCGAACTCTCTCCGCCGAACATGCGGTTGCCGACCTGGCGCTTCGGATACTGGACGACGACCCGGCGCTGGGCGCGTTCGATGAACACGATGAAGGTGATCACGGCGATCGCCAGCACCATCAGGGCGACGATGAAGATGGCCGACAGCGCGCCGGTGCGGCCGAGCTCGAGCGTTCCGGCGAGCGCGGCGGGCAGGTTCGCGACGATGCCGGCGAAAATGATCAGCGAGATGCCGTTTCCGACGCCGCGCGCGGTGACCTGCTCGCCGAGCCACATCAGGAAGATGGTCCCGCCGACCAGGGTGATCACCGTGGTCGCCCGGAAGAACAGGCCGGGATCCAGCACCGCCGAACCCTGGCTTCCGGTCATGCCTTCGAGCCCGGCCGCTATTCCGTAGGCCTGGAGCGCGGCCAGCACGACCGTGCCGTAACGGGTGTACTGGTTGATCTTCTTGCGGCCGGGCTCACCTTCCTTCTTGAGCTGCTCGAAATAGGGCGAGACCGCCGTGAGCAGCTGCATGATGATCATCGCCGAGATGTACGGCATGATGTTGAGCGCGAAGATCGTCATGCGGCCGAACGCGCCGCCCGCGAACATGTCGAACATGCCGAGGATGCCGCCGGCCTGCTGGCGGAAGATGTCCTCGAGGATCGCCGGGTCGATGCCCGGGATCGGGATATAGGTGCCGAGGCGATAGACGATCAGCGCGCCGAGCGTGAACCAGATCCGCTTCTTGAGCTCGGTCGCCTTGGCGAAGTTGGCGAAGCTGAATTGAGAGGCGAGCTGCTCGGCCGCCGAAGCCATGGGCTAGTCTCCCGACCCTGCGCCGTCCCCGTCGTCTTTCCCGGCGTCCTTGTCCGATGCCTTCCCGGCTCCGGCGCGCGCGCCGGCATCGACCGCGATGCTGCCCCCCGCCTTCTCCACCGCCTCGACCGCCGCCTTCGACGCGCCCGAGACCTGCAGCGTCACGCTCGCCGTGATCTCGCCCTTGGCGAGGATGCGGATGCCGTCCCGGCGGGTCTTGATCAGTCCGGCGGCGACCAGCGCCTCCTCGGTAATGGGCTGCTTGGGATCGATCTTGCCCGCATCGATCGCGGCCTGCAGACGGCCCAGATTCAGCACGCGGTAGTTCTTGCGGAAGATATTGTGGAAGCCGCGCTTAGGCAGACGCCGGTAGAGCGGCATCTGGCCGCCCTCGAACCCGAGCAGCGACACGCCGCTCCGCGACTTCTGTCCCTTCTGGCCCCTGCCGGAGGTCTTGCCCTTGCCGGAGCCGATGCCGCGGCCGACGCGCTTGCGCGGCCGTCTCGCGCCGGGGTTGTCGCGGATTTCGTTCAGCTTCATCGAATCGCTCCCGGCCTTCGCCTAGTCCTGCTCGTCCACCGAAACCAGGTGCGCGACCTTGCGGATCATACCGCGTACCGCGGGCGTGTCCTCGAGCTCGCGGGTGCGGTGCATCTTGTTGAGCCCGAGCCCGATCAAGGTCGCCCGCTGGTCCTTGGGACGGCCGATCGGGCTCTTGATCTGGGTGACGGTGACCGTCCGGGTCTTGCCGGCCTTCCTAGCCATTGGCCTCGGCTCCCGCCGCCTGGCTCCGCGCGTCCTCGCCGCCGCCGCGGCGTCCGATGATATCGCTGACCTTCTTGCCGCGACGCGCCGCGACGGAGCGCGGCGAATTGAGCCGCGACAGACCGTCGAAGGTCGCCTTGACCATGTTGTAGGGGTTGGCGGTTCCGATCGACTTGGCGACCACGTCGGCTACCCCCAGCGTCTCGAAGACCGCGCGCATCGGCCCGCCGGCGATGATGCCGGTTCCGGGCGGCGCGGCACGCAGCACGACCCGGCCGGCGCCGAAGCGGCCGACGATATCGTGGTGCAACGTGCGCCCTTCGCGAAGCGGCACACGGATCAGCTTGCGCTTGGCCTGTTCGGTCGCCTTGCGGATCGCTTCCGGCACCTCGCGGGCCTTGCCGCTGCCGTAGCCGACACGGCCCTTGGCGTCGCCGACCACCACCAGCGCGGCGAAGCCGAACCTGCGCCCGCCTTTCACCACCTTGGCGACGCGGTTGATGCTGACCAGCTTGTCGACGAGCTCGCTCTGCTCCGAATCTTCGGAACGGCGGTTGCCGCGGTCGGATCGGGGATTTCGTGCCATCGTCAGATCCTCAGAACGCCAGACCGCTCTCGCGGGCCGCTTCGGCCAGGGCCTTCACCCTGCCATGGTAAACGTAGGAGCCGCGGTCGAAGACGACTTCCTTGACCCCGTTGGCGATCGCCCGCTCGGCGACCAGCCGGCCGATCGTCGCCGCCGCTTCCTTGTCGGCGCCGCTCTTGAGACTCTCGCGCAGCTCCTTCTCGAGGCTGGAGGCCGCGGCCAGCGTCCTTCCGGCGCGGTCGTCGATGATCTGGGCCGAAATGTTCTTGTTCGACCGGAAGACCGACAGCCGCGGGCGGCCGACGTTGCGACGCATGAGCCGCCGCCGCACCCTGGCGCGGCGTTTCGCGGAGAGTTCGGACACGTTTGCCATCGAACGCCCTTACTTCTTCTTGCCTTCCTTGCGGACGATGATCTCGTCCGCGTAGCGGATACCCTTGCCCTTGTACGGCTCGGGCTTTCGATAGGCGCGGATCTCGGCGGCGACCTGGCCGACCTGCTGCCGGTCGATGCCGGATACCGCGATGTGCGTGGGCCGTTCGCAGACGATCTGGATTCCGTCCGGGATCGCGTGCCGGACCTCGTGACTGTAACCCAGCTGGAGCACGAGCTCCTTGCCCTCGACCGCCGCGCGGTAACCGACGCCGGTGATCTCGAGCTCGACCTTGAAACCCTCGCTGACGCCGGTGACGATGTTCTGCAGGAGGCTCCGCGTCGTCCCCCACATCGCGCGGGCGCGCTTGGACTCGCCGCGCGGCTCGACCGTCAGCTTCCCCTCTTCCTGGGTCACCTCGACATCGCCGGACAGCGTCATCGACAGCGCGCCGAGCTTCCCCTTCGCGCTGACCTCGCGCCCGGCGACCGCCACCTCGACGCCCGGGGGCAGCGCGACCGGAACCTGTCCCACTCTCGACATGCGGCCTCCTAGAACACCATGCAGAGGACTTCGCCGCCGACATTGGCGGCTCGGGCCTCGCTGTCGGACATCACGCCCTGCGGGGTGGACAGGATCGAAATGCCGAGCCCGTTATAGACCGGCGCCAGATCCTTGATCCTGGAATAGACCCGCCGCCCCGGCTTGGAGACCCTGCGGATTTCGCGGATCACGGGCTCGCCCTCGTGGTACTTGAGCTCGATGCGCAGCTCGGAAATCCCCTTGTTGAGTTCGCTCTCGCTGTAGCCGCGGATGAAACCCTCGCGCTGGAGCACGTCGAGCACGTTCGCGCGCAGCCTGGAGGCAGGGGAGTCGACCGCCGCCTTGTTCGCCCGCTGGCCGTTGCGGATGCGGGTCAGCATATCGCCGAGGGGATCGCTCATCGTCATCGTCGCGATTCTCCTACCAGCTCGACTTGACCATGCCCGGGATCAGCCCGAACGCGGCGAGCTCGCGCAGCGCGATCCGGGAGATGCGGAACTTGCGGTAGTAGCCGCGCGGCCGCCCGCTCAGCTCGCAACGGTTCCGGATACGCACGGGCGAGCCGTTGCGGTTCATCTTGGCGAGCTTGAGACGCGCGTTGAACCGGTCCTCCATCGGAAGGTCGCGGTCGTTCGCGATCTCCTTCAACGCCTCGCGCTTGCCCGCGTCGCGCGCGGCCAGCCGCTTGCGCTTGTTGTTTCTCTCTACGGCGCTCTTCTTCGCCATCCGTTCGTTCCCGATCCTTTGTCTCAGTTCACGAAGGGAAACTGGAATCCCCTGAGCAACGACCTCGCCTCGTCGTCTGTCCCCGCCGTGGTCACGACGATGACGTCCATGCCGCGCATCTGGTCCACGGAGTCGTAGTCGATCTCGGGGAAGACGATCTGCTCCTTCAGCCCCATCGCGTAGTTGCCGTTGCCGTCGAAGCTGTTGGGCGACAGGCCGCGGAAGTCGCGCACCCGCGGCAGGGCAATGGTGATCAGCCGGTCGAGGAACTCGTACATCATCGACCGCCTCAGCGTGACCTTGACGCCGACCGCCATGCCTTCGCGCAGCTTGAACTGGGCGACCGACTTGCGGGCGCGGATGACGATCGGCTTCTGGCCGGCAATCAGGGTCATATCGCGGGTCGCGGCGTCGATCTTCTTCGAATCGCCGACCGCCTCGCCGACTCCCATGTTGAGGACGACCTTGTCCAGCCGCGGCACCTGCATGGCATTGGCGTAGCCGAACTCCTCCCGCAGCGCGGGCCGGACGACCTGTTCGTAATGTTCCTGAAGGCGGGCTGGCATCGTCCTCGTCCCTAGTCGATCAGCTCGCCGGACGCCTTGGCGTAGCGCACCTTGCGGCCGTCCTCGAGCCTCCTGAAACCGACGCGCGTCGGCTTGTCCGAAGCGGGGTCGAGCAGCGCCACGTTGGAAACGTGGATCGGGGCTTCCTTCTCGACGATGCCGCCGGTCTGCGTCTGCGTCTGGCGCGTGTGGCGCTTGACCACGTTGACCCCCTGGACGATCAGCCGTCCTTCGCTCGGCATCGCCTTGAGCACGCTGCCGCGCTTCCCCTTGTCGCGCCCGGTCACCACGATCACGTTGTCTCCCTTGCGGATCCTCTTGATCCGGCCGCCCTTCGCCGCCTGTTTCATGTCACAGCACCTCCGGCGCGAGCGAGATGATCTTCATGTACTGCTTGGCGCGCAGCTCCCGGGTGACCGGGCCGAAGATGCGCGTTCCGATCGGCTCGCCAGCGGCGCTGATGAGCACCGCCGCGTTGCGGTCGAACCGGATGGCGGTGCCGTCGGGCCGGCGGATCTCCTTGGCAGTACGGACCACCACCGCCCTGTGGATGTCGCCCTTCTTCACGCGGCCGCGCGGGATGGCCTCCTTGACGGACACGACGATCACGTCGCCCACCGACGCCCAGCGGCGCCGGGAGCCGCCCAGTATGCGGATGCACTGCACCCGCCGGGCGCCGGAGTTGTCCGCTACGTCAAGATTGCTTTCGGCCTGAATCATACCGTCCTCACGTCGCCGGGGCCGAACCCGCCTCGTCGATCACCTCCCACCGCTTGGACCTCGACAGCGGCCGGCACTCGCGAATACGCACGACGTCGCCTTCCTTGCAGCTGTTCGCGGCATCGTGCGCCGTGAACTTGCCGGACCGGCGGATGATCTTCTTGTAGATCGGGTGCCGCACCCGGCGTTCAACCCGGACCACGACGGTTTTGTCCATCTTGTCGCTGACCACGACACCCTGCAGAACGCGTTTCGGCACCGCTCAGCCCTCCTCTTCGGCCGCGCGGCGGCGCTCGTTGACGATGGTCTGGATGCGGGCGATGTCGCGCCTGACCTCGCGCACCCTGGACGTGGCTTCGAGTTGCCCGCTCGCGCGCTGGAAGCGGAGATTGAGCGCCTCCTTGCGCAGCGCCCGCAGCTGTTCGGTGAGCTCGTCGGGCGTCTTCTGCCTGACTTCGGCGGCCTTCATGGTCAATGGCCTCCCGCCAGGCGCTGCACGAAGCGGACGGGAATCGGCAGCTTCGCCGCGGCGAGCGACAGCGCGCTGCGGGCGACGTCGTCGGGCACCCCGTCGATCTCGAACATGATCCGCCCGGGCTTCACCCGGCATGCCCAGTATTCGGGTGTGCCCTTGCCCTTGCCCTGGCGCACCTCGGCCGGTTTCTGCGACACGGGAACGTCGGGGAAGATGCGGATCCACACCCGGCCCGAGCGCTTCATGTGGCGCGTGATCGCGCGCCGCGAAGCCTCGATCTGGCGCGCGGTGACGCGGCCCGGCCCCATCGCCTTCAGCCCGTAGGCACCGAAATTGAGCGTCGTGCCGGCCTTGGCGTTGCCGTGTATCCGGCCCTTGTGGGCCTTTCTGAATTTCGTTCGCTTCGGGCTCAGCATCGCTCGGTACCCCTGATGCCGCCTAGCGGGCGGTCTGCATTTCCTGGTTGGTCCTGTCGAGCGCCATCGGGTCGTGGGCCATGATCTCGCCCTTGAAGACCCAGACCTTGACGCCGCAGGTGCCATAGGTGGTCCGCGCCGTCGCGATCCCGTAATCGACATTGGCGCGCAGCGTATGCAGCGGCACCCGGCCTTCGCGGTACCACTCCATCCGCGCGATCTCGGCCCCGCCGAGGCGACCGCCGCAATTGATCCGGATGCCTTCGGCGCCGAGGCGCATCGCCGACTGGACCGAGCGCTTCATCGCGCGGCGGAACGCGACCCGGCGTTCGAGCTGCTGGGCGATGTTCTCCGCCACGAGCTTGGCGTCGATCTCCGGCTTGCGGAACTCGACGATGTTGATATGGACGTCGGAATCGGTCATCCGGGATACGTCCTGGCGGAGCTTCTCGATATCGGCGCCCTTCTTGCCGATCACCACGCCGGGCCGCGCCGAATGGATCGTCACCCGCGCCTTCTTGGCGGGCCGTTCGATGACCACCCGGCTGACGCCGGCCTGCGACAGGCGCTTGAACAGGTAGTCGCGCAGCCTGAGATCCTCGTGGAGCAGGTCGCCGTACTGCGTATCGGCGTACCACCGCGAATCCCAGGTGCGGTTGATACCGACCCTGAGCCCTACCGGATTGACCTTCTGACCCATCAGGCGTTTTCCTCGTCTTCCCCGCGTTCGCGCACCACGACGGTCAGGTTGCTGAACGGCTTCTCCAGCCGCCCGACGCGCCCGCGGGCGCGCGCGCGAAACCTCTTCATTACGAAGCTGCGCCCGACATGGGCCTCGGCCACGACCAGCCGGTCGACATCGAGCTGATGGTTGTTCTCCGCGTTGGCGATCGCCGATTGCAGCACCTTGCGTACGTCCTTCGCCACGCGCCGGCGCGAAAATGCGAGCGCGGTGAGCGCCCGCGAGGCATCCATGCCGCGGATCATCTGCGCCACAAGGTTGAGCTTGCGCGGGCTGACGTGAATGGCCTTGAGATAGGCCATCGCCTCGGTCTCGTCGAGGCGCGGCGGTGCCGACGGTTTGCCCATCTCAACCCCGCCTGGCGCGTTTGTCGGCCGCGTGGCCGTGATAGGTGCGCGTCATCGCGAACTCGCCGAACTTGTGGCCGACCATGTTCTCGGTCACCAGGACGGGCAGGAATTTCTGCCCGTTGTGGACGCCGAAGGTAAGGCCGACGAACTGCGGCAGGATCGTGGAGCGCCGGGACCATGTCCTGATGATCTCCTTGCGCCCGGACTCGCGGACCTTCTCGGCTTTCTTCAGCAGATAGCCGTCCACGAAGGGCCCTTTCCAAACCGAACGAGACACCGTCTGCCCCCTCTATCTCTTGTGACGGCGGCGCATGATGAGCGCGTCGCTCTTCTTCTTGCCGCGCCGCGTCCGCTTGCCCTTAGTCGGCACGCCCCACGGCGTCACCGGGTGGCGGCCGCCCGAACTCCGCCCCTCGCCGCCGCCATGCGGGTGGTCGACCGGGTTCATCGCGACGCCGCGCACCGAAGGCCGCTTGCCGAGCCAGCGGTTGCGCCCGGCCTTGGCCTTCTTGATGTTCTGATTGTCGGAGTTGGATACCGCGCCGATCGTCGCCATGCAGCGCGCCGGGACCATCCGCGCTTCGCCGGACGTCAGACGAAGCTGGGCATAGCCGGAATCCTTGCCGACGAGCTGGGCATAGGTGCCCGCCGCCCGCGCGATCTGAGCGCCCTTGCCGGGCCGCATCTCGATATTGTGGATGATCGTCCCGACCGGGATGTTCTCCATCGGCATCGCGTTGCCCGGCTTGACGTCCACCGACCGTCCGGCGATCACCGTGTCGCCGGCGGCGAGGCGCTGGGGCGCGAGGATGTAACTCTGCTCCCCGTCCTCGTATTTCAGGAGCGCGATGAAGGCCGACCGGTTGGGGTCGTACTCGATCCGCTCGACCGTGGCGGGCACGTCGAACTTGCGCCGCTTGAAGTCGATCTTGCGGTAGAGCCGCTTGTGGCCGCCGCCGCGCCGCCTGGCGGTGATCCGCCCCGCGTTGTTGCGCCCGCCCTTGGACGACAGGCCCTCGGTCAGCTTCTTGACCGGGCGCCCCTTCCACAACTCCGAGCGGTCGACCAGGATCAGCCCGCGCTGGGAGGACGTGACCGGGTTGTATTTCTTCAGCGCCATCGCCTAGACCCCCATGGTCACGTCGATCGATTCGCCTTCGGCGAGCGAAACCATGGCCTTCTTGTAGTCCGGCCGCTTTCCGATGCGGCCGCGGAAACGCTTCACCTTGCCCTTCTGGCGGATGGTGTTGACCGCGGTGACCTTGACGTCGAACAGCTTCTCCACCGCCGCCTTGATCTCCGGCTTGGTGGCGTCGACCGGCACGCGGAAGGTGATCTGGTTGTGCTCGCTCGCCATCGTCGATTTCTCGGTGATGACCGGCGAGCGCAGGAGCTCGCAGGCGCGGCCCTCGGAGACCCGGACGGGACCCGTGCGCTTCATGACAGACGCTCCTGGAGATGGGTCACCGCATCGCGCGTCAGCACCAGGGTCTCGCGCCGCAGGATGTCGTAGACATTGGCGCCCTGCTGCGGCAACACGTCGATATTGGGCAGGTTGGCGGCAGCGCGCACGAAGTTGGGGTCGAGTTCCGGCCCGTCGATGATCAGCACCGAACGCCAGCCGAGAGCGGCGATCCGCTCGGCGAGGGCGGCGGTCTTGTGATCGTCCGCCTTTGCGGCGTCCAGAACGATCAACTGCCCCTCCTCGCGCTTGCTCGACAGCGCCGAGCGCAGCGCGAGCCGGCGCACCTTCTTGGGCAGCTTGTGAGCATGGCTGCGCGGCTTGGGACCGAAGATCACCGATCCGCCGGCGAACTGGGGCGAACGGCGGCTGCCCTGGCGGGCACGGCCGGTCCCCTTCTGCTTGTGAGGCTTGGCGGTGGTCCCGCGAATCTCGCTGATGCTCTTGGTGCTGTGGGTGCCGGCACGGCGCTTGGCGCGCTGCCAGTTGACGACGCGCGCCAGTATGTCGCCCCGCACCGGTGCCGCGAAAACCGGATCGGCGAGATCGATCGAGCCTGCCTTCTTGTTGTCCAGGGTCACAACGTCAATCTTCATCGCCGGTCCCCTCCTCTTCCGGGGCCGCTTCATCCGGCGTCTCTTCTTCCGGCGCAGGTTCTTCCCCGGCGGCCTTCACCGCGCCCGGGAACGGCAGGCCGTCGGGCGCCGGGCGCTTCTTCGCGTCGGAAACCAGAACGTAACCGCCCTTGGCGCCGGGAACCGCGCCGGCGACCAGGATCAGCCCGCGATCGGCGTCCGTCGAATGGATCCGCAGGTTCTGCACCGTGGTCCGGGCATCGCCGAGATGACCGGCCATCTTCTTGCCCTTGAAGACCTTGCCCGGATCCTGGCTGTTGCCGGTGGAGCCGTGGCTGCGGTGGCTGATGGAAACGCCGTGCGAGGCCTCCAGCCCGCCGAAATTGTGCCGCTTCATGGCTCCGGCAAAACCCTTGCCGATGCTGGTGCCGACGACGTCGACATGCTGGCCGGCGACGAAATGGTCCGCCGTCAGCTCGGCGCCCACGTCGATCAGCGCATCGTCGGACACGCGGAACTCGGCGAGCCTGCGCTTGGGTTCCACCTTCGACTTCGCGAAATGCCCGCGCATGGGCCTGGACACGTTCTTGACCTTGGCCGCCCCGACGCCGAGCTGCAGTGCGGTGTAGCCGTCGCTTTCCGCCGTCTTGACCGCGACGACCTGACAGTTGTCGACCTTGAGCACCGTCACCGGCACGTGCGAGCCGTCGTCGCGGAACGCGCGCGTCATGCCGAGTTTCTGGGCTATCAGACCGGTTCGCATCGATCCGTCCTCAGAGCTTGATCTCGACATCGACGCCGGCGGCGAGGTCGAGCTTCATCAGCGCGTCGACCGTCTGCGGCGTCGGATCGATGATGTCGAGCAGCCGCTTGTGGGTGCGGATCTCGAACTGTTCGCGCGACTTCTTGTCGATATGCGGCGAGCGAAGCACGGTGTACTTCTCGATCCGCGTCGGCAGCGGGATCGGACCGCGCACTTCCGCGCCGGTGCGCTTGGCGGTGTTGACGATCTCGCCGGTCGACTGGTCGAGGACCCGGTGATCGAACGCCTTGAGGCGGATGCGTATGTTCTGGTTATCCATTTCTGCTCTCCGCCCCGGCCCCGGTGCTACTCGATGATCTGTGCGACGACGCCAGCGCCGACGGTTCGCCCGCCCTCGCGGATCGCAAACCGAAGACCCTCGTCCATCGCTATCGGTACGATCAGCTCGACGTCCATCGACACATTGTCCCCGGGCATCACCATCTCCGTACCCTCCGGCAACGCGACCTGGCCCGTCACATCCGTCGTCCGGAAGTAAAACTGCGGACGGTAGTTCGAGAAAAACGGCGTGTGACGGCCGCCCTCCTCCTTGGTCAGGATGTAAGCCTCCGCCTTGAACCGCGTGTGCGGCGTGATCGAGCCGGGACGCGCCAGAACCTGACCCCGCTCCACCTCCGTCCGCCCAACGCCGCGCAGCAGACAACCCACATTGTCCCCCGCCTCGCCAGAATCCAGCAGCTTGCGGAACATCTCGACGCCCGTCACAACCGTCTTCGACGTCTCCTTCAAACCGACGATCTCAACCTCTTCCCCGACATTGATCGTCCCCCGCTCGATACGGCCCGTCACAACCGTCCCGCGGCCCGAGATCGAAAAC
>JAJDVM010000279.1 GCA_022826125.1 Defluviicoccus sp.
CGTCGCGCGCCGTCCTGCCATGCGCCTTGGTGAAGTCGTCGGCGAGATCGGAGGGGTCGCTCCACAGATTGAGCCACCACGACCCGGCCCGCTTCTCGGTGCCGATCTCGGGACGGCGCAACAGATCCCCCTCGCTCACGAGGCCGAGCAGCGCGCCGTCCTCCCCGACCACCGGGACCGCGCTGATGTGGTGGTCGGTCAGCGTCCGCGCGATCCCGGTCACCGGCTCGTCCGGACCCACCGTCACAACCCGGGTGGTCATGATGTCCCTCGCCTGCATCGCGCCCCTCCTCTCAATCGCCAATACTCAGACCGTAAATCCTCACCAAGCAAACCGGCAAGGACAGATTGTGCAACGATCCCCCGAATTCCGGGGTTTGTTGGGAATTCACGGTGCTGTCGGGAAAGGGGGATGGTGCCGCCTGTAGGACTCGAACCTACGACCCCCGCATTACGAATGCGATGCTCTACCGGCTGAGCTAAGGCGGCGGCTGGGCGGTACTAGCGTAAATCGACCGGGCGGTCCAGATCGAAGCCGGTGCCGGCCGGTCAGTTCCCGGACGGGCGCGTCTGGGCGAAGGCGGCGTCTCCGGTGGGGACCGGCGGCGGCGCGGAGGCATCGACCATTTCCGTGCCGCCCGTGGGCGCGGTCTCCGGCGCCGCGCCCTCTCGGACATGTTCCGGCGTCCCCCAGGCGAGGCTCGCGAAGCTCTCGCAGCGGCCGCAGACCGGGGTCCAGTGGCGCCAGACCGCGCCGCAATCTCCGCACACCCAGGCCGGATCGGGCGCCGCCTCGGCGGCAGCGACCAGCCAGCGCCGCGCCGCCTCGGTGTCGCCGTGCTCGGCCTCTTCGGCGTCCGCGCGGAGCCGGCAGAGCCGTCCGTCGCGCCTCCCCGCCTCCTCCGCCTCGTCGAAATGCTTGCGCGCGGTCGCCCACAGTTCCGCGTCGACCGCCGCGGCGGCGAGCGCGAGATGACTTTCCCTGTGTCCGGCATTCTGAGCCGCCAAGCGCTCCATCCGCCGCATCCGGCCGATCGCATCCTCCGCGGCGTGGATGGAGAGGTAGAGCCTAGCGAGCTCAGGATGCGGGTTGTGGGTCCAGGCGTCCTGGATCAGCTTCGTCGCCTGCCGCGTGCGGCCGCCGCCGATCAGCAGCCCCGCGTGGCGCAGCGTCGCGGGCAGGAAGTCCGGATCGAGGCTGCTCGCGCGCCTGGCGAAGTCGAGCGCCGCCTTGGCCTCGCCGGCCTCTCCCGCGGCACCGGAACAGGCGAGGAGCACGACCACGCGCCGCCGCTTGCCGTCCTCGCCGGTCAGGATCCCGTGCCGTATCGCGGCCTCCACGGTGGTCAGCGCCTCGCGCCAGAGGTTCCGCCCGATCTGAAGGTCGAGCAGGGTGATCGCGGCCCACGGGGTCTTCGGCCGGATCGCGTAGGCGCGCTTCGCGTATTCGAGAGCCGCCGCCTCGTCGCCCTCCTTCCGGGCCGCCAGGACCAGGCCGCGCAGTCCGAGGAACGCCGTCTCCGGCCGGTCCAGCATGTCGGCGAAGTGCGTCCGCGCGGCGGCCTCGTCGCCGATCAGCTGGGCCGCCTGCGCGGTGAGCAGCTTGGTCAGCGGCGGATCTCCAAGCAGCTTCTCCGCGCGCGCGGCGAGCTTGCGCGCCTCCTCCGCCTCTCCAGCGGCGACCGCGACCAGGCCGCGGGTCAGGGTGCGATAACCCTTCTCGCGCCGCGCCATGCGCCGCCAGAACAGGATGCGCCGCGGCACTCCCCACAACGTCCAGGCGCCGCGGTAGAAGATCGCGGCCGCGACGGCGATGGCGGCGACCGCGCCGATCAGCACCGCGACCGAGCTGTCGACCCTCCATCCGCGCCATTCCAGCGTCGCCGAGCCCGGGTTGTCGGCGAGCCATACGGCGGCGGCGATGAGAGCCGAGATGCCGATCGCCCAGAGGACAAGACGCCGCGTCATCCCGCGCCCCCGGCGGCGGCGAAACGCTCGATCGCGCGCCGGCTGAGCCGGGCGATGGCGACGTCGATCGTCGCGCGCGCCCCGGCGCCTTCGCGCCACTCGCCGAATACCTTGCCCGGCGCGCCGTCGAGTTCTTCGAGAACGGCGGCGGCGGCGGCGAGGTCGCCGGCCGCGAGACGGTTCTCCGCCCGGGCGATCGCCGCGAGCGCGCCCTCGCCTCGTTCCGCTCCCTCACCCACCCGGCGGACGGTCACGACGCGGGAGAGCCGTGCGGCGGTCCGGTTCAGCCAGCCGCCTTCCTCCGGAGCGAGGGCAGCCTGCGCGGCCCTGGCGGCGAGTTCCGGAAATTGCGCCTTGAGCGCCGCCCGTGTCGGGACGCCCTCACGCGAGAACGTCGCGAGCGGACCGGCGGCTTTCCCGATTCCGGCCTCGCCCGTTGCCGCCTTGAGGACGAGCTGGAGCTCGACGTCGAAGGGGCGCGAACCCGAGGCCGCCTCGCGCAACTGTCCGACGGCGAGCAGCAGCGCGTCCCCCTTGCGCGTCCGGCCGGACTCCGAAAGGCGCTTCAGATCGGCCTCGATCCCCTCGACCCTGGCGCCCGCGGCCTCGACCTTTCCGGCGAGCTCCGGGTCGCCCGCGGCTTCGAGCCGCGCGATCCGCTCGGTCATGCGCCCGAGTTCGGCGGCGAGGCGCGCATTTTCCGCCAGCAGGGCGGCAAGCGTGGGAGAGGTTCCGGCTCCCTCGGCGGCGGACGGCGTTCCGGCGGTCGCCGCCGCCACACGCTCCAGCCTGTCCAGCCGCCCCCCGAGCGCATCGACCTTCTCGACCAGAGGATCGATACGCTTGTCCGGCGCGGGCGGGCCGGGCGCGGGGCGGGTTTCCAGCGCCTCGATGCGGGTACCCAGCCGCGCCGCGTCCGATTGAGGCAGGGCCGCCAGCGCCGTCGCCGCGGCGCTGGCGACGCCTCCTTCGACCCGGGCGACCGCGGCTTCCAGGGCTTCGATCCGCGCTCCGAGGGATGCCAGCTCCGGATCCCGCGACGGGTCCGCATCTTCGAACAGCGCGGTGACCGTGCCCGGCATGAGCGGGGCGACCGACGGCCAGCCGACCGTGACGGCCACCACGACCGCGACGGCCGCCGCTCCCGCCCAGAGCGCCCGACGCCGCCAGCGCGCTCCCGGCGGCGCAGCGCCGGCGCCCCAGGGCTGGGGTTCGTCGTCGTCCGTATCCGGCACGTCGCCAGGCGGAAATTTGCGGTCGTCGGGGTCGGCCATGTCAGACCTTCATCCGGTCGGGTTCCCGTTGCTCGTCGTGCGCCATCCGGATCGCCGCCAGCAGGGAAGGCAGATCCGGCCGCGCCGCGCGGCGGATCGCGCGCCAGGGAAGCGCCGCCGCGGCTTCCACGACCCGATCCGACAGGCAGACGGCGGTTATCCGACCGCACCGCCGTTTCGCGTGCTCTTCGTGCAGGAGTTCGGCGAAGGCCCGGGCGGTGCCGGCGGAAAGAAAGAGCGCGAACGCGATGCCGCCCGTGTCCAGCAGTCGGCGCGCGCGTTTCGGGAGCGGCGCCGGGACGGCCCTGTACAGCATTTCGGGCTCGGCCTCGAAACCCCGTTCCCCGAGCGCCTGGCAGAGCGCGTCCCCCGCCGCCTCGGCGGCGGCGTGAACCAGGCGGCCAGCGGCCGGGTCGAGCATCGAGGCGGCCAGGCGCACCAGATCCTCCGAGGCGCCGTCCGCGCTCGCGACCGACCGGAACCCGGTCTCGCGCGCGAGCGCGGCGGTGGATTCGCCAACGGCGAGCAGGGGTACGTCGCGTACGGCCGTGGCGTCGGCAAGCGCGCGCACCCCGTTACGGCTTGTCACGAGGACGGCCTGTGCGCCGTCGAGGTCGAGCGGTCCGCGCGCGATCCGTTCGATCGCCGTGACCGGCGCGATGACCGGCTCTATTCCCATCGCCACCAGCCGCGCGGCGGTCTCGGCCGTGTCTTCCGCGGGCCGGGTCACAAGGGCGCGCACCGGATCCGTCATCGCGGCCTCACGCGCCCGCGAAGTGGGCCGGGGTGGCGCGTGCGCGGAGTTCGCGCGCGGCATCGCTGCCCATGGCGGCGGCGTCCGCGCGGCCCCCGCGGCGTTCGGCTTCCAGCAGATCGTTGCCGTCGGGACGGACCAGGATCGCGCGCAGCGACAGCGACTCTCGTTCCGGGAGGGCGAGCGCCGCGATCGGGGTCCGGCAGGAGCCGTCGAGCCCGTCGAGCAGGGCGCGTTCCGCCGCCGCGGCGTCGGCGCTGTCCGCGTCGTCGACCGAGTGCAGAAGCTCTCGGACTGCCGTATCGCCGGCGCGGCACTCGATTCCGATGATCCCCTGGCACACGGCGGGCAGCATGACACCGGGGTCCAGCACGGCGTGCGCCCGGTGGGCGAGGCCGAGCCGGTCGAGCCCGGCGAGCGCGAGCAGGGTCGCGTCCGCCTCGCCGTCCTCCAGCTTGCGCAGCCGGGTCTGCACATTGCCGCGAAACGCGACGACCTTGAGGTCGGGGCGGGCATGGCGGACCAGCGCGCCCCGGCGAAGCGAGGCGGTGCCCATGACCGCACCGTCGGCGAGCCCGGCGAGCCCCCGGGAGCCGGCTTCCGCGTCCGCCGCGATCAGCGCGTCGCGCGGGTCGGCGCGCGGCAGGACCGCGCCGATGACCAGCCCGTCGGGGAGCCGGGTCGGCATGTCCTTCATCGAGTGCACCGCGATGTCGATCCGCCCCTCCTTGAGGGCTTCCTCGATCTCCCTGGTGAACAGCCCCTTGCCGCCGATCGCCGAAAGCGGCCCCTGCAACATCCGGTCGCCCGTGGTATGGATGACCTCGACCGTGATCGCGCCGTCCGTCCCCAGCGCGGGATCGGCCGCAACGAGGCGGCGGCCGACCTCGTCTGCCTGGGCGCGGGCGAGCGGGCTGGCGCGTGTTCCGATCCTGATCCGGGCGCTCATCGCAGGCCGCAGTCCATCCCTTCTCAAATGGGATCATAGGCGAATCGATGTCAAACAAGAGCAAGAAGGTGACCGGCTCGCGGGAGAAACCATGAGCCTCGTCCTCGGGATCGAGACGAGCTGCGACGAGACCGCGGCGGCGGTGGTCGACGACCGCCGCGCGATTCTCGCGGATGTCGTGCGCGACCAGCTCGACGCGCATCGCGACTATGGCGGGGTGGTGCCGGAGATCGCGGCGCGGGCGCATCTCGAGGTCGTCGACCGCGCGGTCGCCCAGGCGATGGACGATGCCGGGATCGGCTTCGACGCGCTCGACGGCGTGGCGGCGACCGGCGGGCCGGGGCTGATCGGCGGCGTCATCGTCGGCGTAATGACCGGAAAGGCGATCGCCGCCGCGCACGACCTCCCGTTTTTCGCGGTCAACCATCTCGAAGCCCATGTGCTGACGCCCCGGCTGACGGACGAGGTCGCCTTCCCTTATCTCGCACTGCTGGTCTCCGGCGGACACTGCCAGTTCGTCGCGGTCGAGGGGGTGGGGCGCCACCGGCTTCTCGGCACCACCGCCGACGATGCCGCGGGCGAGGCCTTCGACAAGGTGGGCAAGATGCTGGGGCTCGGCTATCCCGGCGGCCCGGCGGTGGAGCACGCCGCGAAAGGGGGAGACGCCGAGCGCTTCACCCTGCCCCGCCCCCTGCGCGGCAGGGAGGGGTGCGATTTCTCGTTCTCCGGGCTGAAGACCGCCGTCCGCCATGCCGTCGAGCGGCTGCCGCCCGGGCCGCTCGCGGCGAAGGATGTCGCCGATCTCTGCGCCGCCTTCCAGGAGGCGGTGGCGGACGTGATGGCCGACCGGACGGCGAACGCGATCGCGCTCTTCCGCGCCGGCTGCCCGGACGGCGAAACGCTGGTGGCGGCGGGCGGCGTCGCGGCCAACGAGGCCCTGCGCGGGAGGGTCGAAACGGTCGCGGCGGATCGCGGGCTTTCCTTCGTCGCCCCGCCGCCCCGGCTTTGCACCGACAACGCGGCGATGGTCGCCTGGACGGGCGTCGAACGGCTCGCGCTCGGTCTTTCCGACGGGCTCGACTTCGCGCCGCGCCCCCGCTGGCCGCTGGAAGACCTTGCCGCAAGGTGAGGGCGTTGCGGACCGCTCGCCCGATGACGACAATCGCCCGCCCTTCGATCGTGGACCCGACGATGCCCCAATCGCCCGAGCCCACCGGCGCCGCCGGATGACCTTCCCGCTCGACGGATTCCGCGTGCTCGACCTGAGCTCGGTCGTGCTCGGGCCGCTCGCCACCCAGGTGCTGGGCGATCTGGGCGCCGAGGTGATCAAGATCGAATCGCCCGAGGGCGACACCACGCGGCGTACCGGCCCGCAGCGCTCGCCCGGCATGGCGGCGCTGTTCATGGGGGTCAACCGGAACAAGCGCTCGGCGGTCCTCGACCTGAAGCAAGAGGCGGCGCGGGAGGCGCTGTGGCGGCTGATCGACGGCGCCGACGTGTTCCTCCACTCGATCCGGCCGCAGAAGCTCGCCCGCCTCGGGTTCGACCACGAGAGCGTGTGCGACCGCAACCCGCGCATCGTCTATGCCGGGTTGCACGGCTACCGGACCGACGGGCCCTATGGCGGCCAGCCCGCCTATGACGACGTCATCCAGGGGCGCAGCGGCAGCGCCGACCTGATGGCCCGACTGGTCGGCGAGCCGCGCTACATGCCGACCATCATGGCCGACAAGACCTGCGCGCTGGTCGCCGCCTATTCCGTCGTCGCGGCGCTGCTCGCGCGCGAGCGCACCGGGCGCGGCCAGTTCGTCGAGATCCCGATGTTCGAGACCATGGCGGCCTTCAACCTGACCGAGCACATCTACGGCCGCGCCTTCGACCCGGCGGTGGCGGAGATGGGTTATCCCCGCGTGCTGGTTCCCTGGCGCCGGCCCTACCCCACGGCGGACGGCTATATCTGCATGCTCGCCTATACCGACGAGCAGTGGCGGCGCTTCTGGCGCGAAGTCGGAAGGCCGGAGCTGATCGACGATCCGCGCTTCGATTCGCTCCAGAGCAGGAGCGACAACATCGACGAGGTCTATCGGACCGCCGGGGAGTGCCTGGGCGAACGGACGAGCGCGGAATGGGAGCGGGTCTTCGAGAGACTCGAAATCCCCGCCGCTCCGGTCGTCACGCTCGAAGGGCTGATGGAGGATCCGCATCTCGAGTCCGTGGGGTTCTTCCGCCGTCTGAGCCATCCCGGCGAGGGCGGGATCGTGCTGACCGACCCGCCGGTCCGGTTTTCCGGGGCGGGCGATGACGACGGAATCAGGCGTCTGCAGCCGAGGTTCGGCGAGCATTCCGCCGAGGTGCTGGCGGAGGCCGGTCTGGGCGAAGACGAGATCGCCGCCCTGTTCGCCGCCGGCGCATCGCATGACGGGCGCGGCGATACCGAAGGAGAAGAGCGATGAAGACGATCGGCATCGGGTTCTACTGGGACGACCTCTCCGTGGGCGATCGCTTCCGCACCCTCAACCGGACCATCACCGAACCCGATATCGTGGGCTTCATCGGGGTGACCGGCATGGTCGAGACGATCTTCACCGACCTCTCGTTCAACGAGGCCGGGCACGGCGCGATCCAGGGCCGGGTGGTGCCGGCGGCCTGCACTTACACGATCATAGAGGGGCTGCTGTGTCAGGCGGCGATGCAGACCACCGGCCTTGCGCTCCTCGAGGTCGAGAAGAAGGTCCTGAAGCCGGTCTTCGCCGGCGACACCGTCCACGCCGAGGTCGAGGTCACCGCGATCCGCCCGACCAGCAAGGGCAACCGCGGGATCGTGACCACGACCAACGACGTCATCAACCAGAGCGGCGAGACGGTGATTACCTACCGCGCGGTAAGGATGATGGCGGGCCGGCCGGAGGGCGAGGCATGAGGATCGTCAACATCCGTCAGGCCAAGACGCAACTCTCTCGGTTACTGGCGCAGGTTGAAGCGGGCGAGGAGGTCTTGATCGCGCGCCGTGGAAAACCGGTCGCGCAACTCGTCGCCTGCAAGCCTCGGAGCAGGCGGCGGCCCGATGCCCTCAAGGGGAAGATCGTCGTGCCCGAGGACTTTCCGGGCGCTCTGCCGGAAGGTGAGTTGAACCGCTGGGAAGGCACGTAGACGCGCCGCCAGTGGCCCCGGACTACCGGAAAAGCGCCTCGCCCTTCATGTCCTTGTAGAGGTGGGCGACCTGCTCGGCGTAGCCGTTGTAGAGCAGGGTGGGGACGCGCTGGCCGGTGCCGAGCTGCCTCTCGGTCGCCTGGCTCCAGCGCGGGTGGTCGACCTCGGGGTTGACGTTGGCCCAGAAGCCGTACTCCTGCCCCGCGATCTCTTCCCAGAAGCTGACCGGGCGCTTGTCGGTGAAAGTGAAGCGAGTGATCGACTTGATCGACTTGAAGCCGTACTTCCACGGCACGGCGAGGCGGAGCGGCGCGCCGTTCTGCTTGGGCATCGGCTTGCCGTAGGCGCCGGTGGCGATGAAGGCGAGCTCGTTGGTCGCCTCCTCGATGGTCAGCGCTTCCAGATAGGGCCAAGGATACCAGACCTGGCGCTGCCCGGTGGCCACCGAGGCGTCGTGGAAACCGCGCATCTCCAGGTATTTCGCGCCCACCGACGGCCGCGCCATGGCGACCAGGGCCTCGAGGGCGAACCCGCTCCACGGCACCGCGATCGACCAGGCCTCCACGCAGCGGTGGCGGTAGAGACGCTCTTCCAGCGGCATTTTCCGGATCAGCTCGTCGGCATCGACGGTGAACGGCTTCTCCACCATGCCGTCGACGGTCACGGTCCATGGCCTGGTCTTGAGCTTCTGCGCGGCTTTCCAGATCTGCTTGTGCGACCCGAACTCGTAAAAATTGTTGTAGGTGGTGACGATCTTCTCGTCAGTCACCGGCCGGTCGAGCCGGTAGCGCGGGTTGCGCTTTGCGGGGTAGAGCCCGCTCGTCGCCCAGGCGGGCCCCGCGAGACCGATCCCCGACGCCGCGAGAATGGGTCCGGCGGCGAGCGCCTTAACGAGGTCGCGCCGACGGAGAAATTTGTCCTCGGGCGTCGCCGCCGATTCCGGCAGTTCCCAGCCCCGCCTGCTCCCGATCGTCATGCTCCCTCCCGGACGTTTCTTTCTAGTTTGCCTCGTCGGCCTCCTTGCGGGCCTCGATCACCTGGTCCGCAAGGCGACCGGTCAGTTCCTGAAGACGGTCGAAGGACGATCGGAAGGTCGCCACGCCCTGGCTCAGCGAGCGCAGCTCGATGATCAGGTCGACGATGTCGGAGCTCGGGATATTGGCCTCCACCGTATCCCAGCCCTTCCAGCCCTCCTTGGGCGCGAAGCCGAGGATCTGGCCGCGGCGGCCGCTGATCAGCCCGTGCACCTTGTTAGTGGAATCCGCCGGCACGTCGATTTCGACCTTCGAAATGGGCTCGAGCAGCACCGGACCGCATTTGGGCATGCCCTCGGTCATCGCGACCCGGGCGGCGAGCTTGAAGGACATCTCGTTGCTGTCGACCGCGTGGAACTGCCCGTCGGTCAGCCGCACCGCGAAGTCGACCACCGGGAAGCCGAGCGGCCCCCGCTCGGCGAACTCCTTCACGCCGGACTCGACGGCGGGGATGAACTGCTTGGGAATGGCGCCGCCGACGATCTTGTCGGTGAACTCGAATCCCTCGCCGCGCGGCCGGGGCGAGATGTCCACGTGGACGTCGCCGAACATGCCGTGCCCGCCGGTCTGGCGCTTGAAGCGACCGTGCTGGGAGACCGTCTTACGGATGGTCTCCTTGTAGGGCACGCTCGGCGGGGCAGCCGTGGCGGAGACGTTGTAGCGCCCCTTCAGCTTCTCCAGCGCGACCTGCAGGTGGATCTCGCCCTGGCCCCACAGCACCATCTCGCGGGTATCGGCGTTCTGCTCGTAGCTGACCGAGGGATCCTCCTCGTTGAGGCGCTGGAGCGCGCCGGTGAGCTTGACCTCGTCGTTGCGGTTCTCCGGAGCGATGGCGCGCGCATAGACCGGGACGAGCGGCACCGGCCAATCCGCGCCGGCCGCGTCGCCGTTGTCGTCGGTAAGCAGATCGCCCGTCCTGACCGCATCCATCCGCCCCAGCGCGGCGACTGCTCCCGGCCCGGCGCTGGGAATCTTGTTCTGATGACCGCCCATCAGCGATTGCAGGCTGCCGACCCGCTGACCGTTCAGGGTCATGCCCTCGCCGACGGATCCCCAAAGGACGCGGGCCAGCGACAGCTTGCCGGAATGCTGGGCATGGTAGGTCTTGAAGACCTGCGCGGCGGTGCCGCCGCCGGTCTCGATCCCGAGGCGCTCGATCGACGCCTCAAGCCCGGGCACCTCGTGGCGCAGCGCCTTGAGCAGGCGCCTGACGCCGTAATCCTGCTCGGCCGAGCCGATCAGCACCGGCACCACGTCAGCGGCGCGCACCCCTTCGGTCAGGTAGCCGTATATCTCCTCGATGTCCGGAACCTCGTCCTCCAGGAGCTTTTCCAGGAGCTCGTCGTTGAAGTCGGCAAGCGCCTCCAGCATCGACTCCCGCGCCGTCTCGTACTCGTCGGCGACGGAGTCCGGCATCTCGATGCGCTCCGAGCCCGCCCCGGCGGTATATTTGTAAGCCCGCCCGCTGATCAGATCGACATAGCCCGATACCGTCTCGCCCTCGCGGATCGGAATCTGGCGCAGCACGAGCGGCGCTTGCTCGACCGAGCGCAGCGCCTCGTAGACCGCCGAGACCGGCTCGCTGATGGTGTCGATCTTGTTGATGAACACCATGTGGGGAATGCTGCGGTCGGCGAGAACCTTGAACAACGGCGCAAGCGTCATCGCGCGCTCGGTCGAGGGCTCGTAGACCACGACCGCCAGGTCGGCGACCATCAGCGCGTTCAGCGCCTCCTGCCGCATCTCGATCGAGCCCGGACAGTCGAGGAAGGTCCATTCGTCGTCGAGATAGGAGGTCGAACCGACCGAGATTTCGACCGACATCTGGCGGGCGCGCGCTTCCGGCGCGGAATCGCCCACGGTGTTGCCTTCCTTGATCGAGCCCTTGCGGTGGATACCGCCCGACACCGAGAGCAGGCTCTCCAACAGGGTGGTCTTGCCGCTCAGATAGGGTCCGACTAGTGCCACGCAGCGTGGCCCGGAGGCGCTCGCCATGTTCTTCTCCCTTGGCCGGGATGCGTTCTTGGAAGCGTGCCGTGCCGCCTGCCGCGCGGCGAGCATCCCGTTGGTCCGCGAATTCCGTAATGTTTCAGCGCGGCCGGCCCGAATCAAGACCCATGCGGGGCGCGGTCAGGGTCACGCGAGCGCCGCGCACGCCTTCTGGATGCGCCGGCAGGCTTCCTCCAGCTCCGCGTTCGAGGCGGCGTAGGAGATGCGGAAATAGGGCGACAGCCCGAACGCGGCCCCCTGGACCGCGGCCACGCCCTCGGATTCGAGCAGGTAGGTGACGAAATCGGTATCGTTCCCGATGACCCCGCCCTCCGGCGTCTTGCGTCCGATGGTCCCCGCGCAGGAGATGTAGAGGTAGAAGGCGCCCTCCGGCGTCCGGCAGCGGAGACCGTTCGCCTTGTTGAGCATCGAGATGCAGAGGTCGCGGCGCTCCTGGAACACACGCGCGTTCTCCGCCAGGAAGTCCTGCGGGCCGTTGAGCGCCTCGACCGCCGCCGCCTGGCTGATCGACGAGGTGTGGGTCGAGCTCTGCGACTGCACCACGGTCATCGCCCGGATCAGCTCCTTCGGCCCCGCCGCGTAGCCGAGCCGCCAGCCGGTCATGCAATAGGCCTTGGAGACGCCGTTGACGGTGAGCGTCCGGTCCTTGAGCGAAGGGTCGACCGCCGCCGGGGTGGCGAAGGCGAACCCGTCGTAGACGATGTGCTCGTACATGTCGTCGGTCAGGATCCAGACATGCTCGTGCCGGCGGACCACCGCGCAAAGCGCGGCCAGCTCCTCGGCCGTATAGGCCGCGCCGCTCGGGTTGCTCGGCGAGTTGATCAGCACCCACTTGGTCCGCGGGCCGATCGCCGCCTCCAGGTCTTCCGGCGTGATCCGGAAGCCGAGCTCCTCCTTCCCGTCCACGAAGACAGGGGTGCCGCCCGCCAGCAGCGTCATGTCCGGGTAGGAAACCCAGTAGGGCGTCGGAATCACCACCTCGTCGCCCTCGTCGAGGGTGGCGACGAAGGCGTTGTAGAGAACCTGCTTGCCGCCGCAGGAGACGATCACCTGGTCCGGGGCGTATTCGAGCCCGTTCTCGCGCTCGAGCTTGCCGCAGATCGCCTGGCGCAGCGCCATCGTCCCGGGGATCGGAGTGTAGCGGGTGTCGCCCTCCCGGATCGCCCGGATGCCGGCTTCCTTGACATTGTCCGGCGTCTCGAAGTCCGGTTCGCCGGCGCCGAGGCCGATGATGTCGCGCCCCGCCGCCTTGAGCTCCAGCACTTTGCCGGTGAGCGCGTTGGTGGGGGACGGCTTGATGCGCGAAAGGCGCTCGGCGAGGATCGACATCGGGTTGCTCCGGCGGCATGGCGTGGACGCTCGCAACCTAGGTTGCCCCGGACTCCTGTTCAACCCGCCCGCGCGGCGCCTATATTCGGGCCATGAGCGTCGCCGTCGCCGAACGTCCGCGCAACGATCTGGGCGTCCCCTTCCAAGTCGTCTCCGACTTCGAGCCGGCCGGCGATCAGCCGCAGGCGATCGCGCAACTCGTCGCGGGCGTCGACGACGGAGACCGCGACCAGGTCCTGCTCGGGGTCACCGGCTCCGGCAAGACCTTCACGATGGCGCATGTCATCAGGGAGATCGCCCGCCCCACCCTGATCCTTGCGCCCAACAAGACGCTGGCCGCCCAGCTCTACGGAGAGATGCGGAGCTTTTTCCCCAACAACGCGGTCGAGTACTTCGTCTCCTACTACGACTATTACCAGCCCGAGGCATATGTGCCGCGCAGCGACACCTATATCGAGAAGGACGCCTCGATAAACGAGCAGATCGATCGGATGCGCCATTCCGCCACCCGGGCGCTCCTTGAGCGGAGCGACGTGATCATCGTCGCCAGCGTGTCCTGCATTTACGGCATCGGCTCGGTCGAGACCTATTCGGAAATGACGATCCGGCTCGAAAAGGGGCAGCGGGTCGAGCTCGGCGCGCTGCTCAAGCGGCTGGTGGAGCTGCAGTACCGGCGGAACGACGCGAATTTCGTGCGCGGCACCTTCCGGGTGCGGGGCGACTCGGCGGAGATCTTTCCCGCCCATTACGAGGATCGCGGCTGGCGGCTGTCGCTGTTCGGCGACGAGATCGAGTCGATTCACGAATTCGATCCGCTGACCGGGGAGCGCACGGCCGAGCTCGAAGGCGTCACCGTGTACGCCAACAGCCACTACGTCACTCCCCGCCCGACGCTCCAGCAGGCGATCAGACACATCAAGGTGGAGCTCGCCGAGCGCCTCGAATGGTTCCGCGGCAACGGCAAGCTGCTGGAGGCCGAGCGTCTCGAACAGCGCACCAATTTCGACCTGGAGATGATGCAGACCACCGGCCAGTGCGCGGGCATCGAGAACTACTCGAGGTTCCTCACCGGCCGACGGCCCGGCGAACCCCCGCCGACGCTGTTCGAGTACCTGCCCGAGGACGCCTTCCTCATCGTCGACGAGAGCCATGTCACCGTGCCGCAGCTCGGCGGCATGTTTCGCGGCGATTTCAACCGCAAGTCCACCCTCGCACAGTACGGTTTCCGCCTGCCGTCCTGCGTCGACAACCGCCCCCTCAAGTTCGAGGAATGGGAGGCGATGCGCCCGCAGACGATGTTCGTGTCGGCGACGCCCGGACCCTGGGAGCTGGAACGGACCGGCGGCGTGTTCATCGAGCAGGTGATCCGCCCGACCGGGCTGACCGACCCGGTCTGCGAGATCCGCCCCGTCGAGCACCAGGTCGAGGATCTGATGGCGGAATGCCGCGACGCGGCGGCGCGCGGCCAGCGGGTGCTGGTCACGACGCTTACCAAGCGCATGGCCGAGGATTTGACCGAGTACCTCCAGGAATCGGGAATCCGCGTGCGCTACCTGCACTCCGACATCGACACGCTGGAGCGCATCGAGATCATCCGCGATCTCAGGCTCGGCGCGTTCGACGTGCTGGTGGGGATCAACCTTCTGCGCGAGGGGCTGGACATCCCGGAATGCGCGCTGGTGGCGATCCTCGATGCCGACAAGGAGGGCTTCCTGCGGTCCCAGACCTCCCTGATCCAGACCATCGGCCGGGCGGCGCGCAACATCGACGGCCGCGTCGTGCTCTACGCCGATACCGTCACCGCGTCGCTCGACTACGCGATCGGCGAGACCGACCGCCGCCGCGCCAAGCAGACCGCCTTCAACGAGGCCAACGGCATCACGCCGGAGAGCGTCAGGAAGGATATCGCCGATATCCTCGACAGCGTCTACGAGCAGGACCGCGTCACCGTCGGCACGCTCGACGAGGACATGCCCAATCTGATCGGGCACAACCTGCAAACCTATCTGGCCGACCTCGAGAAGCGCATGAAGGACGCCGCGGGGAACCTCGAATTCGAGGAGGCGGCCAAGCTCCGCGACGAGATCCGGCGGCTGGAAGCGACCGATCTGGGTATCCCGTCCGGCGAGAAGCGGCTAGCCGCGCGGGTGCGCGCGGCCAAGGGCGTCAAGACGCGCGGCCGGAAAAAGGCCCGGGGCAAGCGCAGGCATTGATGGGCGGCCGTCTGGAACCTCCCGCTCCAAAACCCCATATCGGTCGTTGCCGGGCGCGGCTCCGGCGGGCGGTATCGTCGCGTCCGGGCCGCTTCCGATCGTCTTTTTCCCATCGCGCGCCGAAATCGACCCGATGACCTATCTGTTCCTTGCCGCGGGTTTCGTTCTCCTTTTCTTCGGAGGCGAGATGGTCGTCCGGGGCGCCGTCGCACTGGCCCGGCGCTTCGAGGTCTCGCCGCTGGTCATCGGCCTCACCATCGTCGGCTTCGGCACCTCCCTGCCCGAGCTGTTGGTCTGCCTGAACGCGGCGCTGACCGGCGCACCCGGCATCGCGGTCGGCAACGTGATCGGCAGCAACCTGGCCAACATGATGCTGATTCTCGGCGTGGCGGCGCTGATCTTCCCCATCGCGGTCAACCCGAGCGCCGTGCGCCGGGACGGGCTGGTGATGGCCTCCGTGACCGCGATCTTCATCGTCGTCGCTCTCGGCGGTTCGGCCGAGCGCTACGAGGGCGCGCTGATGCTGGCGGCGCTCGGAGGCTATATCGCGCTTTCGCTGTGGCACGACGCGCGGGTCAACGGCGGGTCGGCGCAACTCCACCGCGAAGAGGCCGAATCGGTGACCGGGCTGCCGACGCGGCTCTGGCAGATGGTCCTCCTGGTCGTCGGCGGTTTCGCGGCGGTCGGCTACGGCGCCGATCTGCTGGTGGACGGCGCGACCTCGCTCGCCCGGGATGCGGGGGTGCCGGACGAGGTGATCGGGCTGACCCTCGTCGCGGTCGGCACTTCGCTGCCGGAGCTCGCCACCTCGATCGTCGCCGCCTATCGGCGCCACGCCGACGTCTGCATCGGCAACGTGATCGGCAGCAACATCTTCAACCTGTTCGGCATCCTCGGCGTGACGGCGCTCGCGGTGCCGGTCCCGTTCGCCGACAAGATCGTCGACTTCGATCTCTGGGTGCTGGGCGGGGTGACGGTCCTGCTGATCCCGCTCCTTCTGACCGGCTGGAAGCTGGCGCGCAGCGAGGCGGTGCTGCTGCTGGCGCTCTACGGCGCCTATGTCGCCTGCCAGTTCTGGGGGATGAGCGGAACCCATCCCGGCGTCGCGGCAGGCGCTTGATCCGCGGCAGCCGACAGGCGATCTTGCGGCAATGTTACGGACCGAACCGGGTACGGCGCTGGTGACCGGGGCCGCGCGGCGGATCGGCCGGGCGATCGCCGAAACCCTGGCCGCGCGCGGTCATCCGGTCGCGATCCATTACCGCGGGTCGGCCGACGATGCCGCCGGCGCCGCGGCGGCGATCGAACGCGCCGGCGGCCGGGCGGTGGCGTTGCCGGCCGATCTGCGGGACGAATCGGAGACCCGGTCGCTGGTCGAGCGCGCGCGGGCGGCGCTGGGTCCGGTCTGCGTCCTGGTCAACAACGCCTCGGTGTTCGAGCAGGACAGCGTCTCCACCGCCAGCCGCGAGAGTTGGGACCGGCACATGGAAACCAATCTGCGTGCGCCCTTCGTGCTGATGCAGGCCATGGCGGACGCGTTGCCGGCGGACAGGACCGGCAATATCGTCAACATCCTCGACGAGCGGGTGTGGAACCTGACCCAGCATTTCGTCTCCTACACCCTGAGCAAGGCGGGGCTGTGGACGCTCACGCAAACGATGGCGCTCGCCCTCGCGCCGCGGATCCGCGTCAACGGAATAGGTCCCGGACCCACCCTGCCGAGCCCGCGGCAGAGCGTGGAGCAGTTCGAGCGCCAGGCCGGAATGATGCCCCTCGGCCGCGGCAGCGCCCCCGGCGAGGTGGCCGACGCGGTCGAGTTCATTCTCGACGCGCCGTCGATGACCGGCCAGATGATCGCGCTCGACGGCGGACAGCATCTCGGCTGGGCGCAGCCGCCGAAGGGCGCGGCGCCGGTGTCCGAATGAAGATCCTCCATACCGCGCGCCAGCCTGCCGTGGAGGCCTCGGCCCGAACGCGGCGGATGTTCGTCCGCGATCTGGCGCTCGATTGCCTGATCGGCGTCCATCGCTACGAGCGCGACGGCCATCAGCAGATCCGGATCAACCTGTCTCTCGATGTGCTCGAGACCGGCCCCGTCGAACGCGACCGTCTGGCCGATGTGGTCAACTACGATACGCTGGTGTCGCGGATCCGAGCCCTTGCCCAGAACGGTCACGTCAATCTCGTCGAAACTTTCGCCGAACGGGTGGCCGCGATATGTCTCGAGGATCGGCGCGTCCGCCGCGCGGTCGTCAGGGTCGAAAAGCTCGACGTATTCGACGACGCCGAGAGCGTTGGCGTCGAGATAGAACGGGAAAATGCTGCTTTGTGATCTCCCCTATAGAATTCCGCGATGGAGAGGGGGCTTTTCGAAGGATATTTTTCACAGCCCCGCCGGATCGGTCCTAACCGGTTACAATCTGGGCGAATTTTGTTCCATTTAATGATTGTTTAACACTTGACTTTTGATTTCTCTTTTTAATTCAATGACTTGTCGAATCTGCCTATTTTTTGGGCAAAATGGGTAAGCGCCTTGATTTTGTTGACTGACTCGCACGGCATGGCGTTTTGTCAACAAAGTTTTCCACAGCTTCCGTGGACATTCGTGTCGGCTTCCGGCGTTCCCATGCGGATCGGAGACGCCGCGGCCGGCGACGGCAGATAGGGTCGCGATGGCGGAACGGGCGATCGGCTTGGAGGCAGGGCGCCGGGCAACGGCCGACGATCCGGTCGAGATACGCTGGGCCGAGACGCTCGCCCGCGGCGTCGAAGCCATCTCCGAGGAGGTGCGGGTTCTGTCGCCGCGGCCCGGGGTTTACCGGATGCTCGACGCCGCCGGCGCGGCCCTCTATGTCGGCAAGGCGAGGAACCTACGCAAGCGGGTAAGCGCCTACACCCGGCCCGGCCGCCTGCCGCCCCGGCTGCACCGGATGATCGCCGAGACCCAGTCGCTCGAGGTGATCACCACCCATACCGAGGCCGAGGCGCTGCTCCTCGAAGCCAACCTGATCAAGGAGCACAAGCCCCGCTACAACATCCTGATGCGGGACGACAAGTCGTTCCCCTACATCCTGCTGACCGCCGATCACGACTGGCCGCAACTCCTCAAGCACCGCGGCGCGCAGAACCGCAAGGGAGAGTATTTCGGCCCCTTCGCCTCGGCCGGCGCGGTCAACCGGACGCTGCTCACTCTGCAACGGGTGTTTCCGCTGCGCTCGTGCTCGGATGCCGTGTTCGCCTCGCGCACCCGGCCGTGCCTGCAATACCAGATCAAGCGCTGCGCCGGCCCCTGCGTCGGACGCATCGACGCCGGGCCCTATGACGAGATCGTGGCGCAGGCGCGCGCCTTCCTGAGCGGAAAGAGCCGCGGCCTCCAGCAACGCCTGTCGCGGCAGATGGAGGCGGCGAGCCAGGCGCTCGAATACGAGGCGGCAGCGGTCTTCCGCGACCGCATCCGCGCTCTGACCGAGATACAGGCGCATCAGGACATCAATGTCCGCACGCTCGGAACCGCGGACGTCTTCGCGACCGCTCAGCAGGCCGGACAGACCTGCATCCAAGTGTTCTTCTACCGGGCCGGACAGAATTTCGGCAATCGGACCTATTTCCCCGCCCAGGCGAGGGGCGAGCCGGCCGAACGCGTGCTGGGCGCCTTTCTCGGCCAGTTCTATGCCGACAAGGCGCCGCCGCCCCTGATCCTCGCGAGCCACCGCCCGCAAGGGGTCGACCTCCTGGCCGAAGCGCTTTCGCTACGCGCCGCGCGCCGGGTCCGCATCGCGACGCCCCAGCGCGGCGGGCGCCGCAAGCTGGTCGACCAGGCGGTGGATAACGCCCGCGACTCGCTCGGCAGGCGGCTCGCCGGCAGCGAGGCCCAGCGCCGCCTGCTCGAACGGGTGGCCGACCTCTTCGGCCTCGACGGACCGCCCCAGCGGATCGAGGTGTTCGACAACAGCCACATCTCGGGTGCCGATGCGCTGGGCGCGATGATCGTGGCGGGGCCGGACGGCTTCCGGAAGGGCGCCTACCGCAAGTTCAACATCAGGTCGACCGACATCGCGCCGGGCGACGACTACGCGATGATGCGGGAGGTCCTTCAGCGCCGCTATGCGCGTGCGCTCCGCGAGGATCCCGGGCGCGAAGGCGGCGCCTGGCCGGATCTCGCGCTCGTCGACGGCGGCCCCGGGCAACTCTCCGCCGCCGCCGAGGTGTTCGCCGATCTCGGCATCGAGACGCTGCCACTGGTGTCCATCGCCAAGGGCCCCGACCGGCGTGCCGGGAGGGAACGGTTCTACATGGCCGGACGCGAGCCCTTCACCCTGCCGCCCGACGATCCGGTTCTCTATTTCATGCAGCGGCTTCGGGACGAGGCGCACCGCTTCGCCATCGGCTCCCACCGCGCGCGTCGGTCGAAGGCGATCAGGCGCTCCCCGCTCGACGAGATCGACGGCATAGGCGCGCGGCGCAAGCGCGCCCTCCTCAACCATTTCGGCTCGGCGTCGGGCGTCGCCAGGGCCGGGCTCGCCGATCTTGAGACAGTGGAGGGGATCAGCAAGACTGTCGCCAGACGGGTCTACGACCACTTCCACGGCGAGCCCTGACCGGCCGATGGCCAACGTTCCGAACCTGCTGACCCTGTTCCGGATCGCGCTGATCCCGGTGCTGGTGGCGGCTTTCTATATCGGCGGAGATGCGGCAAACCGTCTCGCCTGCGCGATCTTCGTACTCGCCAGCGTCACCGACTTCTTCGACGGCTATGTCGCCCGCAGGTTCGACCAGCGATCCGCGCTCGGCCGTTTCCTCGACCCGGTGGCCGACAAGCTGGTGGTCGCCGCGGCACTGCTCATGATGGTCGGGTTCGGCCAAATCGCCGGTCTGGCGGTGCTGCCCGCGCTGGTCATCCTGTGCCGCGAGATCCTGGTATCCGGATTGCGCGAGTATCTTGCCGAAATCAGCGTCGGCGTGCCGGTCAGCCGGCTTGCCAAATGGAAGACCGCCATCCAGATGACCGCTATCGCCGTCCTGCTGCTCGGCGAGGCGGGACCCTGGGACGTTCCCTGGGTGACCATCGGCGAGGTGGGCCTGTGGGCCGCGGCCGTGCTGACATTGGTCACCGGTTACGACTATCTTCGGACGGCGCTGCGCCACATCACGGGCGGACGGGCCGGCGCGGGAGAATAGGCAAGGATGGCGCACGGGGCGGTGCTCGGAATCGTGGGCTGGAGCGGCAGCGGCAAAACGTCGCTGGTCAAGCGCCTGCTGCACGAGCTGGTCAGGCGCGGGATCTCGGTCTCGACCATCAAGCACGCCCATGCCGGGTTCGATATCGACACGCCGGGAAAGGACTCGCACGTACACCGCGAAGCCGGCGCACGCGAGGTCGTGGTCTCCTCGGTCAACCGCTTCGCCCTGATCCATGAGAACCGCGACGAGCCCGAGCCCCGGATCGACGGCCTGCTGGCGCGCATGGCGCCGGTCGACCTGGTGCTGATCGAGGGCTTCAAGAGCGAGCCGCACGACAAGCTGGAAGTGCACCGCCCGACGGTCGGGAAGCCGGCGCTACACCCGCGCGATCCCGACGTCGTGGCGCTCGCCACCGACGGGGACGCGGCGGACGCGGAAATCCCCGTGCTCGATCTCAACGACACCGCCGCGATCGCCGACTTCATCGTCGATCATTGCGGACTCCGCTCCGCCGCCAGGGGAGCGGCCTGACGATGGCGCAGCTCTCCGACGACTGCTTCGCCTTCGGCGGCACGCTGATGACCGCCGGCGAGGCGCTCGCGCTGCTCTCCCGACGGCTCGACGTCGTCGCCGGCCGCGAGACCGTTCCGCTGAGGCGGGCGCGCGGCCGGATCCTCGCCGCCGATCTGACGGCGTCGTTCCCGGTTCCGCCGCACGACAACGCGGCGGTCGACGGCTACGCGGTCTATTTCGACGACCTCGACGGGGACGGCGATACCAGGCTGCCCGTGGGCGGGAGGATCGCGGCCGGGCAAAGCTCGGACGGGCCGGCGCCGCGCGGAGAGGCGGTCCGCATCTTCACCGGCGCGCCGATGCCTCCCGGCCCCGACACGGTGCTGATGCAGGAGGACTGCGCCCGCGAAGGCGACAGCGTCGTGATTCCTCCCGGAATCAAGCGCGGCGCCAACCGGCGCCATGCCGGCGAGGACATCGAGGCTGGCTCAGTGGTGCTCAGGAAGGGCCGGCGGCTTCGTGCCCAGGATGTCGGGCTCGCCGCCTCCATCGGTTGCGCGGAGCTTGAGGTCCATACCCCGCTCCGCGTCGCCCTGTTCTCGACGGGCGACGAGATCCGGGAGGTCACCGACGAGCTTCCGCCCGGCTGCGTCTACGACGCCAACCGCTACGCGCTGGCGAGCCTGCTGGACGAACTGGGCTGCGAGGTCGCCGATCTCGGCATCCTCGAAGACAGCGTCGAGGCGGTGCGGACGGCGCTCGAAAATGCTGCCGCCGCGCACGACCTGATCATGACCTCGGGCGGGGTCTCGACCGGCGAGGAAGACCATGTCCGGGCCGCGGTCGAGGCGCTGGGCGCGATCCATTTCTGGCGCCTCGCGATCCGGCCCGGCCGCCCGCTCGCGCTCGGCCAGGTCGGCCGCGTGCCGTTCATCGGGCTGCCCGGCAACCCGGTCGCCGTGATGGTGACCTTCATGCGCTTCGCGCGTCCGGCGATCCTCCGGCTTGCCGGCGCGGCCGACGCCGATGCCGCTCCTAGAACGTTTCCCGTCCGCGCCGGCTTCGCCTACCGCAAGAAGGTCTCGCGCCGGGAATGGCTGCGCGTGAGCCTGCACACCGATGAGGCCGGGATGCCCTACGTCACCAAGTTTCCGCGCGACGGCGCCGGTATTCTGTCCTCGATGGTGGGTTCCGACGGGCTGCTCGAACTGCCCGAGGACTTGGCGGCGGTGGAGGAGGGAGCGATGGTCGATTTCTTGCCGTTCAGCGAGGTGAGCTGATGCAGATGCTCTATTTCGGATGGGTGCGCCAGCGCATCGGCTTGCCGGCCGAGACCGTCGTTCCCCCCGACGAGGTCAGGGATGTCGACGGGCTGATCGACTGGCTGAGCGGCAGGAGCGACGCCTACGCCGAAGCACTCCGGAACCGGGAGGCGCTGCGCGTCGCGGTCAACCAGGAGCTGTGCGAGTTCGACGCCCCGGTGAGCGTAGGCGACGAGGTGGCGCTGTTCCCCCCGATGACGGGAGGCTGACCGTGATCCGGGTCCAGGAGGACGATTTCGACGTCGGCGCCGAGCTCGACCGACTCACCGAAGAAGCCCGCGGTTGCGGCGCGGTGAGCTGCTTCGTCGGACTGGTGCGCGATTTCTCGGGCGGCGAGACGGTGAGCGCGATGACGCTCGAGCACTATCCCGGCATGACCGAGCGCCAGCTCGGCAAGATCGAGGCCGAGGCGCGCGAGCGCTGGCCGCTCGACGCGGTGCTCATCGTTCACCGCCACGGCCGGCTGGAGCCCGGCGACCGCATCGTCCTGGTGGCCACCGCCTCGGCGCACCGCAGGGCCGCGATCGACGCATGCAGCTTCCTGATCGACTGGCTCAAGACCAGGGCGCCGTTCTGGAAGCTGGAGGAGACGCCGGAAGGGGACCGCTGGGTCGACGCCGACCCCGGGGACACGGAGGCCGAGGAGAGGTGGGCGGCGCGCGAAGGCAAGCGCGGCCATGGCTGAGCCGACGGCGGCGATCCAGGCGCTCTACGGTTCCGAAGGTCTGGTCGAGCGTATCCTCGCCGCGCTCGAAGCGGACGGCCAGGACATCAGGAACCCAACCGTCGAAATGTTCCAGCACGTCGACCAGCTGCACGGCGGCGGGCTGGCGCAGACCGAGGTGCTGGCCGAACTTGCCGGCGTAACGGAAGGGATGCGCGTTCTCGATGCCGGCTGCGGTATCGGCGGCTCGTCGCGCTATCTCGCGCACAACCATCGCTGCACGGTGGCAGCGTTCGACGTTACTCCCGAATACGTCGCCGCGGCGGAACGCCTGAACGCGCTCTGCGGGCTGGACGGGCCGATCTCCACCCGGCAGGGCAGCGTCACCGATCTTCCCTACGCCGACGGCAGCTTCGATCTCGTCTGGTGCCAGAACGTCTCGATGAACGTCGCCGACAAGGCGCGCATGTTCGCCGAGGCCCATCGCGTTCTCGTCCCCGGCGGGCGCTACGCGGTCAGCCATGCCGCGTGCGGCCCGGCCGGCGAGCCGCATTACCCGCTCCCCTGGGCCGCGAACCCGTCCTACAGCTTTCCCGGCACGCCGGAGGAATTCCTGGAGGGGCTTGCGGCCGCCGGCTTCCGGATCTTGGAGAACCGTGGCGAAGGGGCGGTCGGCGGCAAGCGCGGCCAGCGCCCCCGCCCAGGTCTCGGCGCCGGGATCGCGCTCGGAGAAGACCTGCGCGAACGGCTGCTCAACAGCATCCGGTCGGGAGAGGAGGGGAGGCTGGTCGGTATGCTGGTCGTGGCGGAGCGCGGGTAAGACCGGCCGGGCTCTACGTCTTCCCCACCTCGGCGTCGTAGGCGTCCATCAGGGTGCGCGTGACGGGCCCCACCTGGAGGTGGTGGTCGTCGATCTGGCCGACCGGGGTGACCTCGGCGGCGGTGCCGGTGACGAAGATCTCGTCCGCCTTCTCGATCTCGTCCGGCATGATCGCACGCTCGATCGTCTCGATCCCGCGGTCCTTCGCGAGCCCCATCACCGTGCGCCGCGTGATTCCGTCGAGGAAGCAGTCCGGCGTCGGCGTGTGCAGGGTTCCGTTCTGGACGAGGAACACGTTGGCGCCGGTAGTCTCGGCGACCCGGCCGCGCCAGTCGAGCATCAGCGCGTCGTCGAAACCGTCCGCCTCGGCCTCGTGCTTGGACAGCGTGCAGATCATGTAGAGCCCGGCCGCCTTGGAGTGGACCGGGGCGGTCTCGGGCGACGGCCGGCGCCACGGCGCCCGCTTGAGGCGGATGCCCTTGAGCCGCGCCTCGGGCGAGAAGTAGGACGGCCATTCCCACACCGCGATGGCGACGTTGATCTTCGTCTCCTGCGCCGAGACCCCCATCATCTCGCTGCCGCGCCAGGCGACGGGGCGGACATAGGCGTCGGCGTAGCCCTGCGCGGCCACGGTCTCGTCGGTCGCCCCTTCCAGTTCCTCCAGCGAATAAGGCAGCTCGAAACCGAGCGCCGCGGCGGAATCGATCAGCCGCTGGGTATGCTCGCGCAGCTTGAACACCTTGCCGGAATAGACGCGCTCGCCTTCGAACACGCAGCTCGCGTAATGCAGCCCGTGGCTCAGGACGTGAAGCTTGCAATCGCGCCACTCCCGGAGCGCGCCGTTGAACCAGATTCGGCCGTCCTGGTCGTCGAAATTGATCATTTCCCGCCACCGCCCGGCGCCCGTCCGTGTCCCGGATTCCGCGCCGCATTCGAGTCGATTTCCGTGCGTGTTTTGCTTGCCCGGCGTATCAGCGGGCTGCATATATGTCAACATGGCTGACTTAAAATCCGGCTTCAATCCGCTGTTCCTGCGCGAGGAAGACCTCCGCCAGGGGATCGAGCTGCTGTTCTACGCCTACCGCGATTTTACCGGCCAGCCGGACACGATCCTGACCGAGCTCGGCTTCGGGCGCGCCCATCACCGGGTGGTCTATTTCATCGGGCGCAACCCCGGCATCACCGTCTCCCAGCTTCTCGACATCCTGAAGGTCACCAAGCAGAGCGTGTCGCGGGTGCTGAGCCAGCTCGTGGCGGAAGGGTACGTGTTCTCGCGCACAGGGACGCGCGACCGGCGTCAGCGCATGCTGGAGCTCACCGAGAAGGGGCTGGAGCTCGAACGCCGGCTGTCGGAAAACCAGCGCGACCGCATCGCGCGCGCCTATCGGGAAGCCGGTGCGGAGGCGGTCGAGGGCTACCGGAAGGTCCTCCTCGGCATCATCGACGAGGAGGAGCGCGAGAGGGTCATGGAGCGGCTGGTCGGCGACTGACCCTTCCCCTTTGACGGGGCGCGGGCGCGGGTTAGCATCCGGGGATGCTGAGCGCGGAAAAGAACGAACGCCTGACCCATACCGGCCCCGGCACGCCGATGGGCGCGATCATGCGCCGGTACTGGCAGCCCTTCGCGCTGGTCGAGGAATTTCCCGACGAGCGCCCGGTCAGGGAAATCCGGGTGCTCGGCGAGGACCTGGTCGTCTTCCGCGACGACGAGGGGCGCTACGGCGCGCTCGCCCGGCGCTGCGCCCACCGCGCCGGCGACCTCGCCTTCGGGCGTCGCGAGGACGGGGGGTTGCGCTGCCCCTATCACGGCTGGCTCTACGGCCATGACGGTCGCTGCCTGGAGCAGCCCGCCGAGCCGGCCGGCTCGACCTATCACGAGCGCGTCCGCCAGCCAGCCTATCCCTGCGTCGAGCGCAACGGCATCGTCTACGGCTATATGGGCGGCGGCGAGGCGCCGCCGCTGCCGGGCTTCGACTGGTTCGACGCGCCGGCCAGCCACTGTTTCGTGTTCAAGGCGCTGCAGCGGGCCAACTGGCTGCAGGCGGTCGAGGGCGAGATCGACCCGGCGCACCTTTCCTACCTGCACCGGTATCTCGACGACGCCGCCGAGGGGGACGGCACCTACGGATTCAAGCAGTTCCTCGCCGCGGCGGACGATTCCAACGTTTCCGTCACCACGATCCTGCGCGAGGTGCCCAACCCCAGGCTCGAGATCGCGCGGACCGATTTCGGCGTCAGGATCTTCGCGCTGCGCGACTGGCGCGACTTCACCTATGTGCGGGTCACCAACTACCTGTTCCCGCACACCGCCGTGGTGGCGATCGGCGACTGGACGCTGGTGCAGATCCACGTGCCGATCGACGATGTCAGCAACTGGCGCTACGACATCTTCTACGACTTCCGCCGGCCGATCGACGGCGAGGCGCTGCGGGCCGAGAAGCTCAAGACCTACGAGGTGCCGGGCTATGTGCCGAGGCGCAACATGGAGAACCGCTACGGTTTCTCCGCCGACGAGCAGCGGATCGGCACCTATGCCGGCGTCGGCTACGACTTCAACATCCACGACACCATGATCCTGGAGGGCCAGGGCGCGATCCAGGACCGAAGCCGCGAGAACCTCGCCTATACCGACATGGCGATCATCGCCGCGCGCAAGATGCTGACCGAGGCGCTGGACGGCGAGACCGCGCCCCCGATGTGCGCCGGAAACGGGGGCGCCTCGCGCTACGACCACCTGGTCAGCATCGATGCCGTCGCCCCCGCCGGTGAATGGCGGCACGCCTGGATCACCAAGCAGCTCGACCGCCGGGCGCAATCCGGATGGGCCGGCAGCATCGCGTCCCCGCGCCTCGAGGCCCTGCGCGCGCCCTGAGGCGAGCGAGGCGCGGCTTGCGCGGCATGCGGCCGCCCGGCAGATTCGCCGGATGGCGAGCAAGCCCGCCGGCCCCTCGGTGCGTTCCATTCCCGACGGCGACAGCCGCGAACGGCTGGTCTGTCCCGATTGCGGCTTCATCTCCTACGACAACCCCAAGGTCGTCGTCGGCTCGGTGGCGGTATGGGAAGAAAAGATCCTCCTCTGCCGGCGCGCCATCCCGCCCAGGGTCGGGCTGTGGACGCTTCCGGCGGGCTATCTGGAACTCAACGAGACCAGCGAGGCCGGGGCGGCGCGCGAAGCCTGGGAAGAGGCGCGGGCGCGGATCGCGATCGACGGCCTGCTCGCGGTCTACAACATCCCGCGCATCAGCCAGGTGCAGCTGATCTACCGGGCCCGACTCGAATCCGCAGATGTTTCCGCGGGCGAGGAGAGCCTGGAGGTCGGGCTGTTCGAGTGGGACGGCATTCCGTGGGACGAGATCGCCTTTCCCTCGGTGCAATGGGCGCTCGGACACTACCGGGAGAGCGCCGGCCGGCCCCTCGAAACCCCCCGCGCCAACCCGCCGGGCGAGGTCGGCGACCTCGAATAGCTAATCCACCAACCCCATCAGCCGGTCGGCGAAGGCGGCGGCGTCGAAGGGTTGCAGGTCGTCCTCGGATTCGCCGACGCCGATCGCGTGCACCGGCAGCCCGAAACGCTCCGCGAGGGCGACCAGCACGCCGCCCTTGGCCGTTCCGTCGAGCTTGGTGACGATCAGCCCGGATACTTCCGTCATCTCCTGGAACACGCCGACCTGGGCATGGATGTTCTGGCCGGTCGTCGCGTCGAGCACCAGCAGGCAGCTGTGCGGCGCGGACCCATCCAGCTTCCTCATCACCCGGATGATCTTCTGCAGCTCCGCCATCAGGTCGCCCCGGTTCTGAAGCCGGCCTGCCGTATCGACCAGGAGCACGTCCGCGCCCTCGCCCCTCGCTTGTTTCAGCGCGTCGAAGACCAGCCCCGCCGCATCCGCGCCGGTCGGCCGCGAGACCACCGGACAGCCCACGCGCTCGCCCCACAGCTCGAGCTGGCTGACGCCGGCCGCCCGGAAGGTATCGCCCGCCGCCATCGTCACCCGGCGGCCTTCGTCCTTGAGCCGCTTGGCGAGCTTGCCGACGGTCGTCGTCTTGCCGGTGCCGTTGACGCCGACGATCAGCACCACATGCGGCCGGTGGGCGGGATCCACCGCGAGCGGAACCGCGACCGGCTCCAGGATGTCCGCGATGTCGGCGGCCAGCAGCGCCCGCACCCCGTCTCCGTCCAGCCCCATGTCGACGCGCTGGCGGGACAGGGTCTCGGTCAGCCTGGCCGCCGTTTCCACCCCGAGATCGGCGCCGATCAGCAGCTCTTCCAGTTCGCCGAGCGTGGTTTCGTCGAGCCGGCGGCCGGCAAGGATGCCGCCGATGCCGCCGGTGAGCCGTGCCGAGCTGCGCGCCAGCCCGGCGCTCAGCCGCCCGAGCCAGCCCCCCTGGCTCATGCTTCCAGCACGCCCCGGAGCACGCCGTCGTCGTGTCCCGCCACCCGCGCCGTCACGATGCTGCCCGGCGCCGCCTCCCGGTCGAGCGCGATCCGGGCGAACTGCTCGGTGCGGCCGCCGTCCGGGGTCTCGACCAGCACGCGCTCGCGCCGGCCCCGCCTCGTGTCGAGATGGCGGTCCGACCGGTCGGCGGCCAGACGGCGCAGCGCCGCCGCCCGCGCCTTGCGGACCGGACGGGGAACCTGGGGCATCCGCGCTGCCGGCGTGCCGGGCCGCTCCGAGTAAGGGAAGACATGGAGCCAGGTGAGCCCGGCCTCGGCGACCAGGGACTCGGTCTCGCCGAACATCGCGTCGGTCTCGGTCGGGAAGCCGGCGATCAGGTCGGCGCCGAAGACCGCGTCGGGGCGCAGGCCGCGCACTTGATCGCAGAACCGGATGACGTCGGCGCGGCCATGACGCCGGCGCATGCGCTTCAGGATCAGGTCCGAGCCCGATTGGACGCTCAGATGGAAATGCGGCATCAGCCGGTCGTGCTCCGCGATAGCGCGCAGCAACGCGCCGTCGATCTCCGCCGGATCGAGCGAGGAGAGCCTGAGCCGCGGCAGGTCCGGCACCTCCGCGAGGATGCGCTGGGCCAGTGCGCCCAACCCGATTTCCCCGCCAGGGTCGCTGCCGTAGTCGGTGATGTCGACGCCGGTCAGCACCGCCTCGCGGTATCCGTTTTCCGTCAGGCGGCGGACCTGCTCGATCACGATCTCCGGCGCGGCCGAGCGGTTGGGGCCGCGCGCGAAGGGGATGATACAGAACGTGCAGCGGTGGTCGCAGCCCTGCTGGATCTGGACGAAGGCGCGGGCGCGGCCCTCGATCCCGTCGATCAGGTGGGATGCACCCTCGCGCGCGGCCATGATGTCGCCGACCTGACGGTCCGGGACGTCCCCGCGATAGCTTCTCGCGAACAGCTTCTCGCGATTGCCGATCGCCAGATCGACCTCGGGCATGGCGGCGTAGCGGTCGGGATCGAGCTGGACCGCGCAGCCGGTCGCCACGATGCGCTTGTGCGGCGCCTCCCGCCGCGCACGCCGGATCGCCTGGCGCGCTTGTCGCTCCGCTTCGGCCGTCACCGCGCAGGTGTTGACGATCACGGCATCCGCCATCCCGGCTTCCGCCGCGCGCCGGCGTACGATCTCCGACTCCACGGCGTTCAGCCGGCAGCCGAAGGTCATGACCTCGGGCGCGTTCATCCCAGCAGCGCCCCGTCGATCGTGCCCCGGAAGCTGACCGCCACCGGGCCGGTCATGGTCACGCGATTGTCCTCGCCCCAGGCGATTTCGAGCGGCCCGCCGTCGAGCTCCATCGTCGCGCGGCGGCCCGTCAGCCCGCGCCGGTTCCCGGCCACGAGCGCCGCGCAGGCCCCTGTGCCGCAGGCCATGGTGAGCCCGGCACCGCGCTCCCACACCCGGAGACGCATCCGGTCCTCGCCGCGCAGCTCGGCGACGCCGATATTGGCGCGTTCCGGAAACATTGGGTCATGCTCCAGCGACGGCCCCAGCGCGGCGAGATCGACCGAATCGACATCGTCGACGAAGAACACGGCGTGCGGGTTTCCCATGCTGACTGCCGCCGGGTCGGCGAGCGGGCCGCGCGACAGCGGCAGGTGCAGCGTATCCCCCGCCGAGGCGAGCGGGATGTCGCGCCAGTCGAGGCCGGGCTCGCCCATGTCGACCGTCACCGCGAGCGGGCCCGCGCGCCGCGCGGCGAGGGTTCCCGCGGCGGTTTCGAGCAGGGCGGTGTCGCGCCCCGACTCCTCCATCGCCATCCAGGCGACGCAGCGGGTCGCGTTGCCGCAGGCCTCGACCTCGCCTCCGTCGGCGTTGTGGATAGCGAGCGCCGCGTCCGCCGCGCCGTCCGTCGGCGCGCGGAGGACGATCAGCTGATCGCAGCCGATGCCGGTGCGCCGGTGCGCGATCGCGCGCACCCGTTCGGTGTCGAGCGCGATATCTTGCCGCCGGGCGTCGAGGATCACGAAGTCGTTGCCGAGCCCGTGCATCTTGATGAATTCGGGTCGCTCCATGGCGGGCGTAATATCGTGCCGGCGGCGCGGAAGTCCAGAAACTAGCTGCCGCGCCTTGCGTCGCCGGACCTGCGCGATAGGCTTGCGCGGAACTTGCCGGGTGCCGTGATGGACGATTTCGCGCGGCTCTATGTGCGAGACGATGTGCAATTCGAGGCCTTGCACCGGGCCCGGTGCAGGTGCGGCGCCGTCCGCTACGAAGTGTCCGCCGAGCCGGTCAACGCGAAGATCTGCCACTGCGCCCATTGCCAGCGCCGGCACGGCGCGCCGATGCAATGGGCGGCGATCTTTCAGAAGCGCGACATCCGCCTGACCGCGGGACTCGACCTGCTTCGCTTCTACAGCAGCGAGACCGACACGCCGGAACGGGTGCTCCCCTGCAGGATCGATTGCGGCCGCTGCGGAACCCCCGTCGCGGACGAGGGACGGCGAATGTGGCTCGCCTTCCCCTCGCTGTTCGATTTCGGCGATCCGCCTTCGTTCCCCGAGGCGTTCAGGCCGCGCTGCCACATCTTCTACGGCGCGCGGGTGCTCGACATCGACGACGCCCTGCCCAAGTGGGCGGGACACGAGAACACATCGGCGCGGCTGGAATGACGGGGTGGCGGAGCCCTACCGGTCCGACAGCCGCGGTTTCCCCGCGACCCGCCACTCGATCTCGGCGCAGATGAAGGCGGCGATTCCGCCCACCGCCATGAAGCCGAGGATAACAAACAGTTCGCCCATCCGGGTTCCCTTCCTGCTCGGGCGCACGATAGCGCAACGATGCGGGCACCGCCAAGGGCGGGTTGACACCCGGTGCGGGCGCGCCCGTTATTGATCCTGGAACAGGGAGTGCGGTCGTGTATGTCGGTCAGAGGCTGAGGCGTCGCGAGGACGACAGGTTCCTCAAGGGGCGCGGGCGGTTCGTCGACGACATCGAGCCGGCGGGGACCGCCCATATCGCCTTCGTCCGCTCGCCCCACGCGCATGCCCGGATCCTGGGCGTCGACGCGAGCGGCGCCGGGGCGCTGCCGGGCGTGCTCAGGGTGCTCACCGCGGCGGACTGGAAGGCGGCGGGGCTTGGGGCGCTCACCTGCGTCCACCCGATGCCGTTCTCCGACGGCCGGCCGATGAACGAGGTGCTGCGCCCGGCGCTCGCCGGCGGCAAGGTCCATCACGTGGGCGACGTGGTGGCCGCCGTGGTCGCCGAGGACCGCTACGCGGCGATCGACGGCGCCGAGGCGGTCGCGGTCGATTACGAGCCCCTGCCGGCGGTCACCGACATCGCGCGCAGCCTGGATGCGGACGCGCCGGTGCTGCACGAGGAGTTCGGCTCCAACCTGATCTTCGAGATCGAGCGCGGCAACCGCGCGGCGACGCAGGCGGCATTCGCGAACGCGGACCACACGGTCTCGATGACGCTCGATACCCACCGCGTCGCCGGCAGCCCGCTCGAGCCCCGCGCCTACCTGTCCCAATTCGACGAAGCGACGGGCGATATCACGCTCTGGGCGACCAGCCAGACCCCGCATTACCTCAAGCGCTGGCTCGCCAAGTACGCGCTCCACGTCCCCGAGCACAAGCTCCGCGTGATCTCGCCCGATGTCGGCGGCGGGTTCGGGCTGAAAACCCATTTCGCGGTCGAGGTCTCGACCGTGGTCTGGGCCTCGATGCTGCTCAGGCGCCCGGTCAAGTGGACCTCGACCCGGGCCGAGGCGCTGATGTCGGACGCCCAGGCGCGCGACCACCACACGAAGGCGCGGATGGCCTTCGACGGTGACGGGAAGGTCCTTGCACTGGAGATCGACACCATCGCGGCGCTCGGCGCCTATCTCTCGAATTTCGCGCCCAGCATCCCCGGCAACTCCTACCCGCAGACCGTCACCGGCCTCTACACCACGCCCAACCTGCATCTCCGTGTGCGCGGCGCCTACACCAACACCGTGCCCATCGACGCTTATCGCGGCTCGGGCCGTCCGGAGGCGACCTTCGTCAACGAGCGGCTGCTGGAGAACGGCGCGCGCGAGCTCGGTATCGATGTGGTCGAGATCCGCCGCCGCAACCTGATCCCGGCGGACGCCTTCCCCTACACCACGCCGGTGGGGCGCCCCTACGATTGCGGCGACCCGCCGGCGTTGTTCGACAAGCTGCTGGAGATCGCCGATTACGACGGGCTGCGGGCCGAGCAGAAGCGGCTCAGGGACCAGGGCGTCCGCATGGGCATCGGGATCGCCTGCTTCCTCGACAAGTCGGGCACCGGGTCGAGCCGCAACCTGGCCAGCCGGGGCGGCCTCCACGGCGGGTACGAGAGCGCCATCGTGCGAGTCCATTCGGACGGCAAGGCGACCGTCTTCGTCGGCTCGCACAGCCACGGCCAGGGCCACGACACCACGTTCTGCCAGATCGCGGCGGATCGCCTCGGCCTCCCCATCGAGGACATCGCTCTGGTCGAGGGCGACACCGCGAGCGTGCCGTTCGGCAACGGCACCTGGGGCTCGCGCTCGCTCTCGGTCGGCGGGGTCGCGATCATGAAGGCCGCCGACAGGGTGATCGACAAGGCGAAGCGCCTGGCCGCCCACATGCTCGAATGCGCGGAAGAGGATCTGCTCTACGAGGCCGCCGTGTTCTCGGTGCGCGGCACCGACCGCCGGCTGAGCTTCGAGGACGTGGCCGACGCCGCCTATCACGGGGCGGTGCTGCCGACCGACGGCTCCCTGGAACCGGGTCTCGAGGAAACCGTCTTCTACGAACCGCCCGACACCAACGACCCGCAGGCGATGCACCTCGCGGTGGTCCTGGTCGAGACGCGCTCCGGCAAGGTGACGGTGCGCGATTACTTCACCGCCGACGATTGCGGCAACATCGTCAACCCGCTGATCGTCGAGGGGCAGGTCGTCGGCGGGCTCGCCCAGGGGCTCGGCCAGGCGCTGATGGAACGCGTGGTCTATGACGGCGGCGGCGCGGGACAGCTCTTCTCCGGCACGCTGATGGATTACGCCCTGCCGCGCGCCTCCGACATGCCGGAGGTCGGCATGACCTTCCAGGAGACGCCGGCGCCGTCCAACCCGCTCGGCGTCAAGGGCGGCAGCGAGACCGGCACCATCGGCGCGCCGGCGGCGATCGGCAACGCGGTCGTCGATGCGCTCTGGGATCTCGGCGTGCGCCACGTGCCCCAGCCCTATACGCCCGACGCGGTCTGGCGGGCGCTCGAGGACGCGGCGCAATGATAACCGTCGCGCTCGATATCAACGGCCGCGAGCACCGGGCCGAGATCGACCCGAGGATGCTGCTCGTCGAGTTCGTCCGTCGCCGCGCCGGGCTCACCGGCACCCATGTCGGGTGCGACACCAGCCAATGCGGCGCCTGCACCGTCCATCTCGACGGGATCGCGGTGAAGTCCTGCACCGTCTTCGCGGCCCAGGCCGAGGGGCACGCGGTGACCACCATCGAGGGCGTTTCGCCGGAGGAGGGGCTGAGCCCGCTCCAGGCCGCGTTCAAGGAGCACCACGCGCTGCAATGCGGATTCTGCACGCCCGGCATGATCATGAGCGCGCTCGACATGATCCGGCGCGGCGACGCCACCGACGAGGCCTCGGTCCGGGCGGGTCTGGAAGGCAATCTCTGCCGCTGCACCGGTTACCAAAATATCGTCGCGGCGATCCTCGCCGGGGCGGCGGCGATGGCGGAGGGCTGATGTATCCGTACCGTTACCACCGGCCCGCAACGGTTTCCGACGCCGGGGAGATGCTCGCCGAAGGAGAGGACGCACGCCCCCTAGCGGGCGGGATGAGCCTGATCCCGGTGATGAAGCACCGCCTGGCGGCGCCTACAGATCTCGTCGACCTCGGTTCGCTGGGCGACCTCGTCGGCATCGCCGCCGAGCCCGGCGTGCTAGCGATCGGGGCGATGACGCCGCACGCGACGGTGGCCGTTTCCGGGACCGTGAAGGAGGCGATCCCGGCGGTGGCCGCGCTGGCCGGCGGGATCGGCGATCCGCTGGTGCGCAACCGGGGCACCATCGGCGGCTCGCTCGCCAACAACGACCCCGCCGCCTGCTATCCCTCGGCGGTGCTCGCTCTCGGCGCGGAGATCGTCACCAACCGGCGCGGCATCGCCGCCAGCGACTTCTTTACCGGCATGTTCGAGACCGCGCTGGAGCCCGGCGAGATGATCGTCGAGGTGCGCTTCCCGATCCCCGCCGCCGCCAGCTATCGCAAGTTCCCCAACCCGGCGTCGCGGTTCTCCATCGTCGGCGTCTTCCTCGCCCGCTTCGCCGACGGCGCCGTGAGCGTGGCGGTCACCGGCGCCGGCCCCTGCGTATTCAGGATTGAGGCGTTCGAGCGCGCCCTTGCCGCCACGTTCAACCCGGAAGCGCTCACCGGTCTTTCGGTGCCGCCGGACGGCCTGACCGGCGACCTCCACGGCAGCGCCGCCTACCGCGCGCACCTGATCAAGGTGCTCACCGAGGACGCGGTGGCGGAGTGCGGCTGAGCAGGCGGGAGACGGCATCGGTTCCGTCCGAACCCGATGCGGGATAGACTCCTCCCGCCCCACAATCCGGAGGCCGAAGATGGGTCGTTCCGGCTTCGATCGCATCCCCTACGCCTGGTATCACGACGAGGCGCTCTACCGGCTTGAGATCGAGCGAATCTTCGAGGGCGAGACCTGGTCGTTCCTCGGGCTCGAAGCCGAGATTCCCGATCCGGGCGACTTCCGCCGCACCTTCGTCGGCGAGGCGCCCATCGTCTACAACCGCGCCGGAGACGGGCGGGTGCACGCCTTCGTCAACCGCTGCTCGCATCGCGGCGCGCTGATCCAGAGGGAGAATTTCGGCAACGTTTCCGCCCATGTCTGCCTCTATCACAGCTGGACCTACGATCTCGCGGGCGATCTGGTCGCGGTTCCGCACCGTCACGGCGTCGGCGGCAGCCCGGGCATGCCGGACGATTTCGACATGGAATGCCACGGGCTGCGGAAGCTCCGCGTGGACGGGGTGAACGGCGTCCTCTTCGCCACCTTCTCGGAAACCATCGAGCCGCTGCGCGACTATCTCGGCCCGACCCACGTGGCCCACCTGGAGCGCCTGTTCCACGCGCCGATCCGGATTCTCGGCTACCAGCGCCAGGCGGTCCGGAGCAACTGGAAGGCCTATCTGGAGAACGTCCGCGACCACTACCACGGCGCGCTGCTGCACGGTTTCCAGAGCACTTTCGGGATCAACCGCTCGACCCACGATTGCGGCTCTCGGATGGACCCGGAAGGCCGGCACAGCCTGCTCTTCGTCCGCCAGCCGCGCGAGGAATACGAGAACGCGCCCGCGCCGGCGGTCGATCCCGGGCCGCCACGCCCGCTCGCCGAGGCGGCCGAGGGGGCGAGGCTCTCCCTCCAGGACCCGACGCTGCTCCGCTTCGAGCGCGAGTTCGACGACGATCGCTCGACCACGATGTGCTCGATCTTTCCCAACAGCACCTTCCAGCAGATCCGCAACGCGCTCGCCGCGCGCCAGATCCGCCCCAGGGGGCCGGGCGCCTTCGACCTCGTGTTCACGATCTTCGGCTACGAGGACGACAGCGAGGAGATGACCGCGCACCGCCTGCGCCAGGCCAACATGGCCGGCCCCGCCGGCTATGTTTCGCTGGAGGACGCCGAGGCCCTCGAATCCTGCCAGACCGGTCACCGCGCCGGGGGCAGCGACGTCTCGGTAGTCGAGATGGGCGGGCGCGGGCCGATCCGCGACGGCGACGAGAAACTCGACGACGTGATGATCAGGGGCTTCTGGTCCCATTACTGCGACATCATGGGCCTCGACCCCAACGAGGGCTGAGGAGGTGGACCTCGAGCTCCGGGCGCGGGTCGAAGCGCTGATCGCCGAATCCTCCGCCGCGCTCGACAACGAGGACTGGCAGGCCTGGCTCGATCTGTTCCACCACGAATGCGCCTATCGCATCGTGCCGCTGGAAAATATCCAGCAGGGACTGCCCGGCAGCGTCATGCTGTGCGAGACCAAGAAGGCGCTGAGCGATCGCGTCGTCTCGCTCTTGCGGGCCAATACCTTCAACCCGCACACCACCCGGCACATCACCGGCCCGCCCCGGATTGCCGCCGACCGCGGCGAACGGATCGAGGCCGAGACCAATTACGCGCTCTACCAGACCGATGTCGAAGGCGTCTCGCGGCTGTTCGCGGTGGGCTGCTACCGCGACACGATGGGGGTCTTCGACGGCGCGCTCAAGTTCGTCGAGCGGGTCGTCGTGCTCGACACCTTCTCGATCCCGACCCTCCTCGCCAAGCCGGTCTGAGGCGCGCAGTTTTCTTGCCGCCCGGAACGGCGGGTGATAGCGTTTTCGCGACGCGCCCGGGACGGGCGGCAGAAGGCGGAGGGAACCATGGCTGCGGATGCCGAAACAGTCGCGTTGTTCAGGAAGGAGCTCGAGCTTTGCGACGTGGGCCCGGGGACCAGCCTCGCCGTGCTCTCGGAAGACGACGTGCGGGCCGAGCACGCGACGGCGTTCCTCGCCGCCGCGTCCGAGCTCGAAGCGGACGCGTTCCAGGTCAATATCAGGAAGAAGCCCGGCAGCTTCTTCGGCCCGGGCAATTCGCTGCAGGGCAACGAGCCGGCGAAGGCGGCTCTCAAGAGCGTCGACATGGTAATCGACCTCGTCGGCCTCCTGTGGTCGAGGGAGCAGACCGAGATCACCGATGCCGGGCCGCGCATGCTGCTGGTCATCGAGCCGATCGACGTGCTCAAGCGGATGGTGTCGAATCCCGGCGACCGCAAGCGTATCGAGGCAGGCTCGGCCAGGCTGGCGAAGGCGAAGGAGATGCGCATCACCTCGCCCGGCGGCACCGACGTGACCTACCGCTTCGGCGGATACCGGATCGGCGAGCAGTACGGCTACACCGACGAGCCCGGGCGCTGGGACCACTGGCCGGGCGTGTTCCTCTACACCGCGGCGGTGGAGGACGGCGTCGACGGCAAGGTGGTGATCGACACCGGCGACCAGCTGCTGCTGCCCACGATGCGCTACGTCACCGACCCGATCACGCTCACCGTCGAGAGCGGCATGATCACCGACATCGCCGGCCCCGGGCTCGACGCCGAGCTGCTGCGGAGCTTCATGGCGAGCTATGATGACCCGCGCGCCTACGCGGTCTCGCATATCGGCTGGGGGCTCGACCCGCGGGCGCGCTGGGACTTCATGGGGACCGATCCGGCCGCCGCGGACTCGACCGGCCAGGACGGTCGGGCGTTTTACGGCAACGTCCTGTTCTCCACCGGTCCCAATACCGAGGTCGGCGGCGACAACGACACGCTGTGCCATATCGACATCCCGCTCAAGGGCTGCACGCTCACCCTCGACGACGAGACGATCGTGGACGGCGGCCGCATCGTGCCGGAGGACATGCGGGTCGAGGGACGCTGAGCGCCTCGGAACGAAGGACGGCATGCGTTCCGCCCCGACGGCGGATCGCTAATCCGATACGTTCTCGGCCGAGAGTTCCACCGCGCCGAGGAACGAGCGGGCGGAGGAACGCGGGCTCATCAGCAGGAAACTGTCGCCGCCGTCGCGCAGGACGATGACCGCGAGATGCTCCATGACGGTGCGCGCCACCCGGCCTTCCGGGAACGCCTCGTCGGCGAGGTCGAGGGAGCAGATGCGCTCCAGCGCCGCGCGGACACCGGTCCCCGCGACGCGCAGCATGGCCCAGCTGTCCGACTGGTCGGTCAGGTAGGC
>JAJDVM010000232.1 GCA_022826125.1 Defluviicoccus sp.
GGGGGGGGGGGTGGCGCTGGTGTATGTGCACACGCGGCTTAAGTTGGGTGCGGATAAAATCCACGTTATACAAACATCAACCCCGGCCCCCTTCTTGGTCGGCGATGGCCGACCATGACGGGGGCCGGGGTTGAGGTTGGAATACCGTGGATTTTCTCCGCACCCTACTTCAGCCGCGTGTGCACATCCACCAGCGCCACCCCGCCCCGCGCGACCTCCGCGACCGCGTCGCGGAACGCGCCCTCAAGGTCCGCGGGATCGGTAATCGGACCCGCCCCCCAGGCGCCGTAGCCGCGCGCTATCGCGGCGTAGTCGGGCTCCGGCGCGACCATGCGCTGGCCGATCCAGGCGTTCTCGACCGGGCGGCCGCGCGTCTCGGCGAGCGCGATCTGGTGCTCCTCGTCGTTGCCGAACGAGGTGTTGTTGTGCAGCACGACCAGGCAGGGAATCCGGTAATGCACCGCCGTCCATAGCGCGGACGGGTTCATGGTGAAGTCCCCGTCGCCGAGGATGGCGAGGGGGAACTTGCCGCTCTCTCGCAGCGCGAGCGCGGCACCGACGACCCCGCCGGGCCCGTAGCCGACGCCCCCTCCCCCGTTGTGGCCGAGGAAGCTGCCGGCGCCCGGGAAGTCCCAGATCCCCTCGTACCAGCACCGCCCGTTCCGGGTGACGAGTACCCAGTCCTCGTTGCGGACCGCCCGCCACAGCTCGCCCATCATGCGGGGAACCGAGATCGGCGTCGCGTCCCAGTCCTCCGCCGCCCGTTCGCGCTGGGCGGCGCGGAGGGCCTCGTGCCGGTCCGCGAGCTCCCGGCGGCGCTCCTGGGCGCGCCCGTACCACGCGGGCCCGCCCTCCGCCCGCCGCTCGATCTCCGCGAGAAGCTGGCCGAGCCCGTGCAGGGGTTCGGCGAGCAGCTGAACGTCGAGCGGGGCGAGCCCGCCGCCCGCGTTCGACCAGTGATCGACGCCGAGATCGTTGACCGAAAGGTCGATCGCCTTGCGCTCTCCGGTCATCGCGTTCCGCATGTCGCCGCGCGCGCCGGCATAGCCGCCGACCAGCGCGGTGAGGTCCGGACAGTCGATGCCGAGCACGACGTCCGACTCGCTGCGGATCGGGTTGGGCGGCGGGCTGTAACCGCCGTTCAGGTTCTGCGGATGGGCGGTCGGGACGCATACGATGTCGGTGCCGTCCTGATAAGCGGCGCCCAGAAGCTCGATCAGCCTGACCAGAGGCGGTCCCGCTTCCGCCCGGCGGCCGAAGCGTCCGCCGAAGACCAGCGGCATGGATGCCCCGGTCAGGAGATCGGCCGCCGCCGAGACCTCGGAGTCCGCCGCGGCGACGGGCGGCGCCGGACGAAAACGGGGCAGATCGACATCGGGGAGCGCCGCCGGGTCGTCCAGCCGGTCCTCCTGGAGACCGGCGTCGATAGAGACGTAGGTCGGCCTCGGCGGCGCGCTCTCGGCGATGCGCCGCGCGCGGAGGACGGAGTCGAACACCGCCTTGAGCGTCACCGGTTCGTCGGTCCATTTGGTATAGGGCCGCACCGCCTCGCATTGGGTGTTGGCGGAATGGAGCCAGTCGATGGCGCGCCGTTCGGCCGGGTCGGCGGGTCCGGATCCGCCCAGCACGAGGACCGGCACCTCGTCCGCCCAGGCGTTGTAGAACGCCATCATCGCGTGCTGCAGCCCGACCAAGTCGTGGAGGATCACCAGGCTCGCCTTGCCGGTGACCTTGCTGTAGCCCTGCGCCATGTGGAGCGCGATCTCCTCGGCGCCGCAGAGGATGATCTCGGGTCTCGCGTTCCGGGTGTAATTGACCAGCGAATCGTGAAGCCCCCGAAAGCTCGACCCGGGGGTGAGCATGACGTGCTCGAACCCCATCGCCTGGAGCAGATCGCATATCAGGTCGGAACCGTATTCCGGCTCCGCCCGGTTTCGCGGCAGGTTGACCGGAATCTCCGACGCGAAACGCTCTGCCTGCTGGTCCATACCCGTCTCCCAATGCGGCATGCCGTCAGTGTGGCGGCACGTCCCGGCACTGCCAAGCCGGGGGCGCTTCCCATATAGTTCCGCTCCGAGACAGGGAGACGACGATGGCGAAATCGATCGAGCACGTGCACTGGCCGGACGCGCCCGACATGTGGATGCCCTACGCCCCGGCGATCACGGTGACCGGGGGCAAGACGGTATTCCTCGCGGGCGTCACGGCGGCGCCGGTCTATCACCACCACCCGCACCGCCCGGAAGAGTTCGACGACATGCCGGGTGACATGGAGGGCCAGACCCGCGTGGCGCTCGACCAGCTGAGGCGCGGCCTCGATGCGGTCGGCGCCGACTTCTCCGACATCGTCAGCGCAAATCGCTTCGTGACCGACCTTTCCGATCAGGATTCGCTCAACAAGGTCTGGGCCGAGTATTTCGGCGACAACAAGCCGACCACCACGACCGTCCAGGTGGTCCAGCTCGCCACCGACCCGCGATGCCTGGTCGAGATCAACGCCATCGCGGTGGTCGACTGACCGAATGACGTCGGACGTTGCGATCGTCGCGTACGGCTGCACCGGCTGGCGCGACGAGTGGATTTCGCAAGGACCCGACGGCAGCCCGCGCTGCGCCGTCCCCCATGTCGTCGTCGACCGCGCGGCGGGGACGCCGCTCCGTCTCCAGGACGGCCAGTACGCGATCCCGCGGCCCCAGAGGGGCACGCCGGAAGAGGAATTGCGTCAGATCGAGGACGACACGCTTGCCCGCGCCGATCCGTGGTCGAAGCCCCAAGCCGGCTTCCTGCGACGCTACTTCGCGCATGTGCGGAGCCGGGTCCGTGACGAGGAAGGCGCGCTGCGGGCGCGGCTCGGGCCGCTGGATTCGCTGTTCGACTACCGGGCTTTCATGTTCGCCGCGCCGCGGCCGTTGCCGCGCGCCTTCGTTACCGCCGGCGATCGGATGATCCGCTGCGACTGCGCCTTCTGGACCGGTTCCGGGATACTCGCGATCGAGATCGAGGGCCGGGCCGCACCCGATCCCCGCCGGGAAAGGGACCTCGCGGAACTTCGCGCGGCCGGCGTGGAGGTCGTCCGCTGTCCGCCCGGCTCGGAGATCGATGCGCTCGGCCTCCCGCCGCTCTTCGAACGCTTCACGGACGGCGTCCCAATCCCCTCCGGCCCGTTCAAGGCGCGCGGGATCGAGGCCTATGCCGATCCTCAGATATCGAGCTCCAGCACGTAGAGCCCGCCGGTGAACCGGTCGACGGTGTAGACGATCCTGTTTTCGTCCACGAATACGTCGTTGAGCTGGATGGCGCCGACCCGCGAGCCCTCGGGCGTCGCGGGCACATAGTAGGCGACTTCTTCCGGCCGGTAGGGGTCGGAGACGTCGTGCACCCGGATGCCGCCGTTGAAATAGGTGCCGAACACCAGCGTATCGGACGAGAACGAGCCCGGCTGGTTCTCGTGGATGTTGTGCGAGCCGTAGCGCCCGCCGCGCTGGCCGAACTCCTCGACGGGCGGCAGCGGCAGGGTCGAGATCGGCACCGGATTGGTCTCGTCCCGCGCATCCAGCACCCAGGTGAGCTTGGGCCAGTCGCGACCGCCGTCCTGGATGCATTCGTCGCTGACGATCAGCAGGCCGCGGTCGAACAGCGGCAGGACGGTATGGCTGAACCCGTTCTGCGGCGGGTGCGGATTCCAGTGGCTGACCGGCTTCGGATCCGCCATGTCGGAAATGTCGAGAATGTAGATCCCGCCGTCGATATAGGCGAGATAGACCCGGTCGGGACGCTCCGGATAGACATTCGTGTTGTGCGCCCGGATGCCGATATCGTATCGCGGATGCCGTTTCGGCGGCGGGGCATCGTCGCCGACGCGCGTTCCCGGCACCCACCAGCGGCCGACCTCGACGGGTTTCGACGGATCGGAAATGTCGATCGAACGGTAGAACTGCGAGTCCGCGGGATGGGTGGGCTCGAAATCGCCCGCGCCGCCGGAAAAATGGATGTACTTCCCGTCGGCGAACCAGAGCTGGTGCACCCCCATCGAATGCGGCCCCGAACAGTCGAAGAAGCCGATCGTCCTGGGCAACTCCGGATCGCTCACGTCGAACAGCTCGATACCCGCCGGCTCCAACCCGAACCCCGGGTCCATCAGCCCGCCGGGACCCCGGGTCTGGTAGGCGACCGCCATGATGTCGCCCACTAGGTCGAGCGAGTTGGACCGCATGTTGTTGTGCGCGAGATCGGTCTGGACGATCACCCTGGGCTTCTTCGGGTCGGTCACGTCGACGCCGGTGAAGTTCTTCGGTGGCCCCTCATGCGCGAGCCACAGGATGCGGCGTCCGCCGCGCGCCTCCTGGATCACCATCCCCTCGCCCATGCCGCCCCATCCGGCCAGCGTGTCGTGCGCGATCAGCGTCATGTTGAGCGATTCGTCCCCGGTCATCCCCGCCTCCGTTTCTGTGTCCTCACGCGCCCGCCGCTTCGAGCCCGGCGCGGAGATCGATCCCCTCGATGCCGTCCGCGATGATAACCAGCCGCGTCTCCTCGCGCCCGTCCGGCCAGGCGTCGAGCGGCGTCGGGGGATGCAGCAGATGATGGATGCCGTTAACCGCGATGGGCCGGTCGAATTCGTGCGTTCGCACCACGCCCTTGATCCGCAGCACGTCCGAGCCCCGCAGCGCGGTCAGCGAGTCGAGCCAGTGGACGAACCCCGCCCAGCGGAGCGGCCGCTCGACGATGAGGCAATGGGCCGCGATGCCGCTGCCGTGGCCGTGGCCGTGGAATTCAGCGTCCACGTGCCTGAAGGCGGAAGCCGCGGGCGCCGTCAGCGTCCCGGCACCGACCGCCGCGCCCGGAAAAACGGGGCAGCCCGGGTTGATCCGGGCGACCGTCTCCGCCAGGGCGGACTCGGCGCCGCCATCCGCGATGTCGAGCTTGGTGAGGACGATCCGGTCGGCGGCGGCGATCTGGCGGCGCGCTTCCTCGTGGCGGTCGATCTGCCCCGGCCCGTTGACCGCATCGACGGTGGCGGTCACCGACCCGGCCTCGTAGCGGCCGACGAGCGCGGGATCGGTCATCAGGGTCTGGAGGATCGGGCCGGGGTCGGCAAGCCCGGTGGTCTCGACGATTACGCGGGCGAAGGGCGGCACCTCACCGGCGTTCCGCCGCCCGGCGAGATCGGACAACGAATCGACGAGGTCGCCCCGCACCGAGCAGCAGATACAGCCGCTCTTCAGGATCATCGTCTCCTCGGCGGCCTCGGTAATCATCGCGTGATCGACCGCGATCTCGCCGAACTCGTTGACGATCACCGCGCTGTCTCCGAGCGCGGGCGAGGCGAGCAGCCGGTTGAGCAGCGTCGTCTTGCCGCTGCCGAGGAAGCCGGCAAGCACGTGGACCGGGATGGGCGCCTGGGAGGTCAATCCAGAAACGCCAGCTCGGCCAGCTGGTCGTGGGTCGTCACCCACACCCAGTCGAGGCGCTTCACCATGTCGATGGCGGCCTTGTACTCGATCGCGCCGGCCGGCCGGCCGAACACGTGCGCGTGCGCGGTGACATCGAGCGTCGCGACCGGGTTTCCTATGTCCCGCCAGCGGTCGAGGATGCGCGCGAGGGTTCGGGTGAACGCCTCGGGCTCGTGGCCGTAGCGCATGGTGATCGGGAGGTCGTTGACCTCCATCGTGAAGGGAACGCAGGCGAGCGGGCCTTCCGCCGTCTGGACGAGATAGGGCAGGTCGGCGTCGAACGTGTCCGCGGTCCAGCGAAAACCGTGCTTCGCGAGAAGCTCGGCGGTGTTCCCGCTGGCGGTTCCGCGCGGGCTGATGAACCCTTCGGGCCGCTTGCGGATACAGCCCTCGAACGCCTCGATCCCGCGGATCAGGTCGCGCTCTTCCGCCTCGCGGTCCTGGTAAACGGGGAGGACGTTCTGCGACCAGGCGTGCGCGCCGATGGCGTGCCCGTCGCCGTCGATACGCCGCAGAAGCTCCGGCCAGCGCTCGGCGATAATCCCGTTCGCGTAGGTGGTGCACGGGATACCGGCCTCGGCGACGATGTCGAGCAGACGCCATGCGCCTTCGGTCATGCCGTAGCGCGCCCATGACCGCGCCTGGGTGTCGAGCACGCCCGCCCTTATGGGATTTCCCATGGGCCCGACGCCCGGCGCCGCGTCGTCCGGC
>JAJDVM010000143.1 GCA_022826125.1 Defluviicoccus sp.
TCGGACCCGAACTATCAGAAGATGCTCGCCGACTATCTGGCCAAGGGTTGATGGACTCTCGCGAGGGTCCGGTCTCCCGGGCCGTCGGCATCCTGGTCACGGCCTCGGCGTATGTCGCCGGGGCCGTTCTTCTCCTTCTCATGTTGCTGACCACGGCGGACGTGGTCGGCCGCTACTTCTTCAACGCGCCCATTACCGGGGTCTTCGACCTCACCCAGTTCGCGGTTCTGATCATGACCTTCCTGGGCTTCGCCTATTGCGCCTGGCGCGGGGCGCATGTGGTGATCGAGCTCCTCTATAACCGGCTTGGCAGGGGCGCGCAGCGGATCCTCGACCCAGCGATCAATCTGATCGGTTGCGCCATGTTCTCCCTGATCGCCTGGCGCGCGGTGGTCCAGTCGGTCGACGTGCGCGAATTCGCCGAGGCGTCGCAGCTGCTCACCATCCCGTTCTTCCCGTTCTACTGGGTGGTGGCGTTCGGGGCCGGGTCTATGGCGCTCGTGTTGGCGCTCAGGATCTTCGTGCCGGGTCCGGAAAGCGACGAAGCGGCGTGAGCCCCACCCTGGTCGGCATTCTCGGTCTCGCGGGGCTGTTCCTGCTGATCTTCCTGCGCGTGCCCATCGGCATCGCCTTGTCGATCGCCGGGGCGCTCGGTTACTGGGCGCTGAGCGGGCTCGACCCGACGCTCGCCCTGCTCGGCAGCGTGCCGTTCGAGATCGCCTACAACTACGACCTCAGCATCATCGCGCTGTTCGTCCTGATGGGGAACTTCGCGATGGTGTCGGGGATGAGCCGCGACCTCTACGACATGGCGCGGAGCCTCGTCGGGCACTGGCCGGGCGGGCTGGCCTCGGCCACCGTGGTCGGCTGCGCCGGGTTCGCCGCGGTCTCCGGATCGAGCCTCGCGTCGGCGGTCACGATGGGGCGGGTCGCGCTGCCGGAGATGAAGCGCCACGACTACCATCCGCGCCTCGCCACCGGCTGCGTCGCCGCCGGCGGCACGCTCGGCATCCTGATCCCGCCCTCGACCGGTTTCATCATCTACGCGCTGTTGACCGAGGAATCGATCGGCCAGCTCTTCCTGGCCGGCGTGCTGCCCGGCATCCTGCTGACCGGGCTGTTCATGGCGACCATCGCCATCCTGACGCGCCTCAACCCGGCGATCGGCCCGAGCGCGCCGAGGCTCGCGTGGCGGGAACGCATCCGGTCCGTCGGCCGGTCCCTGTCGCTGGTCGGGATCGTGTTCGCCGTGCTCGGGGGGATCTATTTCGGCGTTTTCACCCCGGTGGAGGCGGCCGCGGTCGGCGCGTTCCTCACCCTCGTGCTCACGATCGTCCGCCGCAGGCTCACCCTGGAAACGCTCAAATTCTGCATTCTGGAAACCGTCAAGACCTTCGCCTTCGTCTACCTGATCGTGATCGGCGCGTTCCTGTTCAACCCGTTCCTCGCGGTCACCCAGATCCCCGCGAACCTCGCGGCCGCGATGCCCGGCCTCGACCTGTCTCCGGTGGTGATCCTGATCGTGATCGTGTTCGGCTACATCGTCCTCGGCACCTTCCTCGAAGGGCTCGCGATGATGGTGCTGACGCTGCCGATCGTGTTCCCGCTGATCAAGGACCTGGGCTACGACCCGATCTGGTTCGGCGCGCTTCTGGTGGTGATCCTTGAGATGAGCCTGATCAGCCCGCCGCTCGGGCTCAACGTCTTCGTGGTCAAGGGGATCGCCGAAGGCGTGCCGATGGGCGAGATATTCCGCGGCATCATCCCCTTCTGGGGGGCGATGCTGATCTGCACGGCCCTTCTGATCGCGTTCCCGGACATCGCCCTGATCCTGCCGGAATCGATGTATCGCTGAGCGGTGTCAGGAACCATGCAAAGCGTTTTCGGTCCGGTTATCCTCTTCGCGCAATCGTGAGGCGCCCATGCTGTTCGACGCGGACTCCCACTTTCTGCCCAAGGACGCCTATGACGCGATGGAGGGGCCGCACCGGCACCTGAGGCCGCGCATCGTCGCGGACGGGGCCGGGACGACGATGCGCTTCCTGGGGCGCAATCATCCGCGCGTCGCCCATTCGATCCCGGTCGAACAGACTTGCAGCGTCGAGCGCCGGCTCCGGGACGTTGACCGGCTGGGCATCGACTGCCAGCTCCTGTTTCCCAACCATTCCGGCGTCTACAACGAGATCGCCGATCCGGGGGAGGCGCGCGACCTCGTGCGGAACCACAACGACGGGATGGCCGACGCCGAGCATCGTTCCGGGGGCAGGCTGATATCGACGTTCTGCCTTCCGATGCAGCATCCGGACGAGGCGATCGCCGAGTTGCAGCGCTGCGTCGACACCCACAAGCTGCGCTGCGCGGTCATCTGTCCCAATGTCGACGGAGGCCGGGTCGACGAATTGCCGCTATGGGATTTGTTCGCGGAAGCGGAACGGCTGGGCGTAGTGTTGGCGTTTCACGGCGATGCGGACACCAAACAGATCGGGCACGAGCGTTTCGACCGCTGGCGGCTGCACAACTGCCTCGGCTTTCCGTTCGACTACATGCACGCGATGGTTTGCCTGATCTATTCCGGGTTGCTCGATCGTTTCCCCGGACTTAAACTGCTTTTCGCCGAGGCGGGGGTGAGCTTCCTGCCGTTCCTTGAGGATCGGCTGCGCGATACGATCGAGACCTTCGAATCGCCGCTCGCCTACCACAACTTCGACATACGCGGGCGGCCCATGAACAAGCGCCCGCCGCATGAGTATTTCGAGATGTTCCACCATGCCGTGGGGCTCGACGAATCGTTGCTCGAGCACGTGATCGACAGGTACGGCGTCGACAAGTTCCTTGTCGGCACCGACTACCCGCATCCCGACGCCCACATGAACGTCGCGGAATCGGTCGAGACGCTGAGTTCGATCTCCGCCGAGGCTTATGAAGCAATAGCCTGGAATAACGCCGAACGGTTGTTCGGACTGGAAGACTTTCACAGACGCTCGCTGGCCGCGGAATAGCCGGCAGAGCCTGACCCGAGCAGGACATATCGCCGCCACGGGCGGCATGGCAGCCCGGGTTGTCGCCCGTTCGCGCGACAATCGAGTTCGACGGTGTTCCAGTCGAACACCAAGGAATCAATCGTGACCGAATCAAAGTCCTTCGCGGCGCTCCGCCATCCCGGCGGGCGCGCCTATCTGAGTTACGCGATGCTCGCCATGATGGCGGACAATATCGAGCACGTGATCAGCTACTGGATCATCTTCCAGAAGTTCGAATCGCCCGCGCTCGCCGGCTTCGCGGTGTTCTCCCACTGGGTGCCGTTCCTGCTGTTCTCGGTTTATGCCGGCGCGCTCGCCGACCGGTTCGATCCCCGCCGGATCATCCAGTTCGGCATGGTCCTGTTCATGATCGTGTCGTCCGGCTGGGGCATCCTGTTCCTGACCGATTCCCTCGAGGTTTGGCACGCGGCGGTGCTGCTGGTTCTGCACGGCTTCGCGGGCGTGATCTGGGCGCCGGCCGGCCAGCTCCTGGTCCACGACATCGTCGGCCCCGCCCAGCTCCAGAGCGCGGTCCGGATGATCGCGTCGGGGCGCACGCTCGGCATTCTGCTCGGCCCGGCCGTCGGCGGCGGTCTGATGCTGGTGCTCGGTCCCGCCTGGGGCATCCTGCTGAACGTCCTGATCTACCTGCCGCTGGCGCTGTGGCTGTGGAAGGCGCCCTACGGGCCGGCGTTCCGCTCCGGCCCGCGCCCGCCCGGACGCGCGTTCGCGGGCCTGACCGAAATCCTCGCGACCCTCCGCGACATCGCTTCCGACCGCACGATCGTCTCAATGATCGTCCTGGCGGGTTGCGCTTCCTTCCTCGTCGGCAACGCCCATCAGGCGCAGATGCCGGAGTTCGCGCACCATCTGGGGCACGACGACGGCCTGCACTACAGCGCCCTGCTCGCCGCGACCGCGGCCGGGGCGCTGGTGGCCGGGGTCGTCCTGGAGAGCCGGGGGCTGCTGAGCGCCCGGCCCCGGACCGCCTTCGTGCTGGTGGTCCTCTGGTGCTGCACGATCGTGGGCTTCGCGTCGGCGACGAGCTATCCGCTGGCGCTCGGACTGCTGTTCGCCGCGGGATTCCTCGATCTTTCCTATAACTCGATGGCGATGACGCTGGTGCAGCTCAACGCGCCCGAGGCAATCCGCGGCCGCGTGGTCGGGCTCTACAACATGGCGTCGCTCGGCCTGCGGTCCTTCAGCGGCATCACCGTCGGCTTCGGCGGCAGCCTGATCGGTATTCACTGGTCGCTGGGTCTGAGCGGAGGTGCGTTGCTGATCGTGGCGATCGTGTTGTTGTCGCTGACGCTGGGCGGCGGGCCGCTGCGCGAACCGGAGCCCGTCCGCGCCACGCCCGACGGTCAGCCGTAGTCGCGCCGGTCGTCGATGATCTTGCCGTCGTTGGGAAGGCTGCCCGCGTCCACCAGCTCGACCGCGACCCTGAGCTTGCACTCCGTCCGGAACGTCCCGGCGACCGCGTCCGCGAGGTCTTCCGGGCCGCCGGCGGTCTCGCATTGCAGCACCGGGGCGTCGATGCCGCCCTCCTCGCCGACCACGAGCCGCATCCGGGCGATCTCCGGGTGGCGTTCCAGGACGCGGTCGATCTGCGCCGGGTCGACGAACATGCCGCGGACCTTGGTTCTCTGGTCGGCGCGGCCCATCCATCCCTTGATGCGCGGCGCCGTGCGTCCGCAGGGACTCTGCCCGGGCAGCATCGCCGAGAGGTCGCCGGTCGCGAAGCGGAGCAGCGGGTAGTCCTCGTCGAGAAGCGTCACCAGGACCTCGCCGACCTCTCCCTCGGGCACCGGGGTTCCGGTCCCGGGGCGCACGATCTCGACCACGATGTGCTCGTCGAGGATCATGCCTTCGCGGGCTTCGGACTCGTAGGCGATCAGCCCGACATCGGCCGTGCCGTAGGATTGCAGGACGGCGATGCCCCGGTCGTCGTATTCCTTGCGGAGCGGCGGGAGCAGGGCGCCTCCGCCGACCCCGCCGCGGCGGATCGAGGACACGTCGGCACCGATTTCGTCCGCCTTGTCGAGGACGATCTTCAGGAAGTCGGGCGTGCCCGCGTAGCCGACCGGCCGGAAGCGGCGGATCGCCTCGATCTGGCTCTCGGTCTGGCCGGTGCCGCCCGGAATGACCGGACAGCCGATCGCGGCCGCGGCGCCGTCGAACATCATGCCGGCCGGCGTGAAGTGGTAGGAAAAGCAGTTGAGCACGACGTCGCCGGCGCGGAAGCCGGCGGCATGGAGCGCGCGGGCCATCCGCCAGAAATCGGGGCGCCGCCCTTGCGGTTCGGCGACCGGCCCCGGCGACAGGAAGAGGCGCGTCATCCTCTCCGTCGGCAGATGGTTGAGCCCGCCGAGGGGCGCCATCGCGGCCTGACGTTCCATCAGGTCGTTCTTGCGGATGACCGGGAGTTCCGCGAGCGCTTCCCGGCCGGCGATGTCCCGGGGGTCGATCCCCGACAGCGGCGCGGCCTGACCCGCGGTTTCCTTCGCGCGCGCCACCTGCTGCGGCAGTGCTTCCATCAGCCGGGCCTCCCGCTCGTCGGGAGAGCGCGTCTCGAGCGAGTCGAAATAGGCGGTCATCGGTTCAGGCGAGCCAGCGCTTGCGGCGGCGATAGGATTTCACGTCGCGGTAGCTCTTGCGCCCCGACGAGGAGAGGCCGAGATAGAACTCCTTCACGTCCTCGTTCTCGCGCAGCGCCGAGGCCTCGCCGTCGAGAACCACGCGGCCGTTCTCCAGGATGTAGCCGTAGCGGGCGTAGCGGAGCGCCATGTTGGTGTTCTGCTCCGCGAGCAGGATGGTCACGCCCTCCTCCTCGTTGAGGCGGGAGACGATGCCGAAGATCTCCTCGACCAGTTGCGGGGCGAGCCCCATCGAGGGCTCGTCGAGCAGGATCATCTTCGGGCGCGTCATCAGGGCGCGGCCGATCGCGGTCATCTGCTGTTCGCCGCCCGAGGTGTACCCGGACTGCGCCTTGCGGCGCTCCTTGAGGCGCGGGAAGTAGCGGTAGACCAGGTCGAGGTCGTCGGAGAAATTCTTCTTGTCGCCCCTGATGTAGGCGCCCGTCAGCAGGTTCTCCTCGACCGTCAAATGCTCGAAGCAGTGGCGGCCCTCCATCACCTGGACCACGCCGCGGGTGACCAGGTCGTGGGCCGAAAGCTTCTCGATCCGCTCGTCGCGGTACTCGATGGTCCCCTTGGTGACGTCCCCCCGCTCCGCGCGGAGCAGGTTGGATATCGCCTTCAGGGTGGTCGTCTTGCCGGCCCCGTTGGCCCCGAGGAGGGCGACGATACCCCCCTCGGGAACATGAAAGGAAACGCCCTTCAGGACCAGGATCACCCGGTCGTAGATCACCTCAATGTTGTTCACATTGAGAAGGGCGCTTCCGTTCTCCGTCATGCCAACGGTTCCGCTGCTACGCGCGAAGGACTCACCCCTCCTTGGAGCAGTCGCGAGGGGTGATGTTGTTCTCCTTCGCGTACTTGGCGGCTTCCTTCTCGACCAGGTCGCGCACGATGTCGTACATCGGCGTGTACCATTTCGAGATCAGCTTCCACTGCTTGCCGTCCCACTGCTGGAAGATGACCGGGCCGCCGCCCTCGTGATCCTCGCAGGTGATGCGGTGGGCCTGCATGAAGTCCTTGAAGCCCAGCTTGGTCAGCTTGTCCTGGGTGAGGTTGAGGTTTTCCATGCCCCAGCGGACCTGCTCGCCGGTCATCGGCTTGTTGCCGAACTTGCCCATCGCGGTGCGGATGGCCTCGGTGTCGTAGACCATGTTGGTGAGCCCGCGATTGTAGAGCACCTCGCCCCAGTTGTTCTTCTTCGCCGCCTCGACATCGCCCTTGTAGATCGTCTTGAGGATCTGCTGGTGGATGTCGTAGCCGGAACCCACGCCGTGGAAGTTACCGGCCTTGTAGCCCTTGGCGGCTTCGCCGGCCGGGCGGACGTCGCTCTCGGAACCGGACCACCAGACCCCGATGAACTTGTCCATCGGGAACTTGATGGCGGCCGCCTCCTTGATCGCGACCTGGTTCATCACGCCCCAGCCCCACATGAAGATGTAGTCGGGCTTCAGGCGCCGGATCTGCAGCCAGGTCGATTTCTGCTCCTGGCCCGGGTGGTCGACCGCGAGCAGGTCGAGCTCGTAGCCGTGCTTCTCCGACAGGATCTGCAGGGTCCGGATCGGTTCCTTGCCGTAGGCGCTGTTGTGATAGATCAGCGTGATCTTCTTGCCCTTGAGCTTGTCGAGGCCGCCCTCCTGCTCCCCGACATACTTGATGAACGCCGTCGCCTGGCTCCAGTAGCTGGTCGGCGCGGTGAACGCCCACTTGAAGACGCGCCCGTCGCCCGCGGCCGTCCGGCCGTAGCCCATCGAATGGATCGGCACCTTGTCGACGAAAGCCTTCGGGATGAGCTGGTAGGTGATGCCGGTGCTGAACGGGTTGACGATCGCGGCCCCGGTCGGACCCTTCTTCTTCAGCTTCTCATAGCATTCGACACCCAGCTTGGTGTTGTACTTGGTCTCGCATTCCTCCCAGACCATCTTGACACCGTTAATCCCGCCGTCGCGCGCGTTGAGAAGCTTGAGATAGTCGACCATGCCGTTCGCCGCCGGGATACCGTTCGGCGCGTAAGGCCCGGTGCGGTAGACCAGCAGCGGAATGAACATTTCCCCGGCCGCCATCGCGGTGACCGGAACGGCGGGCAAACCGACGACCGCCGCGGTCAAAATCAGGCCCAGTCTCTTGAGATTCATGATGTCCTCCCTTGAGGTCATTGACATTTACGCCCGCCGGAGCATTCCCGGCCTTACTCGCTTCGAACTCCGACACGACCGACGCACCGCCCCTCGCCGCGAGGCCGGAATGCGGAAGAAACGCTATCACGCGCCAGAATCCGGCTCAATAGGGGAACGGCCATCGCCGCAGCTTTTCCTTGGCGATCTGCCACAGTCGGGCGAGCCCCGCCGGCTCGAAAATCAGAAATACGACGATCAGCGATCCGAATATCATGACCTCCAGGTGTTTCTGGAAGTCGACCGGCATCGAAAGCCCGACGAGTTGCGGCGCGTTGGTGAGGATGATCGGCAACAGCCAGATAAACGCGGCGCCCAGATATGCCCCTAGGATGCTGCCGAGCCCGCCGATGATGATCATGAACAGGACTTCGAACGACACGAATATGTCGAAGGCCTCGGTTTCCGCGCTGCCGAGATAGGAGAACAGCAGCAACGCCCCGGCCACGCCGCAATAGAACGAGCTTATCGCGAAGGCGAGCAGCTTGTTGGGCAACAGGCGGATACCGATGATTTCGGCGGCGATATCCATGTCGCGGATCGCCATCCATTGCCGTCCGACCCTGCCGCGCACCAGGTTCTTGGCGAGCAGGCCGGCGACGACGCAAAAGGAAAGAACGATGAGATAACGCGTCTCGGCCGTCGCCTCGGGACCGGTCATGATGATACCGGCGACTTCGCGCGGCGGCGCGGTAATCGTCCCGCTGGAATTGTAATTGTACCACCACGGCACGCGATTGAACATCCAGACGAGGAAAAACTGCGCCGCCAGCGTCGCGACGGCAAGATAAAATCCCTTGATGCGGAGGCTTGGAAGGCCGAATACTATACCGATCAGCGCGGCCGCGACGCCGGACAGGATAAACACCACGAAGATGTTGAGCTCCGGGAATCCCGTCGTGATCTTGTATGCGGAATAAGCGCCGACCGCCATGAAAGCGCCGGTTCCGAGCGACAGCTGGCCCGCGTAACCGGTCAGAATGTTCAGCCCCACCGCCGCGATCGCGAATATCATCAACGGAATCAGCACTGCCTGCAGCCAGTATTCCGATGCGATCAGCGGAACCGCGATATAGGCGAAAGCGATCACCGCAAACAGAAAAACGCGGTCCTGGAAGATCGGAAAAATCGCCTGGTCCGCGGCGTAGGTCGTCTTGAACTGGCCTGTTTCCCGGTACAGCATGAATCAGACCCTCTCGATGATACGCTCGCCGAACAGGCCCTGCGGCCTGACGAACAGGAACGCGAGCGCAAGCACGTAGGCGAACCAGTTCTCGATGGCGCCGCCGACGGCGGGGCCCCAATACACTTCCGCGATCTTCTCGCCCACGCCGATGATCAGGCCGCCGACGATGGCGCCGGGCACCGACGTGAAGCCGCCCAGGATCAGCACCGGCAGGGCCTTCAGCGCGATCAGGGAAAGCGAGAACTGGACCCCGCTCTTGGCGCCCCAGACGATCCCGGCGACCAGCGCCACGATGCCGGCGACCGACCAGACGATGATCCAGATCCTCTTCAGCGGGATGCCCACGGCAAGCGCCGCCTGGTGGTCGTCGGCGACCGCCCTGAGCGCCCGCCCGGTCGGCGTGTACTGGAAGAAGAACGCGAGCCCCGTCACCAGCAGGGCGCAGGCGAGCGCCGCGATCAGGTCGAAGCTGTTGAACAGCATCCCGGTGATCTCCACCGGAACGTCGGGGATGCCAATATCGAGCTTCTTGACGTTGGAGCCCCATAACGTCTCGCCGAACCCCTCCAGGAAGAAGGTCAGCCCGATGGTCGACATGAACAGGATGATGTCCGGCTGGTTGACGAGGTGCCGGAGCACCAGCAGCTCGATCAGATAGGCCAGCGCCACCATCGCTCCCATGGTGAGGATGAAGGCGAGCCAGACCGGCAGGCCGAGCTCCATCAGCCCGACCAGGGTGAGCGCGGCGAACAGCACCATCGCGCCCTGCGCGAAGTTGAACACTCCGGACGCCTTGAAGATCAGCACGAAGCCGAGCGCCACCAGCGAATAGAGAACGCCGGTCAGAACGCCGTTGAACACGACCTCCCCGAAAAAGACCGGGAAGTCCTGCGCGATCATGACGAACGGGGTGACCGTGACCGACTCGATAAACTCCATGCCCGCTTCCCCGCTCGTCCGCCTTCAGTCGTGCACGACGCCGAGATAGGCGGCGATCACCTCTTCGTTCCCGCGCACCTCGTCGGGCGATCCGTCGGCGATCAGGCGGCCGTAATCGAGAACCGCCACGCGGTCCGAAATATCCATCACCACGCCCATGTCGTGCTCGATCAGGGCGATGGTGGTGCCGAACTCGTCGTTCACGTCGAGGACGAAGCGGCACATGTCCTCTTTTTCCTCGGAGTTCATGCCGGCCATCGGCTCGTCGAGGAGGAGCAGGTCCGGCTCGGCGGCCAGCGCGCGGCCGAGCTCCACCCGCTTCTGCAACCCGTAGGGCAGCCGCCCGACCGGGACCCTGCGGATGGCTTCGATCTCGAGGAATTCGATGACCTGCTCCACCCGCGCGCGGTGCTCCATCTCCTCGCTCCGCGCCGGGCCCAGATAGAGCGCCTGCCACAGGAAGTTCCGGCGCATCATCGTGTTGCGCCCGGTCATGATGTTGTCGAGCGTGCTCATGCCGCGGAACAGGGCGATGTTCTGGAAGGTCCGGGCGATTCCCTGGCGCGCGGCCTGGTCCGGCCTCATCCTCGTCCGGGTCTCGCCCTTGTAGGTGATGGTGCCGTCGTCCGGGTGGTAGAAGCCGTTGATCACGTTGAGCATCGACGACTTGCCGGCGCCGTTCGGGCCGATGATCGCGCGGATCTCGCCCTCGCGGACGTCGAAGCTGACGTCGTCCAGAACCGTGACGCCGCCGAAGGCGAGGGAGATGCCGTCGAGGCGAAGGATCGGGGCCTGCGCCGCCGCGTCTCCCGGTGCGCTCACGCCGCGCTCCTCTCCGCCTCGGTCGGGGCGACATCCTGTATCCGCAGGTCGGCGCGGACCGTGCCCTTGCGGCCGTCCTCGAACGTCACCTCGGTCTCGATCCCGCAGCGGTCCTGCCCGGAATAGAGGGCCTCGATCAGGGAGCCGTATTTCTCGGAGACATGGCGCCGGCGGACCTTCCGGGTTCGGGTCAGCTCGCCGTCGTCCGCGTCGAGCTGCTTGTGCAGCACGAGGAACCGCCTGATCTGCGCCCCGGCGAGGTCGGAATCGGCGGCGAGGTCGCGGTTCACCTGCTCCACCCGCCGCTGGACGATGTCGTAGACCTGCGGCAGGCCGGCGAGCTCCTGGTAGCTGGCATAGGAGATGCCGTTGCGCTCGGCCCAGTCGCCCATCGCCTCCAGGTCGATGTTGATGAACGCCGTCACGAAGTCCCGCTCGTGGCCGAATCCGACCGCCTCGAACACGTCGGGGAAGAACTTGAGCTTGTTCTCGATGTATTTGGGCGCGAACAGCGTGCCGTCGTTCAGGCGGCCGACATCCTTGGCGCGGTCGATGATCTTGAGGTGCCCCTCGGCGTCGATGAAGCCGGCGTCGCCGGTGCGGCACCAGCCGTCCCCCGTCTTGGTCTCCGCCGTCGCTTCCGGGTTGCGGAAATATTCGACGAACACGCCGGGGCTGCGGAACTGGACCTCGTTCCCCTCGATCCTGAGCTCCACCCCGGTCGCCGGCCGCCCGACGGTGTCCGAGCGGACCTCGCCGTTGGGCTGGATGGTGATGAACACGCTCGCCTCGGTCATGCCGTAGAGCTGCTTCAGGTTGAAACCGATGCTGCGGTAGAAGTCGAAGATGTCGGGCCCGATCGCCTCGCCCGCGGTGTAGCCGAGCTTCACCCTGGTCAGGCCGAGCGTGTTGAGAAGCGGCCGGTAGATCAGGGCCGAGCCCAGCGCGTAGTGGACACGGTTGGCGAGCCCCACCCTCTCGCCATCGAGGATCTTCTTGCCGTAGAGCTTCGCGACCTCGAGGAAATGGAAGAACAGCTTCCGCTTCACCCAGCCCGAATCCTGGATGCGGATCATCACCGTGGTAAGCACGTTCTCGAAAATCCGGGGCGGCGCGAAGAAATAGGTCGGCCCCACCTCCCACAGATCGTTGAGCACGGTGTCCGACGATTCCGGGCAGGACACGCAGAACCCCGCCACCAGCGCCTGGCCGCAGGAGAACATGTGATCGCCGACCCAGGCCATCGGCAGGTAGGCCAGCACCTCGTCGCTCTCGCCGAGCCCCTCCAGCCGCACCGAATTCATCGCGCTGACCAGCACGTTCCGGTAGGACAGGACCACGCCTTTCGGATTGCCCGTCGTGCCTGAGGTGTAGAGGATGACCGACGTGTCGTCCGGCGCTCCCCGGTCGACCTCGCCGTCGTAGAACCCGGGATGTCCGGCGTCGTAGGCCCGGCCTTCCCGCATCAGGTCCCCGGTGCTGCACAGGAACGCCTCGCTGTAGTTCCTGAGCCCGCGCGGGTCGTGGTAGATCACCCCCTCGATGGTCGGGCAGTCGTCCTTGATCTCGAGGACCTTGTCGACCTGTTCCTGGTCCTCGGCGAAGACGAAGCGCACCTCCGAGTTGTTGAGGACGTAGCGCGTCTCGTCGGCCACCGAATCCTGGTAGATCGGCACCGGCACCCCGCCGAGCGACTGGATCGCGAGAATGGCGTTGTAGAGCACCGGCCGGTTGTCGCCGATGATCGACACCCGGTCGCCGCGCTCCATGCCGAGGGTCTTGAGCCCGCAGGCGATCTCCCTGACCCGAGCGGCCGCCTCGCCCCAGGTCATGGTCTCCCAGATGCCGAGATGCTTCTCCCGCAGGCAGGGCCGGCCGCCCCGGATTTCCGCGTTGCGCCGGAGCAGCTTGGGCGAGGTATCGAAAACCGAAATATCCGGGAGCGCGTTCTCGGCGCCGGTCATGACCGTCTCCTCGTCCATCGGTCGACTGCCAGGGGACGAGGGCACGGCGGCACTTGGAACGCACGCCTCGACGACCGGTCGCGGGACTATGCCGCAATCCTTATGGATGAGCGGGGGAGCGTTGGCAACCGTCTATGAGGAATGTGCGCTGTGGCGTTTTTCGGGTTCAAGGTCGAGGTGCTGCGTGGCGAGAGAGTGTGTATCCCGGCGCATCCGGGCGTTTGGGGCGAGCAGCGCCGATGATTTTCACGCGGGAGTAGAATGGCGCGGGTGCA
>JAJDVM010000148.1 GCA_022826125.1 Defluviicoccus sp.
GGTCGCCTCGATCGGCGCGGTGGCCTCGCCCGCGCAGGGCGTGAGCTACTACGAGAAGGACTCCTACTACGCGAAGGATTCCGACGAGCATCGTGCGGCGAGCGCCTGGGCCGGCAAGGGCGCGGCGGCGCTCGGGCTCGAGGGCCCGGTGGACCCGGACACCTTCCGCGCGGTGCTGGAGGGCGAGGTCCCGGACGGCTCGGGCAAACGCCTCGGCAAGCGCGGGCGGGAGGGCGAGATCCATCACCGCCCCGGCCGCGACCTGACCTTCAGCGCCCCGAAATCCGTGTCCCTCGCGGCGCTGGTCGGCGGCGACGGACGGATCGTCGATGCCCACGACCGCGCCGTGGCGGGCGCGCTCGACTGGTTCGAGAAGAACGCCGCCGAGACCCGGATGCAGGCTCCTGGGGGTGGAGGCATGGTCCGGGCCGGCAGTCAGAAGACGGTGATCGCCACGTTCCGGCACGACACGTCCCGGAACCTCGATCCGGCGCTGCACACGCACTCGGTGATCGCCAACATGCTGCTCGGCCCGGACGGCAAGTGGAGGACGATGGCCAACGAGCGGCTCTATGCCTCGAAGATGGCGCTGGGAGCGCTCTACCGCAACGCGCTCGCCGGCGAGTTGGGGAAGCTCGGCTACGGCATCGAGAAGACGCATGCCGACGGGCGGTTCGAGATCGCTGGCGTCTCGCGCGAGACCGTGGAGGCGTTTTCCACGCGGCGCGCCGAGATCGAGGCGGCGATGGAGGGCCGGGGGCTGGGCACGACGGGGGAGAACCCGCACCTGGCCCGGCGCGCGGCGCTGATGACGCGCGCGGCCAAGCGCGAGGTCGACCGGGACGCGCTGCGGGAGACCTGGGCGAGGCAGGCCGCCTCCCTCGGCTTCGATGCGAAGGGGCTGGTGGCCTCGGCGATGGAACGCCACGGGGCGGAGAAGGCGCGCGGCGCGGAAGCCGCCAAGGACGCTCCGACCGCGCCGCCGCGCCAGCCCGACCTGTTCGAGCACGCGGCGCAAGCGGACCCCGCGCGGGCGGCGGTGGACTGGGCGCTGGCCCATCTCTCGGAGCGCGACGCGGTGTTCTCCGCGACCGACCTGCTCGCGGCCGCGCTCGCCTTCCAGCCCGGATCGGCATCCATCGGCGATATCGAGCGAGCCGTCGCGGGGCTCAAGCGCGAGGGCCGGCTGCACGATGCGCCGGCGCTCCAGGGCGGCGGAGGATTGACCACCGACAAGGCGGTGGCCGAGGAACGGGAGACGGTGGCGCTGATGCGCACCGGCGAACGGCGCGGCAAGGCGCCGATGCGGGGCTGGATGGTCGAGCGGCATTTGCGCAAGGGACCGCTCACCGCCGGGCAGAAACAGGCGGTGAAGCTCATCCTGTCGGAGAAGGACCGCACGGTGGGGGTCCAGGGCTATGCGGGCACGGGCAAGACGAAGATGCTCGCGCGCGCGAGGACGCTCGCGGAGAAGAAGGGCTGGCGCATGGTCGGGCTCGCCCCGTCGGCCTCGGCCGCGCGGACGCTGAGCCAGGAATCAGGCATCGAATCCGAAACCCTCCAGCGCTTCCTCGCCCGCAACGCGGGCGTCGCGGAAGGCAGGCTGACGAAGAAGGGCGCGAAAGACATGCGTGCAGCGTTCTCCAAGACCGTGCTGGTGGTCGACGAGGGCTCGCTTGCCTCCACCGTCCAGGCGCGCGACCTGCTCCGGATCGCGGGCGCGCTGCGCGTTCCGAAGCTGGTGCTGGTGGGCGATACGAAGCAGCTCGACGCGGTGGACGCCGGCAAGCCCTTCGCCCAGCTTCAGGCCGCCGGCATGAAGACGGCGGTGATGGACGAAATCCTGCGCCAGCGCGACCCCGACCTGAAGGCCGCCGTCGAGGCGAGCCTCGCGGGCGAGATCGGCACGGCCTTCGGGAAGCTGGGGTCCAACGTCGCCGAGGTGAAGGCGGACAACATCGCCGGCGCGGTCGCCGCCCGCTGGCTCAAGCTCTCTGCGGAAGAGCGCGAGCGCACCGGGGTGATGGCCCCGAGCCACGCGCTGCGCGAGGGCATCAACGCCCATATCCGCGAGCGCCTGGTACGCGAGGGCCGCATCGCCGGCCCCGCCATGGAGACCGCACGCCTCGTCTCGAAGGGCTATACCGGCGCCGAGAAGTCGCTCGCGGCCAACTACGCGCCGGGCGACGTGGTGGCTTTCCACCGCCCCTACAAACGCCTCGGCGTCGCCAAGGGCGACGAGCGCCGGGTTGCCGGCGTCGACCGCAAGGACATGAGCGTCCTGCTCGAAGCCCCGGGCGGCGGGACCGTCGCCTGGAAGCCGTCCGAGATCGGCGGGTGGCGGGGCGGAACCGAGGTCTACCGCCGCGAGAGCATCGAGCTCCGCTCGGGCGACCGCATCCGCTGGACCCGCAACGACAAGGGTCTCGGGCTGGTCAACAGCGGCAATGCCGAGGTGCTCGGCATCCGCAACGGCCGGGTGACGTTCCGCCTGGAGGACGGGCGCAGGCTGACGCTCACCTCGGGCGATCCGCAGCTCCGCCACCTCGACCATGCTTGGTGCTCGACCGTGCATGCGTTCCAGGGCCGCACCGTCGACAACGTGATCGCGGCGATGGAGGCGAACCACCCGACACTGACCACTGCGAAGGCGTTCTATGTCGAGATCAGCCGCGCCCGCGACCGGGCGGAACTGGTGACCGATGACGCCAAGGCGCTGAAGGAACGGCTCGAATCGGTCACCGGCGAGCGCATCTCGGCCCTCGAAGGGATCGGCGAAGCGGTGCAACCGGAGCGCGAAGCGGGCCGGGAAGCCGGATCGGATGGCAAGGAACGCGAGCGCGACCGGGCCGAAGACTCCGCCATCCGGCGGATCGAAGTCGAGCGCGGGCGCGACGAAAAGGCCGCCCGGGAGAAGGCGGCGCCGGCCAAAGACCGGGCCGCGCCCTCGACACCGGACCGGAACGTCGGCCGCGAGGCGTCGCAGCCCAAGGCGCCCCAGCCCGAGCCGCCGGCAAAGACGAAGGTGCGCGAAATGGACCTCGGCCTGTAGACAGGGCGCCCGGCGCGTTTTCCGTCGTGAATTTGCCGATGCGAGACCGCAAGGGGATTGGCGGGGCGCTCTCGTGGCGTTCCCTTGCAAATCGCCGGGCGGTTCGGTTCACAATCCGAGCCCTCGGGTGTATCACTCCAAGGCCGAACGCTGAGACGCGATCTACGTTACAGTCGGGCTCCCGGTCCTCGACCTGTCCATGGCTGAAGCGGCCGGGGGCAGTCCCGTGACGCGAAGGCGCCCGGAAGAATGGTGAGGGAGAACGATGGTCGTGTGGAACCAATGTCCCGCCATCGAGCAAGACCCCGACAAGGTGAGCGGCGCGTGGCTGTTTCGCGGGACCCGCGTGCCGGTCTCCTCGCTGTTCGAGAACCTGCGCGACGGAGCGACGGTGGAGCAGTTCCTCGACTGGTTCCCCGGGGTCGAGCGCTGGCAGGTCGAGAGCGTGCTGGATCATGAAACGCGGAGCCTGAAAGACGTCGCGGCTTCATGAAGGT
>JAJDVM010000160.1 GCA_022826125.1 Defluviicoccus sp.
CTCTCCACGGCGGCGCCCTCCCGCGCCCGCGCGCCGCTCAGGCGGCCTCGTCCTTCTGCGCGGTGAAGGTGAGGCCCCTGGCCGCGAACTTCTCCTTCACGCCCGGCTGGATGGCGTCGAGCTTGACCGCGGTGGACGGCGCCATGTCGATGTCGGTCATGTCGTGCACGCCGCCGGTGATCAGCACCTGCAGCACGCCTTCGCCCTCGCCGATGTTGCGGAAGGCGCGGTTGACCCGGGGCGGCACCGAGATGGTGTCGAACTCGCCGAGCTCGACGCGGCCGCTGCCGTCGTCGTTCCAGGTCACTTCGAAGCGGCCCTTGAGCACGGTGAAGGTCTCGTAGGTCTGGTGGTGGGCGTGGAGCGAGGGGCCCTGGCCCGGCGGGCAGACCGCGAGCGTCATGGTCATGCCGGCGGCGTCCACGATGGGCGCGCCGGTGTTGATCGGCGTGTCCACGTCGCCGCCGAGCCCGATCACCGAGAGCAGCTTGCGCGCGTAGATGACGTCGTTGGCCTCCAGCGGAATCTCCGGGTCCTGCTGGATCGGCAGCGGCTCCAGCGCGCCGTAGCGCGAAATCCGGCTCTGCATCTCGTCCTGCGTGATCTCGATCGTCTTCATCGCATCCTCCCTGGCGCGCCCCTCGGCGCCGCGCCCCGAATGGTAGAGCGATCCGGCGCGGATTGGAATCGCCTGTGCGCGCGGGTTGCGCGAAACGGAGGTGGGACAGGAATTCAAGATTTCGGGCGGGATTCACCGGCATTGACTGGGATTAAGTGAGATAAGTGGGATTCGCTGGGACAAAGTGGGATTCGGTGGGATCAAGTAGGATTAAGCGGGATAAGCGGGATTAACTGGGATAAGGGGGATTCCTCGCGCAGACGGTGCGCGAGGGGGACAGCGACGACGACGCGGGCCATCTTGCCTCCGCCCCCTGCAGCCCGCTCGCGTCGGTTGTTGCCGTGCATGGCTTGATCATGGCGCGCCCGCGGCGCGCCGTGCACCGCACGATGGTGCGGGGCGCCGAGAGGACCGCTACCCTGGGATGACGACCGTGACGGAAAGCAATTTTGAGGCGACATAATGCGCTTCATGCTGTAAAGTGCCCCGTGACAGGTGACATGACCGGATATGATTCTTCGTTTCCGTCACGCGGGCCTCAGGCACCTGTTCGAGAGGGGCGATGGTCGACGGGTCTCGCCCCAGTTGATGCCGAAGATCGAACGTGTCCTGGCCCGCCTAGACGAAGCGTCGGAGCCTGGCGACATGAACCTGCCGGGATTTCGGTTGCATCTCTTGACGGGCGATCTGGCCGATCATTGGGCCGTCAGTGTATCGCGCAACTGGCGTATCGTTTTCCGCTTCGAAGGCCGTGACGTTACGGATGTCGATCTGGTCGACTACCACTAGGAACAGGAGGACTGCGGCATGCCCATGAAGAACCCGCCCCATCCGGGTCTCTCCGTGCGTCATGACTGCCTCGAGCCGTTGGGCCTCAGCGTGACGGAAGCGGCGCGCAAGCTCGGTGTCAGCCGCAAGCAGCTCTCGGACATCGTGAACTGCCGCGCCGGCATCTCGCCCGAGATGGCAATTCGCCTCGACAAGGCGTTCGGCGGCGGCGCCGATACGTGGTACCGGCTCCAATCCACCTGGGAGCTGGCCCAGGCACTCAAGAAGGCGGATCGGATCAAGGTCGAGCGCCTCTCGCCTGCCGCGTGACGCTCCCGCAGCAGAGCCGCGCTTGCGCTATGATCGGGCGTTGGTGGCGCCACCGCTGGGGAGATTCCCGGCCTTGACCAGCACCCCGCCCACATCCGGTGAACCCGGGACGCCCGTGCCCGTCGATCTCCCCTTCTCGCGCGAGGAATACGCGGCGCGGATTGCGAAGGCCCGCCGCGCGATGGACGAGCGAGGGCTCGAACTGCTCGTCGTCTCCGACCCCTCCAACATGGCGTGGCTCACCGGCTACGACGGCTGGTCCTTCTATGTGCACCAGTGCGTGCTGCTCTCGCTCGACGGCGATCCGGTGTGGTTCGGGCGCGGCATGGACGCCAACGGGGCGAAGCGCACCGTGTTCATGGCGCCGGACGATATCGTGGCCTACGGGGATCACTACGTGATGTCCACCGAGCGCCACCCGATGGACTACCTGAGCGAGGTCATCGCCGGGCGCGGCTGGGGCGGCGCGCGGATCGGCGTCGAGATGGACAACTACTACTTCAGCGCGGCCGCGTACCGCTCGCTGGAGACGCACCTCCGCGATGCGACGCTGCTCGACGCGACGGGCCTCGTGAACTGGCAGCGCATCGTGAAGTCCGAGGCCGAGCTCGCCTTCATGAGGAACGCCGCGCGCATCGTGGAGAAGATGCACGCACGCATCCTGGAGGTGATCGAGCCCGGCATGCGCAAGAACGACCTGGTGGCGGAGATCTACCACGCCGCCATCACCGGGGCGGAGGGCGCGGGCGGCGACTACCCTGCCATCGTACCGATGCTGCCGACCGGCATCGACGCTTCGGCCGCGCACCTCACCTGGGACGACAAGCCGATGCGCGCAGGCGAGGCGACGTTCTTCGAGATCGCGGGCGTCTACCGGCGCTACCACTGCCCGCTCTGCCGCACGGTGTTCCTGGGCAAGCCGTCGGCCCGCGAGCGCAACGCGGAAGGCGCGCTGCTGGAGGCCATCGAGGCGGGGCTCGACGCCGCGAGACCGGGGAGCCGGTGCGAGGACATCCACGCCGCGTTCACGGCCTCGCTCGCGCGCCACGGCCTGACCAAGGAGAGCCGCTGCGGCTACTCCATCGGGCTCAGCTATCCGCCGGACTGGGGCGAGCGCACCATCAGCCTGCGCCCCGGAGACCGCACCGAGCTTGAGCCCAACATGACCATCCACTTCATGCCCGCGCTCTGGTTCGAGGACTGGGGTCTCGAGATCACCGAGAGCATCCGCATCACCGAGACCGGCTGCGAGACCCTCGCCAACTGGCCCCGCGAGTTACAGGTGAAGGCATGAACTGCGCTGCGCCCGTACCGGCGAAGCAGTCGTCCGCGACAGTGAAGCGAATGTTAGCTGTACGTCGCCAGTGTCGTTTGCGAAGATTCTGTCCAATTGCCCCCCACACGTCATGGCCGGGCTTGTCCCGGCCATCCACGAGTTTTTCGTGCAGGAGGGACAAGAAAACGTGGATGCCCGGAACAAGTCCGGGCATGACGATGCATGAGAGAAGCCCGGTTAGCGGGATCGCCCACAGGCCCGAATACGTATGAATTAACTTCAGAAACAGGACACTAGGAGCAAAGTGCGCCACCCGTTGCGTATGGCCTGTACCGGTTGTCCGCTTTCTCCGGTGTAATTCTCTATACTCTTATCCGCCGTCACCGACTTCACAATTAACTTTCAAGTTTAGGTACTTTAGGAGTAATTCGAGGACAGATCTCGTCGGAAAATCCCTTCTGTCCGCCTCAAACTTGTGGAAATAATTGTCTCTGAATTTCTTTAGTTTTGCGAATTTATCCTCGTCAAACGAGGCATTCGGTGCGTTAAGTTCTTGGGCAATAGATCTGAATTTATTGCGCAAACTATTCTTTCCTGGTCTGCTAGTATTGACAAATATTTCCATCGCTGTCCAAGAGCAAATAAATGATTGAAGTTCCCCCGCTTCGTCGTCTAGAGACATTACTATGAGACTAGTGATCTTACGGTAAGTGGGAACAAGAGGAAATAGAGAAATCGCATTATGTAGCGTCTGTTTGGATAGAGGTGATGAAATTGACGCGCTTGCAGATATTGAAATGTTTAGATTATATATTGGTTTATTGTTGCCATCGATAAGAAAACATGCGGAGCCTATGTTTCTTATCGGCTCTATTGTTTCTCCGGAGTGGCTTAGTATTATGGCCGATAATATATCTCGAACTTTGGGACGAGCTCCGTCTAACAATTCGGAGTTTGAGAATTCCTCAATACAAACTCGAAAATCACCAGTGTCAAACGGTGGTCGTTCGAGCTTGACTTTTTGACTTGCCTCACCCATAAAGACAGCATACACGCTACTGGCGTAAGTCGTTTCGCGGCGACGCGCCGCAGTATGGATTGCTTCTTCTCGTACACTCAAGTCGGTTAACGGTCTAAGACCCTTCACGAGGAGTCTAGCAGAAAGCGCGTTTACCGTATCCACATGGCGGAATGGTAATACCGGATTCTGCTGTAGGGAGGCGGAGAATGTGCTACTCTCAGAATTAAGTAAGGAAATCTCCGCTTTCCCCTCAGTTAGTCCGCTGGCACCAGCAAGACCGTAGACTTCTACAAACCTGCAGGGAAGAGTTTCATTCATGAGATGTCCCCATCGTAAGCCCTCTGTGTCATCAGCCGTTGTGGCTGGAATGAGTTCCGTCTGCCGTAAAGCCGGCCAGGATCGTTGTCGCAGGGAGGTGAGCGATGCTCTGATGAAGCATCCGCACACTCCCGCACTCAATGCTGTCCCGAAGACCGTCAGACGCAATGAGCTGCCGGTCTGGAAGCCGTTCACCGTAGCGGTAAGTGAAGATACTGGTGTCAATCAGCGTCCGGGCTGCCGCGCTCGTAGAGTTCGTCCCTCGTCCACCCACGCTCGCGGGCGGTGCGCGCTTTTCGGTCCGCCTCGCTCTCTCCTCGCCGGGACTTCGATTCCTTGGACAGACGCAGGAGTGACTCGACGGCGGCTTCTCGGGTTGACGAGTCGGCAGTGGACTCAGTGACCGGGGGCTTGCTGGTGTCGTTGGTCATATCATAATCATAATAGATATAACTATAATGCCAATATCGGCGGGCTGAACGGCGCCCCCCCCCCATCAAATCTTCCGCTCGTGCCCCGCCCAATACCGCTCGCGGACCTTGCGCTTGAGCACTTTGCCGACGCCGCTGCGAGGCAGCTCGTCCCAGAACTCCACCGTCTTCGGTGCCTTGTAGGCCGAGAGCTCCTGCTTGCAGAGCGCGATCAGGTCGTCCCCGCTCACCCGCTCGCCCTGCTTGAGCTCCACGACCGCCTTCACCGCCTCGCCCCACTTCTCGTCGGGCACGCCGATCACGGCGCAGTCCTGCACCGCCGGGTGGCTCCAGATCACGCGCTCGATCTCGATCGGGAAGACGTTGAGCCCGCCCGAGATGATCATGTCCTTCTTG
>JAJDVM010000017.1 GCA_022826125.1 Defluviicoccus sp.
TCACCTCGCCTTCGAGAACGTAGATGAATTCATCCTCTTCGGCGTGCCAGTGGCGGAGCGCGGAGGCCGCGCCCGGCGGCAGGGTGGTCAGGTTGACGCCGAATTTCGTCAGCCCGGCGGCATCCCCCAGGCGTTTCTTGATCCGCGCCTCGGACGCGCCCTTGAGCGCGTCCGGGTAGAAGGTGCCGGCATGCTCTTCGACCTCCGCCGGATCGATTGCCGGCAGCCGGTATTTTCCCATCTTGGTCGCTTCCCCGAAAATTTCCCGGCCCATATCATCACAGCGGGAGCGGTGTGGCGAGCCTTGAGCGGACCCGGCCCCCCCGGCGCTGTATTGGGCGCGAGCCATGCACCAGACGCATAGCTCTAAGTCGTTGAAAAATCATGATTTCCGATTCCGGCCGTTTCGCGGGAATGGACATTCATGGACATTAATGGACATTTATTGACACCCATTTGGGAGGTACCTCCCATTTGGCACGTACAAACTTGCATAGCTCCGCTCCATACGTAAAACGCCGCCCCGGCGAGGGAGCGGCTATCGCCTATACATTTAGCTCGCGCGCGGGCGACGGCAAGGGGGGATTGGGGGGTATGCCGCAAACCCTCATCACCCTCAAATCGTCATCACCGGGCTTGACCCGGTGATCCACGTGGATGGCCGGGTCGGGGCCCGGCCATGACGCAACCATTTTATGCTACCGCCACGCCCTCTCCCTTGGGGAGAGGGCTGCGAGCCTTAGCCATGCCTGTCCTCCGGCCGGCGGAGCCGGTCCGGTGGGCTGGGTGAGGGGGATGCGCGCCCGTTCCGTCAGCCCGCTTTTGAAATCACGCCGGTATTGACTTCATCGAGCTTGTCGAAGATTCCCTCGATGACGTTTTCCCTGCCGCTGAACAGTTCGTCCGGCCCGCCCGCATGTACGTTGCTGAACGGCGCTTCGTAGAGGGCCGAAGCCTCCATGACCCCCCGGGCGGTGAGTTGCTCGATCACCAGTTCGACGAAGCGGATTTGCGGCGGGCTCAGGCTGTGATCGTTGAGGAACTCCGAGAAGGCCGCTTGCGCGGCGGCGCGGTCGAGGCCGACCAGGGTGCGGACGAAGTGCGCCAGCGACGGCGCCTCGCTTCGCGCCAGCAGCCCGTTCAGCAGCGTCTCGCCATCCTCTTCGCCGACTTCGACAAGGGCCGCCTCCAGCGACGCGAGGTCGGCCTCCGTCAGGGGCTGATTGGTCCGCAATTTGTGGACCGCGAGGTGGTCCTTGTGGCTGTCCAGGAAGCTCCTTACCTTCTTCTCGTATTGGGCGCTGGTCATCTTCGGCATGGGGACGGGCTCGTCGTCCCTGACCCTCAATATCTCGTCCTCGAAATCGGTGTAGACGATCTTTCGCTTCTTCTTGTCCAGCAGCGGCACCAGATCGCGCAGCCGCCGCCGCAATTCCTCCAGGCGGTTGAGGCTCATCCCCTCCCAGAACTCAAGCTCCTGCATGGCCGCCAAATAGTCGAGCTGTGCCTTGACGGCCGGGATCGCGCTCTTTTCCTCCAGGAGCGCCGCGATCTCGACCACCCGCTGCCGTCGGGTTTCGTAGGCGCCCTGATCTCCTTCGGCGAACGCGAGCTGCATGGTCAGCGCCGTGAAATCGAACATCAGGGACTCGATTTCGCCGGTTTCGGTCCCGCTGGGCAGGCCGGCGACGTTGCGCTGGAGGCGTTCGATGTCTTCCTCGCCGAGTTGGTTCCAGGCGCCGCGCTCCCGGTAGCGGTCCACATCCTCCAACTGCATCCGGACGATGAAGTTGTCGCGGTTCATCGCCGCGACCTCGCCGTGGAGCTCGTCGGCCAGCGCGCCCGCGAGCTTGGCGTCCTCGTCCAGGCCGGGCGTTCTCTGCACATGGGCCAGCAACCGGACGCGGGACTGGAACAGCCGCGTTCCCAGCGGAAGGGTTTCTCCGCTCTCGATGCCGTCCGGGTTTTCCCGGAAGAAGTCGAAGTTGAAACAGAAGTCGAAGACCCGGAAATCCTGCTTGTCTCCGTCCGGCCCGAACAGTTCGGGGCACAACCGGGTGCCCCGGCCGATCATCTGCCAGAACTTGATCTTGGAATAGACCGGTTTGAAAAAGACCAGGTTGGCGACCTCGGGGATATCGATCCCCGTGTCCAGCATATCCACCGAGATCGCGATGTGCGGCTCCTTGTCCTTTTGCGAAAAGTCGTTGATCAGGCTTTGGGGATAATTGGCGTAGTGGTCGATGACCCGCGCGAAGCGTCCCTTGTAGTGGGGGTAGTGGTGATTGAACCGCTCCTCGATGAACGTCGCATGCTGGTGATTGCGGGCGAATATGATCGTCTTGGCGAGGCGGTCGCCGCCCGCGACGGCATGTCCGTTCTCCATCAGGTGTTGCAGCGCCTTGTCGGCGGTATCCTCGTTGAACAGCCAACTGTTGATGGCGGACGCATTGACGCGGTCCGGAAAGTCTCCGGGTTCCACCTCGTCCCCCCAGTCGCGGTTTTCCCAACGCTCCTTTTCCTCGTCGCTGAGGGAATCGTAGTCGATCCCTTCGCGGGGGAACTTCAGGTCGACCTGCCGGACCTTCGGCGGGACCAGGAAGCCGTCCGCCACCGCCGTTTCCAGTTCGTAGGCGTCCGTCGGCGCGCCGGGCTCCAGATCGAAGAGCTGGTAGGTGTTCCTGTCCACCTGATCGCGCGGCGTCGCGGTCAGCCCCACCAGCAGGGAATCGAAGTAGCGGAAGATGGCCCCGTACTTCCGGTAGACCGACCGGTGCGCCTCGTCGATGATCACGAGGTCGAAGTGGCCGACGCCGAAACGCGCCTCGCCGCCTTTCGTCTCGTCGATCAATCCCATCATCGTCGGGTAGGTGCTGACGTACACCCGGCCCTCGGCCTCCTTCTCGGTCACAAGGTTCACCGGGCTCGAATCCGGCAGATGGGTCTTGAACGCATTCACCGCCTGATTGACCAATGACACCCGGTCGGCCAGGAACAAGGCCCGCTTGATCCAGCCCGCCCGTTGCAGGAGGTCCACCAGCGCGATGGCCGTCCGGGTCTTGCCGGTGCCGGTGGCCATCACCAGCAGCGCCTTGCGCCGCGACTTCGCGAATTGGTCTCCGATGCTGCCGATGGCCCGCTTCTGGTAGTAGCGCTCGACGATGGCGTCCTTCACCTGGGCGACGTCGAGGGGCCGGCGCTGTTCGCGGCGGTGGATAAGGGTGGCGAGTTCGTCCTTCTTGTAGAAGCCGGCAACCTCGCGGGGCGGGTAGGCACGGTCATCCCACAGAAACGTCTTGTATCCGTTGGTGTAGAAGATGACCGGCCGCCGGCCGTGCATGGTCTCCAGGCAATCGGCGTAGAGCTTCGCCTGCTGCCGCCCCTTCTTCGGGTCGACGGTCGTCCTTTTCGCTTCGACCACGGCCAGCGGTTTGCCGTCGTCGCCCCAGAGGACATAGTCCGCGTAGCCGATGCCCTCCTTGTTGGGCATGCCGGTGACTTCGTACTCCCGGTCCCGGGGTCGGTCCAAGGCCCAACCGGCCCGCTGCAAGGCGAGATCGATAAGCAGCTCGCGGGTCCTGGCTTCGTTCCAATCGTGGGTCTCGGGGACCGCCTCGTTTTCGGCCTTGATCGCGGCGACCTGGGCGCGGAGCGCCTCCAGCTCTTCCTCTATCTCCTTCTTGTCCTCTTCCGCCGCATCCCGCGCGGCCTTGAAGGCGTTCAGGGCTTCGATGGTCTCGGGCGTTACCGAGGGTTCCGCTCCCGGGATCAGGGATTCGTCGAATTCCTTGCCTTGCAGCTCCTCCGCCCCTTTGCGGAGGTACGTGCGGCCCGCCCAGTAGGCGACGTGGAAAAGCTCCCTGACCATGTCCAGCGCCTGTTCCGGCGTCGGCGTTTTGTTGCCATGCACGGCAACGTTTCCGGCCTGCCGGATATACTCGGCCTTCCGCCACACGGCCTCGGGCGCCAGTTCCTGGAAGGCGGGCTCGCCGAGGTAGGCATCCAGGTTGGTGGTCTTCGGCGGGTCGAGGTCCTTATCGACCTTGTAGATGCGTTTCAGCAGCCGCTCCAACGCAAGCCGGGCGTGGA
>JAJDVM010000172.1 GCA_022826125.1 Defluviicoccus sp.
TCGCGCTATACGGGCTGGCGCCGACCTTCGCCTGGCCGGCGGACGTGGGCCGGACCCCGATGATCACGATGATCCCGGCGATTTGCCTCTCGGCGGTGGCGCTGTGGCAGGGCGCGCGGGAGGTCCGCCGCATTCGTGCCGAGGGCGGCGACGTCTTCCCGGTGCGCGCCGAGATCGTCCCGGTCGCCCATCTCTTTCTCTGGTGGATCGGAATCTTCGCCGTCGCCGTCGTAGCGGGCCAGCTCGTCGCCCTGCCGGTCTTCGTCGCCCTCTACCTCCTCGTGTGGGGCGGCTATGCGTGGTGGATCGCGCTGATATACGCGGCCGCGGGATGGGTATTCCTCTACGTCATGTTCGACCGCATCGTCGCGGTCCTGTGGTATCCCTCGCTCCTGTTCCACTGACGGATCGGCATGGCGCTCGTGGCGAAAGCCGGCTACGACCCCACGGCGTTGGCGCTCTTCTTCGAGAAACTGACGGGAGGCGGGAAATCGGACGCACCGTCGTGGCTGTCGACCCACCCGGCATCGCAAGAGCGCATCGCGGAAATCAGGCGTCTTGCGGAAGAGATCGAGCGATCGGCGCGTTAGCGGCGATAGATCCGGACCTATTCGGCCTCGACCCTGTTCCTCAGCACCCCGACCCTCTCCACCTCGACCTCGATCTCCTGACCTGCGCGGAGCCAGCGCGGCTCGTCTTCCGAAACGGCCGAACCGCCGGGGCTGCCGGTCGCGATCATGTCGCCCGGCTCGAACCAGGTGAAACGGGATATGTGGGCGATCAGGAACGGGACCTTGAAGATCATCATCGCGGTCGAACCGTCCTGGCGGAGTTCGCCGTCCACCCGGGTCCTGATCCTCAGATCGTCGATATCATCCACCTCGTCCGCGGTGACCATCCAGGGGCCGATCGCGCCCGAACGGTAGAAGTTCTTGCCGGGGCAGTTCTGGGTGCCGCGATGCTGCCATTCGCGCACCGATCCCTCGTTCATCGCGGTGTAGCCGGCGACGTAGTCCATCGCCCGTTCCTCGGGGATGTGCCGGCCGGCCTTGCCGATGACGACGCAGAGCTCCCCCTCGAAATCGAGCTCGTCCGAGACGCGGGGCTTCAGGATCGGCTCGCCGTGCGGCGCGAAGCTCGAGGGAAACCGCGGGAAAACGCTCGGCCATTCGGGCCCCCCGTCCGCCAGCACCTCGTGATAGCCGCGGTAGTTCCGCCCGATGCAAAGGATTTTCTCGGGCGCCGTGATGGGGAACATGAACTCGACCTCGTCGAGGCCGAAATCCGCGTCCGCGCCCGCCTCGGCTTCGATTCGCGACAAGGCGAGGCCGGCGATCGCGCTCTGCAGGGTCGGGAATTCTCCGCCGATCCGTGCGCCGAGATCGACGATGCCTCCGTCGCCGACCGCGCCATAGCCCTCCCTGCCCGCGCGGCGGTAGCTGATCAGTTTCATCTCCGGCCTCCCTCGTCGGTCAAAGATACCATCATAGGGACCTTTGCCCTGGCGCCGCGTCGTCGGCGCGGGGATCCAGGGCGAATGCGTTCGGCGACGTCCGGACCGTCGGCACGTAGTCCTCGCGGTCCCCGGGAGCGACGGCGTCGCGCTGCCCGGTTCGCCACACCGCCCACAACGCCACCCCGGCATGGACCGCGCAGGTAAACAGGAAGAGATACCGGAAACCCAGCGCTTCCATCAGCCAGGAGGCGAGCAGCGGCCCGGCGACGGCGCCGACCCCGAAGATCACCAGCAGGCCCGCGCTGATCTCCACGAAATCGCCCGGTCCGGCGTGGTCGTTGGCGTGCGCGACGGAGAAACCGTAGATCGAGAAAGCCGCCGCCCCGAACAGGAGGTAGGCCGTATACAACGCCGGCAGGGGCAGTGCGGTCCCGAACATCAGAACGAAACCCGCGCAGGCGGCGATCCCGCACAGGCCGGCGATCAGCCAGCGCCTGTCCGGCAGGCGGTCCGAGAGACGGCCCAGCGGATACTGGACCAGCGCCCCGCCCACGATCGCGACGCTGACGAAGACGGCGATGCCGGTCAGCGACAGTCCGAGACCCTTGGCGTAGATCGGCGCCAGGCTCCAGACCGCGCCGTTGACCATGCCGTTGGTCATGCAGCCAAGCACGGCGACCTGCGAGTTGCGCCACAACTTGCGCAGGTCCGGCCGCGCCCTGACCGGCACCGGTGGCGAGGGCGCGCGGGTCAGGCAGACCGGGACGACGGCGAGCGCGAACAGGATCGCCGCGACGGAGAACAGCACCGGACCTGCCGGAGAACCGATCAGGATCAGATATTGGCCCGCGGTGACGGAAGCCAGGTGGATAGCGATATAGGCCGAGAACACCGTGCCCCGGCTGCGCCGGGACGAAGCGGCGTTGAGCCAGCTCTCGATCACCATGTAGAGGCCGGAAAGGCACAGCCCGAGCACGACCCGAAAGACGATCCAGGCCAACGGGCTCAACGCCAGCGCGTGCAGCAGCGGAACGATGGCGCCGAGCGCGGCGACCGCGGCGTAGACGCGGATATGCCCCACTCGCGCGACCATCGGCGGCACCAGATAGCAGCCCAGCACGAAGCCGGTGAAATAGGCCGCTCCGATCGCCCCGATCCAGGCGGCGCCGAAGCCCTCGATCCCGGCGCGCAAGGGCACCAGGGTCAGGAACAGGCCGTTGCCCAGCATCAGCAGCGCGACCCCCGCCAACAGGGCGGCGACAGGCGCGAACATCGATCTCGGTTCGGCGAGAAGAGCGGTTATCCGAGCCACGGCATCCGGCCTCTCGGGACGTTCCAGCGCGCTGCGATATGGGGATGCCGGGCGACGCGGGCAAGGGCTTTTTTCGGGGCGCGTGATACATGCCTTGACGAGAAAGAGGTCCGCGATCGTTGTGGACCACCCCTCGCGCTCGCGGGAGGGGCCGGAAGAGGGCGGACGTCGCCTGCGCTAGCCGGCGGCCAGGATGTGCGCCGCCACCTTTTCGCCGATCATGATCGTCGGGATGTTGGTGTTGGCGCAGGGCACCGTGGGCATGATCGACGCATCGCAGATCCGCAGCCCGCCGATACCCCAGACCCGCCCCTCGGGGTCGGTTACCGCGCCCGGATCGTCGTGCGCGCCCATCCGGTTGGTGCAGGAGGGGTGCCAATGGCCCAGCACCGTGTCCCGGATCCAGCCCTTAAGCACCGTTTCGTCGGCGAGAAGATCGTCGATCGAGGGGCAATCGGCGATCAGCATCTCGATCATCCAGCGCCGGAGCGGCCCCCAGCTGTCCATCAGGCGGCCGCCCAGCCAGGTCTGCAAACGGTTGAAACGGCTGTACACCGCGACCCGGCGCGCGCGGTCGCCGTAGCTCACCGGGAAAATCTCGTGCGTTCGGGCCCGGACCGCCGGATGGGTCTGGATGCTCGCCATCAGCCGCGTGCCCTCCATCAGGCGGACGAGATCGCGCTCGTCGGAAACCATGTTGAAGTCGACCTCGGGCTCGTCCCGCCAGTCGGCCGAAACCAGCCTCACCTCGCCGGTGGAATACGACTTGTTGACCCAGAGCATGGTCAGAGCGAGACGGTCTCCGACCGCGTGCCAGGCCGACTTGTTCATTGGGATCAGATACATGTCCCCGGACGGGCAGCCCTCCAGACCGGAGGAATAGCGCAGCCCGGCGTAGAACGGCCGGCGTAGATCGCCCGCGAGCCTCGCCTCCCGCTTCATGTACCCGCCGAAATTGACGCCCGGGTGCTCCATCAGGTGCTGACCCACGCCGGGCTTGTCGAGAACGGTTTCAATGCCGAGCGCGGACAGCGCCGCCGCAGGCCCGATGCCCGAGCGCATCAGCAGGGGCGGCGAATGGAGCGCGCCCATGCACACGATGACCTCATTGGCGCGAACGTCGCGAACGGTCCCCTCCCGGTGGACGCGGATCCCGACGACCCGCCTGCCCTCCAACAGCAAACGCTCGGCGACCGACCTGTCGAGGATCTCGAAATTCTCGCGCGCGCGAACCTCCCTGGTCAGGTAGGCCGTGGCGGTCGAGATTCTTCTTTCGTCGTCGTTGCAGATGCCGATGGGGAAATACCCGTCCTCGAACCGCGCGTTCTGGTCGCCCAGGTTGCCGAACCCGTGTGCTTCCGCCGCCTCCGCGAAGCCCCGGGTAAATCCGGGCCACTTCTCTTCGGGTATCCGGCTTATACGGATCGGCCCTTCCCTTCCGTGGAGAGATCCGTCCCGGTCGAGATCGGTTTCGAGGTCGATGAAGAACGGAAGCACGTCCTCCCAGCCCCAACCCGCCGCGCCGCGCGCGACCCAGTCGGCATAGTCGCTCGGCAGCCCCCGGTTCGACACCATCCCGTTGACCGACGATCCGCCCCCCATCACCCGGCCCTGGATGTAGCGTCGCCGCGCGCGGCGGTCGGGCGCGTTTCCCGGCCGGGGCGAAAACGTCGCCTGAAGGCCGGGCCAGGTGAAGCGCGCGCTCGAATGGGCGGCGCCCGCGAACGTGTCTCGGAGATTCTCCGGCTCTTCGCCAGGGGCGAAATCCTCCCCGGCCTCGACAAGCAGAACCCGGTTGCCGGCGCGTTCCGTAAGGCGGCTGGCGAGCACGCATCCGGCCGACCCGCCGCCGACGATGATGAAATCGTAAGTCATCTCCCTCTCAACCCTTGCAGCCGTACACGGCGGCGCAGCGCCAGGAGACCCCGGTCGCGGATCCCGAACGCCTCCAGACGGTCGATCGTCTCCTTCAGATAGGTCGCGTTGGTTCCCCGTTCCCCGCGGCAGGTCGCGATCCGGCGGGCTTGCTCGGCCTGGGAGACGCCGCGCGCGTAATAGGGCGTCGCCCGGTCCACCACCAGCGTATAGCCCTCAAGGCGGCCTTCCGCGGTTTCCAGCCCGACTCTCCGCAGCAGGTAGATGTCCTCGGCGAGCTCGCGCCGGTCGAGATAGCGCGCGGCCGCGTCGCGCCGGCGCTCGGCGATCCGGTAGGCGACGCCCCGGCAAGCGCCCCCACGGTCGAGCCCGAGCACCAGCCCCGGCCGCTCCGGCGTTCCCCGATAGACGGTGGAGTCAACGCAGAACTTCCTGTGATATCCCCTCAGCAGCGCGCTCCGCGTCTCGACGAAGGCGAAGCCCGGGTCCCACATCAGCGAGCCGTAGGTGAAGAACCAGACGTCGCCGGGCCGGTCGAACACGATCTTCGGCTTCATCGGGAGGCCAGCGCGAACCCGGTGACCGCGACCGCCATGCCGATCAGCGACACCGGACCCAGGATCTCGTCGAACATGAGATACCCCATCGCGGCCGTGATCGCCGGGGTCAGGTAGAACATGCTCGCCACCCGCGAGGCCTCCCCGAGTCGCAGCAGGTAGAAGAGCAGGTTGTAGGCCCCGATGGTGAGGACGAAGACCAGCCAGAAGAGCGAAAACACGAACTCGCCGGTCCAGTCGATGACCCGCGTCTCCAGCATCAACACCAGCCCGAGGGTAATCGCCGCGTTGACCCCCTGTTGCAGCGCTGTCCCGGACCGCAGATCCATGTCGGCGCAGAAACGCTTCTGATAGACCGTCCCGATCGTGAGCGCGAGCACGCTGGTCACGCCGAGCGCCATGCCGAACAACGTGCCTTCGGCCAGATCGATCTTGCGCCAGACCACCATGACGACCCCGACGAAACCGAGCACGAAGCCGACCCATTGCACCGCGCTCACCCGTTCGCCGAGCGCGCGTCCGACGATCGTCGCGGTCAGCAGGGGCTGAAGGCCGACGATGAGCGCGAGCGTGCCGATCGCCACCCCCTCGTCGACCGCGACGAAGACCGACCAGAGATAACCGCCGTGGACCAGCACTCCGGCCACGATCACATGGCCCGCTTCCGCCGCGCTCGACGGCCATGGCGCCCGGACGGCCGCGGCGACCGCGACCAAGAACAGCGTCCCGAACGCGAAACGCAGCGCGAGGAAGGTGAGCGGCTCGACATAGGGCATGCCGTACTTGGTGAAGATGTTGCCCGTGCTCCACGTCACCGCGAATATCAGCGGCGCGGCGGCGAGAAACAGCGCATGCGCGGATCGGCCGCCCGTCACGCGCCAGCCTTTCCGCGTCGTGTCACGAGGAAAACGCCCAGGCCGGAGATCGCGAACCCGGCGAGCGCGGCCGGCCCGAACGCCTCGCCGAAGCTGAGATAGCCGAGCAGGACCGTCGTCGGCGGGGTCAAATAGAACAGGCTCGACACCCGGGCGGCCTCGCCGCGCCTCAGCAGGACGTAATAGAGGTTGGACGCGGCGACCGAGAGGACCAGCACCAGCCATATCAGGACGAAGCCCAGCTCGACGCTGGGCGTCACCCTGTTACTTTCGAGCAGGAGGGCGAGAATCCCCGTGGTCGCGAACGCGGTGCCGTGCTGGATGATCATTCCCGTCTTCAGGTCCATCGCGGCGCAGTAGCGCTTCTGGTAGAGCGAGGCGGCGGTGATCAGCACGGGAGTCAATCCGGCGAGGGCGTAGCCGAGAGCCGACCCCGCGGATACGCCCACCCGGTCGCCGAGCACGCAGGCGAGGCCCGCGAATCCGAGCGCGAACCCGGCCCACTGGACGGGGGATACGCGCTCGCCGAGCGCCCGGCCCACCACCACGGCGGTGAGAAGCGGCTGCATGCCGGCCATCAGGGCGAGCGTTCCCTGGGCCACCCCCTCGCCCAGCGCGAGGAAGATGCAGGAGAGGTAGGCGGAGTGGAGCAGGAATCCGGCGACCGCGATGTGACCGGCCTCGCGCCATGTCGCCGGCCAGGCGGCCGCGAGGAAGGGAAGCGCCGCGCCGACCGCGATCACGTTCAGCGCCGACCGGATCGCCAGCAGCGTCAGGGGCTCGGTGAACTCGATCCCCAGCCGGGTCACCGGGAAGCCGGACGCCCAGCACAGCACGAACAGCCCGGGCGCGACGGTCACCCAGAGCGGCGTGGACCTGTCGGTGGCGGTCATCGGCCGTGGCGGTCGGGGAACCTTCCCATCGGGGCACAATAACGTCCGGACCGCCCGCGCTCGACCGCCGCCGGGGAGCCGCATATAAGTCGGGGTCGGAGGGTCGCCGATGGCGAGGAAAGCGGCGTACGGGACGGCGGCGCTGATCGGCGTCGCCGTGATCGTTTACAGCGCGATCTGGTGGACCTACGCCGACAGGGTTCGCGGAGAGATGGACGGCTGGGCGGCCGATATGCGCGCCAACGGCTGGTCGGTCTCATACGACCGCGTGCGGATCTCGGGCTATCCCGCCTCGCTCACCGCGACCGTCGACGCGCCGTCGATCGCGGCGCCGGATTCGGCGGGCGGCTGGAGCTGGCGGGGGCCTCGCATGACCGCGAGGATCCGACCCTGGAACCTCGACCGAATCGCGTTCGATGGCGCCGGCGTCCACCGGCTCCGGACGGATGGGACGCCGATCCGTGTCGCGGTCGGCTCGTCGTTCGGCCTCGCCCTGTTCCTGGCCGAAGCCCGGGCGACGAAGATCGTCCTGAAGCTGGAGGACGTGGCGATCGACACGCCCGTCCGTTCCCTGCCAAGGAAGATCGCGGAGGCCGAAGCGACGATCCTCCTGCCCGCGGAGCCGGGCCGCGCGGACCGGGGACGAGGCCCCGAGCCGCCGGGCCCGACGATCGCGCTCCGCCTCGGGAAGGTCGAATTCGCAAACGCCGAAGCGAACGGGTCCGGCCTCGGGATCGACGAGGCGTCGTTGACCGCCAAGCTGATCGGCCCGGCACCGCGCGAGGCGACCGCCAGGGCGCTTGCGGTGTGGCGCGACGGCGGCGGCACGCTGGAAATCGCCGAGGCCTCCATACGCTCGCAAGGAGCCAGCGCCGGAGGTTCGGGAACGCTCGCGCTCGACCGCGATCTCCAGCCGCTCGCGGCGCTGTCCGTCTGGATCGAGGGTTATCGCGAACTGCTTCGCACGCTCGTCGCCCAGGGGTGGATGACCGGAAACGATGCCGGGGCGATCCGTCTCGGACTCGATCTGGTCGCGCGCGCGAGCTCGGGACGCAAGGGCACGATCGCGATGCCGCTTACGATCCAGGACCGACGCCTGTCTTTCGGCCTGATCTCGGTGACGCAGCTGCCCCCGATCGACTGGGACGGCTGAGCTTCAGCCCTCGTCGTCCGGTTGCGGGGGGATGTGCTGCTGCGCCGCGACGACGCCGCGCCGGATGTCGCGGGTCCGGGTGAAGAGCAGCTCGAGAGCGTTCCCGTCGCCGACCCGCACCGCGCGCTGAAGCGCGGTCAGGTCCTCGGTAAAGCGGCCCAGCATCTCCAGCACCGCCTCGCGGTTGTTGAGGAAGATGTCGCGCCACATCACCGGATCCGACCCCGCGATCCGGGTGAAGTCGCGGAAACCGGCGGCGGAGTACTTGATCACCTCGGATTTCAGGTGGTCCTCGAGGTCGGTCGCCGTGCCGACGATTGTGTAGGCGATCAGGTGCGGGATGTGCGAGGTGATCGCCAGAACATGGTCGTGGTGCTCCGCGTCCATCCTCGCGATCATGCTTCCGGCGCGGCGCCACAGCTCGGCGACCCGCTCGATCGCCGCCTCGTCGGTCCCGGGCGGCGGCGTGATCAGGAACCAGCGCCCTTCGAACAGCGTATCGAAACCCGCGCCCGGGCCGGTGTTCTCGGTGCCGGCGATCGGATGGCCCGGAACGAAGTGGACCCCCTCGGGCAAGTGCGGCGTCACCGAATCGAGCGCCGCCCCCTTGACCGAGCCCACGTCCGAAACGATGGCGCCCGGCGACAGGCTCGGCGCGATGGCGCGCGCGACCTCGCCGTAGCTCCCGAGCGGGGTGCAGATAATCACCAGATCGGCGCCGGCCGCCGCCTCGGCGGGATCGTGCGTCGTCGAATCGACGATGTCGAGCCGCTTGGCCGCCGCAAGCGTCTCGGCGCGGCGCGCGCAGGCGACGACATGGCCGGCGAGGCCGTCGCGCCTGACCACGCGGGCCAGCGAGGAGCCGATCAGCCCGATTCCGATCAGGGCGATCCGTTGAAACAGGACCTCGTTCGACATGGATCAGCCCGCGAACGCCTCGATCGCCTCGACGAGGGTGCGCATCTCGTCCTCCAGCCCGACGGTGATCCGCAGGTGGTGGGGAAGGCGGTTGCCGGCCACCGCGCGCGGTATCAGCCCGTACCGCGCCAGATGGGCCAGGGCAGCTTCGGCGTTTCGCCCCTTCCCGTCCGGGAACCCGACGAGGACGAAATTGCCGACGCTCGGGGTGACCGGAAAGCCCGCCGCCGCGATCCGCTCGGACACCCACGGCAGCCAGGCTGCGTTGTGATCGCGGGACCGGGCGAGAAAATCGGTGTCCTCGACCGCGGCGATCCCCGCCGCCTGCGCCGGAGAGTTGATGTTGAAGGGGGAACGGATGCGGTGGAGCACATCGGCGATGGCCTCGGGACAGTAGGCCCAGCCGAGCCGGACGCCGCCAAGCCCGTAGATCTTGGAGAAGGTCCGCGTCATCACCGTGTTCCGGCCGCGATCGACCAGCGCTTCGCCGGCGGCGTAGTCGTTGCGGGTCACGTACTCGGCGTAGGCGGAATCGATCACCAGCACCACGTCGTCCGGCAGGCCGGCCCGCAGGCGTTCGAGACCGTCCTCGGGGATATAGGTGCCGGTCGGGTTGTTCGGGTTGGCGACGAAGACGATACGGGTCTTCGGCGTCACCGCCGCCAGCAGGGCATCGACATCGGCGGTGAGGTCGGTTTCCGGCACCTCGACCATCTCCGCGCCCACGCTCAGCCCGGCGAGCCGGTACATGACGAAGGCGTGGGCATGGGTCAGAACCTGATCGCCCGGTCCGGCATAGCCGCGCACCAGCAGGGTGATCAGCTCGTCCGACCCGGCGCCGCAGACGATGCGCGCCGGATCGAGCCCGTGCGCCCGCCCGATCGCCTCGCGCAGCGCCATCGCGCCGCCGTCGGGGTAACGGTGGATGTCGGCGGCGGTCTCGGCGAGGGCACGCATCGCCGCCGGGCTCGGACCCAGCGCGCCCTCGTTGGACGACAGCTTGATCACGCGCGCCTTGCCCGGGATCGACGAATCGCCGGGAACGTAGGGCGCGATTTCCAGGATGCCCGGCCGGGGAACGGGCTCGCTCATTGTCCGCTCGTACCCTGCCGGCCGTCGATGTCCTTGCGGGCGAAGGGTTCGGCGTAGGCTCCCAGGACCTGGACGACCGCCGGCTCCTCGCCACCGATCTCTTCCGCGACCGCGGCGATCCGCTCGTCCTCGCGGCCGTAGAAACCGTCGACCTCGAGCAGGAAAAGAGTGGAATCGCGGCTCGCATCCTCCCGGTGGGTCAGCGTCATCTTGGGCTCCAGCCCGTGCGTCTGGAAGGCGCCGAGAACCCGGCCGCGGCTGGTTTCCGTATCGACCATGACAACGACGACGCTTCGATCGCGCGCGGAAGGCTGGGGCTCCTGCATCGCGATCACCAGCGAGTCGTGCGACGGGTCGGAATGCCGCCGCGTCGGCACGAAGGGCAGGCGCGCGACGATGGACGGGCCGTCGCCGCTCTCCCGCTCCCGTCCGTACCGCACCAGGCGCGGCCACCAGGGTACGTCCTCGCCCTCGGCGGGGAACGGCAGGATACCCACCGACGCCTTGCCGTGGGTCACCTCGTTGAACACGCCGGCCAGCGTCCGGTGTATGGAAACCGGCGCGGCGGCGCCGAAATGAATTTCCGCGACTTCCTGGCAGGCATGCGAGTCCTCGGCGGCATAGACGGCGACCACGAACCTGTCCTGGAGGCCCAGGCTCGCCGAAATGACCTGCCGCCAGATCAGCATCAGCGGGCCGAGCGGGAACTCGCCGTCGTGCCGGTCCAGCAGCCGGCGCAATATGTCCGCCTCGCGTCCGGGCCGGTATGTCGGCGCGCCGGACGCCGCCTTGGCTTCGTCCACGGAGCGCACCACCGTCGCACGCTCCATCAACAGATCGTGCAGCCGATCGTCGATCGAATCGATGCGCTTTCGGACTTCCGCAAGCGACTTCCCGGAACGATCCATTACAGCTCCGTAGCTACCCGGCGCACCCCTGCCGACACCCGGCATCCGCCGAACGGTCTTGTCTGTGGGCGGTTGCGACTTATAACCACCCCCCGCATTGGTTACAATCGGCGCCGCCATCGAGCGACGGTGCGCTGGGATCGCATCGCGGCGGCAGCCGGTTCATCAGGGAACCCGAACCCGGTCGAGGATCATGAAGCCCGTAGCGCTCAATCGCCCGACGTCGCTCATGCAGGCGGATATCCCGGGCAACCATGTCCGCCTCGCGACGGAAGAACCGCTGCGCCTCGACTGCGGCGTCGAGCTCGGGCCGGTCACGGTCGCCTACCGCACCTACGGTACGCTGAACGCCGAACGCTCCAACGCGATCCTGGTCTGCCATGCGCTGACCGGCGACCAGTTCGTCGCCGAGACCCACCCCGTCACCGGCAAGCCCGGCTGGTGGGACCTCCTCGTCGGGCCGGGCAAGGTTCTCGATACGGAGCGCTATTTCATCGTCTGTTCCAACGTGCTGGGCGGGTGCATGGGCACCACCGGCCCGATGGACCCGAATCCGGAAACCGGCGAGCCCTACGGCCTCGACTTCCCGGTGATCACCGTCAGCGACATGGTGAACGTCCAGGCGCTGCTGCTGGACCGTCTGGGGATCGAACAACTGTTCTGCGTGATCGGCGGTTCGATGGGCGGGATGCAGGCGCTCGAATGGGCGGTCCGCCATCCCGAGCGGGTCTTCGCCGCCGTGCCGATCGCGGCCGCGGCCCGCCATTCGTCGCAGAACATCGCATTCAACGAGGTCGGCCGCCAGGCGATCATGGCGGACCCCGACTGGCGGCACGGCGAGTATCTGCGCCAGGGCTGCGTGCCGACCCGCGGGCTCGCCGTGGCGCGCATGGCGGCGCATATCACCTACCTCTCCGATTCGGCGCTGCACCGGAAGTTCGGGCGCCGCCTGCAAAGCCGCGACGCGCTCAGCTTCGGTTTCGACGCCGACTTCCAGGTGGAGAGCTATCTGCGCCATCAGGGGAGCTCCTTCGTCGAGCGTTTCGACGCGAACTCATACCTCTATATCACACGTGCGATGGATTATTTCGATATCGCCTCGGAACATGACGGCGTGCTGGCCAAGGCGTTCGCGGGCACGTCGGTCCGGTTCTGCCTGTTTTCGTTCACCAGCGACTGGCTGTTCCCGACGATCGAGAGCCGCGAGGTGGTCAGGGCGCTCAACGCCGTCGCCGCCAATGTCAGCTTCGTCGAGGTCGAGACCGACAAGGGGCACGACGCCTTCCTGCTCGACGAGCCCGAGTTCGCGACCACGCTGCGGGGCTTTCTCGACGGCGCGGGGAAGCATCGCGGCCTCGCGGGACCATGAACGAAGCGGCACCGGCGATCCGGCGCGACCTTCAGGTGATCGCCGACATGATCGAGCCGGGCTCGCGCGTGCTCGATATCGGCTGCGGCGACGGCGCGCTGCTCTACCACCTGGTCAACTTCAAGGACGTGGACGCGCGCGGAATCGAGCTCAGCCAGGACGGGGTGAACGCATGCGTGAGCCGCGGCCTGTCGGTGATCCAGGGCGACGCCGACAAGGATCTCGCCGACTACCCGCCGGGCGCGTTCGACTACGCGGTGCTGAGCCGGACCCTTCAGGCGACCCGGGCGCCCCGCGATCTGCTCGGCCAGCTTCTGCGGATCGCGACCGGGGTCGTGGTTTCCTTCACCAATTTCGGCCAGCTGGGGATTCGCTGGCGGCTGGTATGGGAAGGGCGGATGCCGGTGATCGGCGGCGCCGCCGAGCGCTGGTACGACACCGAGAACATCCATCTCTGCACCATTCGCGACTTCCAGGAGCTGTGCCAGGACCTCGACGTCACGGTGGAGCGCGCGGTCTCGCTCGACAGCACCGGGCGGGTCAGCGCGATCGGCAAGATCGGCCCGTTCGCGAACCTAAGGAGCCGGGAAGGGATTTTCCTGCTGCGGCGCCAGCACGCGCCTGCGTCCTGACGCGGCGGCCGGCGTCGCGGCGTAGATCAGCTTGGTCGCCTCCACGATGAGCACGCCGCCGAGACGGGGGAACCAGCGCCCCCCGATGCGTTCCCACGCCGGCGCCGCCGCGTGGAGCACCCGCCGGCGGCTCGGCGGCACGAACAGCCCGTAGCGCGCGGCGACCGGGTTGAACATCGCGTCCCGCAGCAGCCGCGACAGCTGCGACTGGGAATAGGGATGGCCGTGCCCGAACGGCGTCCGGTCGAGCCGCGCCCATATCCCGGTCCGGTTGGGGGCGACCACGATCGTCCTGCCGCCGTCCGCCATCACCCGCCAGACCTCGCGCAGCATCGGCCTCAGCTGTTCCGCCGATTCGAGGGCGTGGACGAGCAGGACCCGGTCCATCGAGAGATCGGGCAGCGGCAGTTCCGCCTCGTCGGCGAGCGCGGCGAGATTGGCCCCCTCCCCCGGCCACCGGATCACCCCCTGGCGCGCCGGCATGACGGCGACGACCCGTTCCGCCTCGTTGCGGAACTGGCCGAGATAGGGCGTGGGGTAGCCGATCCCCAGCACGTTCATGCCGGTCACGTCTCGCCAATAGGCGCGGACATGCTCGCGGATCATGCGGTGCGCGGCACCGCCCACGCGGGAGCGGTAGAAGTTCCTCAACTCGACCACGTCGGACCACATGGGCTCAGCCTAGAGTCTGTCCGATTCGGTTGGAAGCGTTTCTGAGCAACCGGATACGCCCCGACACGGATGGAACGACGCGGCCCTTCTTGCTAGGTTGCGCGCGCCGGACGGTCACCAACGCGGGAGAGAACGCGGCGATGTCGACGCTCGAAATCCATCAGATCCCGACCCGGGTGGACAACTATGTCTACCTGGTCCGCGAATCCTCGAGCGGCCAGGCTGCGGTCGTCGACCCGTCGGACGCGCCGCCGGTGTTCGAGGCGCTGGACACGCTCGGCTGGACCCTCACCCACGTGCTGGCGACCCATCACCACAACGACCATATCGGCGGCGTGCCGGAGATCAAGGAGCGCACCGGCTGCACCGTGGTGGGCCCGCGCGCCGACCGCGACCGGATCCCCGGCATCGACATCGAGGTGGGCGACGGCGACACCTACAGGCTGTACGAGGCCGAGGCGAGGGTGTTCGACGTGCCGGGGCACACGCGGGGGCACATCGCCTACTGGTTCCCCGAGTCGAAGGCGCTGTTCTGCGGCGACACGCTGTTCGCGCTCGGCTGCGGCCGGGTGTTCGAGGGGACCCACGAGCAGATGTGGAACTCGATCTCCAAGTTCAAGCCGCTGCCGGACGAGACGATGGTCTATTGCGCGCACGAATACACCCAGTCCAACGCGCGCTTCGCGGTCACCGTCGAGCCGGACAACGCCGACCTCGCCGCCTACGCCGCCGAGATCGACCGCAAGCGGGCGGCCGGGCAGCGCACCGTGCCGTCGGAGCTCGGCCTGGAGCGGCGGACCAACCCGTTCCTCCGCGCCGACGTGCCCGACTTCGCCGCGGCGCTCGGCATGGAGGGCAGCACGCCGGTCGAGATCTTCTCCGAGGTCCGCACCCGCAAGGACAATTTCTGACCGGGAGCCGGGGGCCGAAGCGACGCGGCCGCGGGGCATGACCCAGCCGCCGATATACGTCGTCAACCTCGACGAGGACACCGAACGGATGGACCGTATCTCCTGCCAGCTGCGGGAGCAGGGGCTGTCCTTCGCCCGCTTCGGCGCCTTCCGCGGGCGGGACGTGCCGGACCGGTGGAAGGAACAGTTCGACGACGCCCGGATCGGACCCGGGGAGGTCGGCTGCTACGCGAGCCACCTGCAGCTCATGGCCGACATGCTGGACTCCGGGGACCGGGTCCGCGTGATCCTGGAAGACGACGCTTTCCTGTCGCCGCATTTCGCGGAGCTGCTGGGCGCGCTGCCGGCCGGCCTGCCGGGCGATTGGGACATCGTGAGGTTCTCGACCCAGCTGAGGCATCCGGTCGTCCGGGTGGCCGCCCTGCCGCACGGATTCGGGATATATTCGTACAGCCGGCTGCCCTTCTCGACGGTCGGCTACATGATGAACCGGCGGTTCGCGTCGGCCCTTACGAGACCCCGCAGGAGAAGCCATCCCCTGGACGCGCATTTCCAGCACCCGTCGATGTTCGACAACTTCACGACATACGGCGTCGAGCCCGGCCCGGTCCGCTACGCGCGCGGCGAAATATCGTCGGTCGCTGCGGAGGGCCGAACGAGGCATCGCAGGTCGCGCCTGCGCAGAAACCGACTGATCCAGAGCGAAATCCACGCCATCGCGACGCACGGCCTCGCGTTGCGGATGCGGTGTCACCTGCGCTGGCTCAAGCTGAAACTGACGTCGAAGCCGCCCTACAGCCTGCGGGAGCTGGAACTGGCGCCCTCCGGATGGCGGGCGGTCGGCGACGGCGCGGCCGCCTCTCCGCCCGGCTGATCCGGGCGGGCGCGAAGGCGTGCGGGGAACGACCGGTTTGGACAGCCACGTGCTCGTGACAGGCGGCGCCGGCTATGTCGGCAGCCATGTCGTGCGGCAGCTGCACGAGCGCGGCTGGCGGACGGTGGTGCTGGATACGCTGGACACGGGCTTCCGCGACGCCGTCCTGCACGGCGAGCTCACCGTGGGCGACATCGCCGACCGCGACCTGGTGCGCGGGATATTGCGGCGCCACCGGGTGAAATCGGTCCTCCATCTCGCGGCGCGCACGGTCGTCTCCGAGTCGGTCGCCGATCCCCTGAAATACTACCGGGACAATACCGGCGCCTCCCGGGCGCTGATCGAGAGCTGCGTCGCGGAGGGCGTCGAAAACTTCGTCTTTTCCTCGACGGCGGCGGTCTACGGAGCGCCCGACGCGCCCCTCATCGGCGAGCGGACCCCCGCGGAGCCGATCAACCCCTACGGCGCGTCGAAATCGATGACCGAGCGGATGCTGCGCGACGTCTCCGCCGCGACCGGCCTGCGCCACGCGATCCTGCGCTACTTCAACGTCGCCGGCGCCGACCCGCAAGGGCGCATCGGACAGTCCACCGCGAAGGCGACGCTGCTGTTCAAGGTCGCCTGCGAGACCGCGCTCGGCAGGCGCGGCAGCATGCCGATCCACGGCACCGACTACCCCACCCCCGACGGCACCGCGATCCGCGACTATATCCATGTCGAGGATCTCGCCGATGCCCACATCCTCGCCCTCCGCGCGCTGGAAGACGGCGGAGGATCGCATACGTTCAACTGCGGCTATGGCAGGGGATACAGCGTCCGCGAGGTCGTCGCCGCGGTGGAGAA
>JAJDVM010000235.1 GCA_022826125.1 Defluviicoccus sp.
ACAACATGACGGCGACGAGCGCGACGGCGCCCAGCGACGATATCGAGATGATCAGGGTTCGGCGTTTCATGGCTTTCGGTCTCCATCGGTTCGAACGACGCGCCCTATATGGAGACGGTTCTTTGCCCGCGTGTTTCCGCCAGAAGGGAGTGTTGTAACGAAGCGTTACAGGACCGGGGTCGGCAATGGCGGGTTACGAATTTCCGGCGACGCCGCACGCCGCCTGCCTATAGTCGCGACATGGACGCGTCGCCCCACATCCTCATCGTCGACGACGACCGCGAGATCCGCGATCTCACCGGGCGTTACCTGAGGAAGCACGGTTTCCGGGTCGACAGCGCGGCCGACGCGAAGGCGATGGACCGGCTGCTGCGCGACGGCCGATTCGACCTGATCGTGCTCGACCTGATGCTGCCGGGCGAGGACGGGCTCTCGATCCGCCGCCGGTTGAGAGCCTCGACCCGCATCCCGATTCTCATGCTGACCGCGGTGGCCGAGGACACCGACCGGATCATCGGGCTCGAAATCGGCGCCGACGATTACCTCACCAAGCCGTTCAACCCGCGCGAGCTGCTGGCCCGCATCCGCGCGGTGCTGCGCCGGGCGGAGGGGGCAGGCTCCGCGCCCGATCCGGTCGAAGGCGTGCTGACCTTCTCCGGGTGGCGTCTCGACCCGGCACGGCGTGAGCTGCGCGATCCCCAGGGCGTCCTCGTCGAGCTGACGGCGGGCGAGTTCGGCCTCCTCATGGCCCTGGTCGAACGGCCGCGGCGAGTGCTTTCCCGAGACCGGCTCCTCGATCTCACCAAGGGCCGCGACGCCCAGCCCTTCGACCGCAGCATCGACGTCCAGGTCAGCCGGCTCCGGCGCAAGATCGAGCCCGATCCGAAGAACCCGGACATGATCAAGACCGTGCGCTCGGGCGGCTACATCTTCACCCTTCCGGTCGAGCGGCGATGAGCGGCCGCGTCCTCGGCGGGCTGCGCCGTCTCTGGCCCGACACGGTGGCGTCGCGGATCGCGGTGATCCTGATGCTGGCGCTGTTCGCCTTCCTCGCGATCAGCATGCTCGCCTATGTCCGCGACCGCGCGGATGCGACGCTCCACCTGTTTTCGCATTCGGTGGCGGACCGCATCGTGGCGATCGTCAGCCTGATGGAGCGGACGCCCGCGACCGGCCGCGCCGGACTACTCCCGTCTCTCGACAGTCCTACGCTTCGCGTCGACCTCGCCCGGAGCCGGCCCGCGCTTCCGGCCTCGAAACCCGAGGTGGAGCGTTTCGTGCGTCGCCACCTCGGACCGCATCTCTCGGGGCGCGAATTCGCCGTGTCGATTCCCGGTGCCCCGCCCTGGCGACGGTCGGAATGGCGGGGTGAGCGCGGAAAACGCGAACCGGACCTGCTGCCGAGTCGGCGCAAGGCGGTCATCGCGGTGCGGCTCGGCGACGGGTCGTGGACGGTGTTCACCGCCGCGACCGAGGGGACGTCGCTTCGCTGGGCGCTCAGGATGGCGGCCTGGATCGTCGGCGGCGGGCTGTTCGTCGTCCTCTTCGCCGCGTGGGTTTCGCGCCGGGTGACGAGACCGGTCCGGCGCTTCTCCGATGCCGCCGACCGCATCGGCCGGGACGTGTTCACGGCGCCGCCCATGCCGGAGACCGGATCGCCGGAGCTTCGCCGCGCCGCGCGCACCTTCAATCTGATGCAGGACAGGCTGAGGCGGCTGGTGGCTGACCGTACCCTGATGCTGGCCGCGATCTCGCACGATTTGCGGACCGCGCTCACCCGGCTGCGGCTCCGGACCGAGTTCATCGCCGACGATACCCAGCGCGGCCGTGCAGAGGGCGACGTGGCGGAGATGGAGGCGATGCTGGACGCCGCGCTCGCCTTCGCGCGGGACGAGACGGTGGAAGAGCCGCACGAGCCGGTCGACCTCGCCTCGATGGCCCAGGCTCTCTGCGACAACGCGACCGACGCCGGCGGGACCGCGCGCTACCGCGGCCCCGATCGCCTGGTCCTGCACTACCCTCCGGCGGCGATCAGGCGCGCGCTCGCCAACCTGATCGACAACGCGATCGCCTATGGCCGCGAAGCCGACGTGGAACTCTCGGAGGACATCGGGACAGTTCGCATCGTCGTCGCCGACCGGGGTCCGGGAATCCCGCGGGCCCAGCGCGAGGCGGTTTTCGAGCCGTTCCGCCGGCTGGAGACCTCGCGCAGCCGCGAAACCGGTGGAACCGGGCTCGGCCTGTCGATCGCCCGGAGCGCGGTCAGGCGGTGCGGCGGCGACATAACGCTCGGCGACCGCGAAGGCGGCGGGCTGGAGGCGACGGTGACCCTTCCGAAACCCGCGGCACCGCGCTAACTCATCTCGGCGGCGAAGCGTTCGGCGAAGGCTCGGTATCCGGTGGGCTCGCGGCCCAGGATGGCGCGGAGCGCGAGTGCATTGCCGCCGGAATAGCCGTGCGCGTCGTAATGGTCGCACATCCTGGCATAGGCCTCGATCGACCACTTCGCCCAGCCCCGTTCGGCGGCCCACGCCTTCCAGTCGTCCAGCGAACGCTTTTGCGCCGTCACCTCCCGTCCGAGGACTTCGGAGAAGATCGCCGCCATCTCCGCGTGGGTGAGCGATTCGCCGCTGCAGAGCTCGTAGGTGCCGCCGCGCAGCGTCGGATCGGTCAGCACCCGGGCGACCGCCTCTCCGAGATCCTCGGTATCGATGACGCTCATCTTGCGGTCGGGCGAATAGGGTCGCGGATAGACGCCGTTCTCCACGACCTCGCGCCACTCGACGCGGATGTTCTGCATGAACATCGACGGCTGGACGATGGTGAAGGTGAGACCGGATTCGATCACCGCCTCCTCGATCCGCAGCTTGGTCGCGTGGTGGTCCATTTTGGCAAGCTGCGGGTGGAAGGCGGAGGAATAGACGACGTGTTCGATGCCTCCCGCCCTCGCCGCCTCGACCGCGCGAATACCGATCTCCGCCTCGTCCTCCGTGAAACGGGGCGAAACCAGAAGCACCGAATCCGCCCCGGCGACGGCGCGCGCGACATCGCCATCCGAACGGAAATCGCCGATGACGGTCTCGGAAACTCCGAAGCCGGACAGACGTTCGGCCGAGCGTGGGTTGGAGGTCATGGCCCGAATGCGCGCGCCCATTCGGGAGAGATGACGGATCGCGGGCGTGCCGACGGCGCCGGATGCGCCGACGATAACGATCATGGCCGGCGGGTCAGGCGGCTTCGGGGATCGCGCCGCCGCGCTCCAGCCGCGCGTCGGCCATCGCCTGGGCGATGCGCTCGATCTCGTCCGGCTCCGGCTTGACCAGCGGCGGGCGCACCACCGCGCGGGGCAGCCGGCCGAGGATCACCAGCGCCTCCTTCATGCGGTTGTGCATGTCGCCGAACGGCTCGGTGTAGAAGCAGGCGGCGGCCGGGTAAATGCGATCGTTGATTTCCCGCGCCCGCGCGAGGTCGCCGGTTCTGACCGCCCGGAACAGCGCCACCTGGAGATCGGCGATCACGCTTCCCGCGCCGGAGAGCAGCCCGTCGCAGCCCATCGTCAGCGACGACATCAGCCAGGCGCTGTTGGTGCTCAGCACGTGTACCGGGCGGGGCAGCGACTGAAGGACGCGAATGTGGCGCTCATGCTCCATCGGCGGCGACCAGTCCTTGATCGCGCGGATCGTCGGCACCTCGTCGACCATCCGCAGCAGCGTGTCCAGCGGATAGGCGTAGGCGCCCGGGTACTGGAACACGACGATCGGGAGATCGGTCGCGTCGGCGATGGTCTTGAAATGGGTCACCGCGCTGTCGGGACGCTTCTGCCCGCCGAACAGCCCGATCGAATGGGGCGGCAGGACCAAGAGCGCCGACGCCCCGCCGGCTTCGGCCATGCGGGCGATCTTCGCCGCCTCGAGACTGCCGTCGGCATAGACCCCGTTGATCACCGGCAGCCGGTCGCCGATCTCCTCCATGGTGAGGTCGAGGATGCGGACCTGCTCGTCGAAGGTGCAGGCGTGGACCTCGGAGGCGTGCGCGTTGACCGCGACCGCGGAGATGCCGTCGACCGAGCACACGTCCCGCAGATGCCGGCGCGTGGAGTCCTCGTCGATGCTGAAATCCTCGTTGAAGGCGAGCAGCGTCGCCGGGATCACCCCGGTCGGCTCGAAGTCCTTGAAGCGCGGCATCGGCGTGCTCCTCGTTTCCGGCAGGTCGCATCGAGGAAGCTAGGCCCATTGCCTTCCGTCGGCAAGCTTCCCCTGTCCCGTGGATCCTTCGCCGCCCTACGGTTGCTTGCTGCGGTACAGAAGCCTGATGGCCACGGCGGAAATGCCGAAACAAACGACGAGAATCGGGCCAGCGAGTTTTTCAGCAACCTGTTAGGCTTATTAGTCTTCGCGACAATGCGGGCAGAGCCCGCTGATCTCGACGGCTTGGTCCCGGCAGTCGAAGCCCTCCGCTGCCGCGCTTTGCCGGCACCGCCGCGTAGGCTCCGTCCAGGGGCCAGGGTGGACAGGCTCCCGCCGCTGGTCTCCGGTCCAGCCATGGTTCCATGGTTGCACGGTCCGAATGAAAGGATATACTATTACATAACTGCGAACCGGCACTGCCCAGCGTGGGTTTGCGGAATACATCGTCTGAAGGAGAGTGCAATGCGTAAGTGCACCGGGATAGCCCGCCTTGCCGCGGTCGTGCTGCCGGCCCTGCTGCTTTCCGCCCAGAGCGGCGCCCAATCTCCGGCGCCGCCGAGCGCGGAGGCACTGGCGGCGGAGATCGAGGCTCTCAAACGGGACTACGAAGCGCGCCTGCAGGCGCTCGAGTCTCAGCTCTCGGCGCTCAAGGCACAATCCGCCCGGGCGGAGCGGATGCCGGCAAAACCCGCGCCATCCGCCAAGCCGGCGGCGGATAATGCGTTCAACCCGGCGATCGG
>JAJDVM010000204.1:5000-19347 GCA_022826125.1 Defluviicoccus sp.
TAAGCGGCGTCGATGCAACGTGGGGCCTCGCTGCGACCCCACGTGGCACCGTTGCGTGTTTTCGTTCGTTCACCGGGTAATGAATGACCGTAAGCATCCGGTGTGGGCCGCCTGTTCTGTTGGCACGTTCTTTGGCAGGCTGAGCGTCCGTGTAGTGGGTGCTTGGTAAGTGTCCACTTAGCAATTGGTGGACGCTTAGCTGATGTCAGTTGGCGAGGAGAAGGCGGGCGCGGCGGGCGGCGGATCGGATGGTCGCCGTCGTCGTCGGTGGAGCGATGCGCAGAAGCGTCAGATTGTGGCGGAGACCTGTGAGCCTGGTGTCTCGGTGCCGATGGTGGCGCAGCGCTACAACCTCAACGCCAATCAGATATTCAGATGGCGGCGGCTGTTTCGCGAGGCTGAGCGCGCCGGCGTGGCCGGCCGGTTCGTGCCGGTGGTGGTCGAGGGGGTGCCAGGTCACGAGACGGACGCTGCAACGATGCGCCCACCATCAGAGAGTGTCGTCTCGGAGGGCGCGCCTGCGACGGGGCGGATGGAGATCGTGCTGGCGTGCGATCGCCGGGTGATCGTCGACCGGGCAGTCGACGGGGCGGCGCTGTCGCGCGTGATCGCGGTGCTGGAGGGGCGATGATTCCGGTTCCGAGCGGTGTGCGGGTGTGGCTTGCGACCGGGGTTACGGACATGCGTCGCGGCATGAACACGCTGGCGCTGCAGGTTCAGCAGGACCTCGGGCGCGATCCCCATGTGGGGGATCTCTATGTCTTCCGGGGACGCAGAGGCGACCTTTTGAAGATTCTCTGGCACGACGGTATCGGGATATCGCTTTATGCCAAGCGCCTGGAGCGAGGACGGTTCCCCTGGCCGTCGACAGCGGGCGGTGCGGTATCGATCAGCGCGGCGCAGCTGGGCTACCTGCTGGAGGGGATCGAGTGGCGTAACCCGGTGCGGACCTGGAGGCCGTCGCAGGCGGGCTGAGGCCCGGCAACACGATCTGGATGGTCCATCGCGATTAGCAATTGCCAAGGGTCAGCGAATCTGATTCGTTGCCAACCCCATGACCTACACCGAGGAGCAGATGAACGGCGGCATCCGCGAAAAGGAGCTGCCGGAGCGGTTTGCGACGCAGGACTACCAGGTTCTTCTGGTCGCGGAGAAATACCAGACCGGGTTCGATCAGCCGCTGCTGCACACTATGTACGTCGACAAGCGGCTGGCTGGTATCCAGGCGGTGCAGGCACTCTCGCGGTTGAACCGGGTTCATCCTCTCAAGGAAGACACGTTCGTCCTCGATTTCGCGAACGACCGGGAGGAGATCCGGGAAGCGTTCAAGGCGTATTACGAAGGCGCCGAGATGGGCGAGGAGGTCGATCCCGCCCGCATGTACGCGATCAAGGGCGAGCTCGATGCCGCGGGCATCTATCTGGGCGAGGAGGTCAAGCGGTTTTGCGCCGTCTATTTCAAACCGAAGCAGCGCCAGAGTGCGGCCGACCACAAGGCGATGAACGGGGTGCTCGACCCGGCGGTGTCGCGCTTCGCCGTGCTCCAGCGCGACAAGGAAGAAGACGCGGAGTTGCTACGCGGCAAGATTCATGCGTTCCGCAACCTCTACGGCTTTCTGAGCCAGATTATCCCCTACCAGGATTCGGACCTTGAGCGGCTCTATGTCTTCCTTCGCCATCTCTCGGCGAAGCTGCCTCGGCGCCGGCGCGGGCCGGCCTATCGCTTCGACGACGATGTGCGACTGGAGTATTACCGTTTACAGAAGATCTCCGAGGGCTCCATTCCGCTCCGCGACGGCGAGGCGCCGGCGCTCGACGGGCCGTCCGAAGTCGGCAGCGGTTTGGTCCGGGAGCAGGAGGTTCCGCTTTCCCGGCTCATCGATATCGTGAACGAGCGGTTCGGCACCGACTTCAACCAGGCCGATCAGCTCTTCTTCGATCAGATCGTCGAAGCGGCGGTCGGGGACGAGGGCCTTCGCCACGCCGCCGAGGTGAACCCGGAGAACAGGTTCGCGCTGCTGTTGCGTAACCTGCTCCGCCAGCTCTTCATCGAGCGCATGGATCAGAATGAGGAAATTTTCGTGCGCTACATGAACGACGAGCGGTTTCAGGAAACCGTGACCGAGTGGATGGTTTCCGAGACCTATCGGCGGCTGCGTGTCGAACCAGCCATATTGCCTGTGCATGAAGGCAGCGCGTCAGATTCGCTCCCTGGCACCAGCGCATGACTGAGCATGTCGTATAGGGGAATCATAGAGCTGGCTTACGTGGAGAAACTCGGAGAACTGTTTTTCAGACATGACAACCGAAGACCAGCATGTGGAAGAATCCGGCGGTCAGGAGAGCGTTACGTTGATCTCCGCCGAGGAGTTCGCGACGGTAGACGTTGAAGCTCCCATCCGGGACAGCAAGAACGTCGACTGCTGGTCTCTAGCCAGCCTCTACCAGGCTGCCGCTTCGCAAGCAGAAGAAAGAGGCGATGAGTCCGCCGTTCGGGTCTTCACACTGCTTTCTTCCATCGCAAACATCCACTTCAAGCCCGAAGACCGATCGGAGCCCTATGGCCCTCAGGCAGTCTTCGACGGGAAACGCACTATCATCCCCGCCGATCTCAGGGGCGAGCAGTCCGCTGCGATCACGGACCTCGTGCCCACGATCCGCAATCCCGGGTTGCGCGCACGTCTCGCCGACATCGTCTGGTGCAATGATCGGAAACTCGCGGCCATGGCCGAACAGGCTGTCACCGCCTACTCCGAAGCTGTTCAGCTCGTTCTCGACGAAGAGGCCGAATTCTTCGCAGAGGATCGGACTGCAAGCAGCAACGGTGGTTGTGACATGCTGCGTAGGGCCTGCCAGATCGCGCATGCGACCGGGTGGAAGGAACCGCAGGCATCGGAGCTCAAAGCTCTGGTTAGCACTGTCATCCGAGACGCCATCGATCGCGAGGACCACCGCGGATTCTTCAACACAGGCGAAATCGCGCTGGAATTCGGCATCGGCGATTGCACCATGATCGCCACCAGCGCGGAGCGATTCGCCGGATCGACCAGCGTCGATCCCCACTGGTCGCACGATCTGTGGGAACTCGCCGCTCAGGCTCACCGGAATTCCGGAAACTTCAACGACCGGGATCGGTGCCTCGTTGGCGCTGCGGAGACCTTCGTTTCCATTGCCGACGCTGCCGGGGGCAAGGGAATGCTTGCCGCCAGCGCCGTCATGGACGCTATCCAAGCCCTCAGGCGGTTGCCGAACACCCACCAGCGACGAGGCGAGCTTGAAGAAAAGCTCCGTAATGCACAATCCTCCGTGCGCGACGAAATGGGCGTGATCTCGACGCAATTCGATCTGACCGAACATGTCAAGCACGCACGGCAAAGCGTAGGCGGCATTACCCTGGCCCAAGCACTTGGGCAATTCGCGGACCTCGCGCAGTCTCCGGATCCGGACGAGTTGCGGGACGAAGCTCGGCGCATTGCCGAGCAAAATCCGCTCTCAAGTATGATGCCGTCCACTCTCGTCGACGAAGACGGAAAGGTGATTTCTAAGTCGCAGGGATTCTTCGGTGACGACGACGATAGGGATTTTGCCCTGCGTCATCTCATTGTTCGCAACGAAGATCTGCGCAGACAGACCGATGTCCAGGGATTGATCGAGCCGGCAAGACAGCTCATTCTATCCGAACACCCGATCGAGCATCGGGACCTCCGCCCCATTGTCGAAATGACCCCATTCGTTCCTGCTGACCGGGCGGACCTCGTCACAACAGGCCTTACGCGCTTCTTCGGCGGCGACCTTTTCTCCGCCGTTCACGTTCTCGTGCCGCAGCTTGAACACTCGCTGCGCCATATTTTGAAGCAGGCTGGCGTGGAGCCCTCCGCGATCCAATCGAACATGACCCAGCAAAGCCGCACCCTGTCGGTCATGCTCACCAAGGAGCGTGAACCGCTAGAGAGGCTGTTGGGCGCGGCCATCGTGTTCGAGATAGAGAATTTGTTCGATTTTGAAGGCGGTCCTGCTCTACGTCATCAAGTTGCGCATGGCCTGATTTCCGCCGCCCAGTGTTACTCCACCGACTCGATCTACGCGTGTTGGTTCATGTACCGATTGTATTGTCTGCCGTTGTTTCCGCATTGGAGCCACGTAGTACGCAGGCTCGACACGCCCTAGACTCCCCCTTGGTGCTTGCAGCCCAGCCCGATACGTGGCGATCACACGACAACGTCGCCGAATTGAGGGCGGGCGCTTCACAGTCTGCGGCCTCCCCGGATGCTGCCGGTCGGACCCTTGCGGGTCGGCGAGAGCAGGGTGGGGTCGGGGCGCAAGGCCATACTAACCTCCTGCTTGCGGAACCTGCCCGCCCTGCGCCGGCCTCCGCCTTCAGCCATTCGATGCAGGCAGGACAATTCGGAGATGTGCGCCCTTACGCTGACTGGGCGCGTGAACGAAGCCTTCTGGCAACCGACACCGGCGTAGACCTAGTGGCGGAGCTGCGTGACGATCCCGGCTACTTCGCCGCGATCCAGTGCAAGTTCCTGGAGACCGGCGGGAACGTCCTGAAGAAGGAGATCGACTCCTTCCTCGCGGCGTCCGGACGCCCCGAATTCTGCCGCCGCGTCTGGATCGATACGACCGGACGCCCGTGGTCGCGCAACGCGGAAGAGACCCTGCGCGTGCAGGAAAAGCCGGTGCAACGGATCGGCCTCCACTATCTCAAGGCGAGCCCCATCGACTGGGCGGCTTACGTCGCTTCCGGGAAGGTTGACGAATGCGCGCCGCCGAAGATCCCGCCGCCGCACCAGCAGGACGCGATCGACAGCGCCCTTGCCCATCTCGCCACTCAGGTACTCGCGGCAAGCCCCTGATGGCCTGCGGCACCGGCAAGACGCTTGTTGGGCCGCGCCGGGCGTCTCGCGCCTCCCCGGCCCCGATCGAGTCGCAAACATTGCGACTCGATCGGGGCACCGCCGGTCACCGGACTGGCGGGCCATTCCGTCGCAAGCGTCAGGCCTCCCGGCCGCGCACCCGTCTTGTGCCGGAGATCACTCGGTCTTCCGTCTGCCGAAGGAGCCGACCATGCGTCCGGGGTCCCGCGCGCGTCCGCCCACGATTGTCGGTCGGCGTGTGAATGGGATGCCGATCGGCGCGGCAGCTCCTTGACCTTATTCGATTGGATGGGGTCAAGATTGCGCGCCGGACAACAGAGACGGCGACCGGCTCGGAGCTGGGTGTCCCTTTCAGATCGGCGGAAAATCCGTTTCAGGTACCGGATGTCGGCGGCCGAGCTGTCCCGTCGCGATCGCGATAGAGGGGATCAGGAGGCGGCGCCGATAGGCGTTGAGCACCGGGTTTCTCCTTCGAAGGGTCGAGGGAGGATCTTGGCCCGTGGCCGCGTCACATTCGGTCGCATACGTAGCCTGCTCTCCCGCATCGCGGTCGGCGCCCGCCGGTTGCGGCGCGTTTCGGGCGGTGCGACAATCAATTGGCGGGCTACGGAACGGCGTAACCGGAAGGGGAGGCGGCGGAACGGCGATGACCAGACCCTGCCCCGGACCTCTGCCGCCGCGTCCGCCCGCGTCCCGGGCGCCGCCCGGGACCTGCGACACCCATGCCCACATCCTCGGCCCGTATGATCGGTTCCCGCTCGACGAAGGACGGTTCTACACCGCGCCCGAAGCGCCGCTGGAGGCCTACGCGGCCCTGCAGGAGGCGCTGGGCATCGAGCGCGCGGTGATCGTCCAGCCGAGCTGTTACGCGACCGATCTCGCGGCCACCGCCGACGCGCTGGCGCGGCTCGGCGAACGGGCACGCGCGATCGCCGTGGTCGCGCCCGATATCGACGACGACAGCTTGCGCGAACTCGACGGGCTCGGGTTCCGCGGCGTCCGCTTCGCGCCGGTCCTGCTGGGCGGGGACCCGATGCCGATCATCCAGTCCTTCGCGCCGCGCGCCGCCCGGCTCGGGTGGCACATCGACCTGTTCATCGACGGGCCGAGCGAGATGGCCGGCATGGCGGCCGGGCTCAAGGCGCTCGACATCGACCTGGTGCTCGACCACTTCGCCCATTTCGGCGGCGCGGACGGCGTCGACCATCCGGGGTTCGCGGCGCTGATCGACCTCGTCGAAGCTGGCCGCACCTGGGTGAAGCTGTCCTGCCCCGACCGGTTGAGCGCCGCCGGCCCGCCCTATGACGACATGGCACCGCTCGCCCGGGCGCTGATCGAAGCCCGGCCGGACCGCATGCTGTGGGCGACCGACTGGCCGCATGTCGGGCATTGGGACCAGCCGATCCCGGACGATGCGGTGCTGCTCGAATGGCTCGACGGCTGGGGCGTCGACCGGCGGACGCTGGAGCGCATGCTGGTGGACAATCCGGCCGCGCTTTTCGAATTCGCGTAAACGCGGTTACCGACCCCCGCTCGCGAACGGCGGAGGGCGAAGACAAACCACGGAGGAAAACGAGATGACGTTTCGGATCCTGTCGATTTCGAGCACCGTGTTGATGGCGGCGGCCGCGGCGGCCGTCGCCGGCAACGTCGCCGCGGCGACGATGTCGTTCAGATTCGGCCATCCCTCTCAGCCGGACCCCAACCGCGGGCCCTATGCCGACGCGCCGCACCAGTTCACGCTGGCGCTGGAAAAACTGCTGCCCGGCCAGTTCAAGATCAAGGTCTATCCCAACCGTCAGCTCGGCGACGAGAAGGAGATGCTCGAGCAGGTCCGCTTCGGCACGCTCGACCTCGACGTGACCACCAACGCGGTCGTCGCCAACGTCGAATCGAGCTTGCTGGCCAACGATCTGCCGTTCCTCTACCCCGACGCGCCCACCGCGCACCGGGTGCTCGACGGGCCGATCGGCCAGTCGATGCTGGCCAGGCTGGAGTCCAAGAACCTGATCGGGCTGGCGTTCTTCGAGGGCGGGTTCCGGCACATGATGAACAACGCCCGCCCGGTGACCACGCCGGCCGACGTGAAGGGCGTCAAGTACCGGGTGATGCAGAACCCGGTGTTCATCGGCATGTTCAACTCGCTCGGCGGCAACGCGATCCCGATGGCCTTCGGCGATCTGTTCACCGCCCTGCGCCAGGGCACGGTCGACGGCATGGAGCTGCCGATCACCGCCGGCTTCGCGGTCAAGGCGAACGAGGTGACCAAGTATCTCTCGCTCACTTCGCATACCTATTCCGCGCTGGTCATGACGCTCTCCAAGCGGACCTTCAAGAAGCTCGGCAAGGACCAGCAGGCGGCCTTCCGCAAGGCGGCGGCGATGGCCAACAAGGTGCAGCGGGCCAACAACGCGAAGCGGGAATCGGCGGCTCTCGACGGGCTCAAGCAGCGCGGGATGACGGTCAACCCGGTGAAGGATCTCGGCGAGTTCCGGGCGATGGTGACGCCGGTCTATGACCAGTTCCGCGACCGGATCGGCTCGGACCTGCTCGATTCGCTGCTCGCCGCGGTCAAGAAGTAACCGGCGGTCGGGCGCCGGCCATCTCGGCCGGCGCCGTGCCGCGGGCCATGATCGGGCTCGTCGAAACCGTCTCCCGCCTGCTGGCGCGGCTGACCCAGGGTCTCGCCGTGGCGATGGCGGTGGTGATGGTGGTCTGCCTGCTTGTGCAGATCTTCTTCCGCTACGCGCTGTCGAGTCCGCTCACCTGGACCGAGGAGCTGGCGGTCCTGATGTTCGCCTGGATCATCATGCTGATGGGTAGCCTCGGCGTGCGCGAGGACTTCCATGTCCGCCTCACGCTGCTGCTGGATCGGATACCGGAGCGGGCGCGGCCGTGGTTCGAGCGGGTGACGCTGGCGGCCATTCTCGGCTTCGGCGTCCTGCTGGCCATCGCCGGCTACGACTATGTCGAGGGGACGCTCGGCGTGATCTCCGCCGCGATCGGGTTCCCGATCGAGCTGCTTCACCTGGCGGCGCCGGTCTGCGGCGTGCTGATCGTGGTGCACGCCGCCGCGCGGCTGCTCGGCGCGGAGAGCGAGACGTGAGCGAAGCCGCCTGGGTCCTGACACTGGGCACCGCGGCGCTGTTCATCCTCGGCATGCCGATCGTCTTCGCGATCGGCATCGCGTCGTTGGGCGCGCTGGTGCTGGCCGATGTGGACATCGTGATCCTGGGTCAGAAGATGATCCAGGGGTCGACGATCTTCAGCCTGCTCGCCGTGCCGTGCTTCATCCTGGCCGGCGACATCATGCAGACCGGGGGGCTGGCCTCGCGGCTGATCAATGTCGCCCGGGTCCTGGTGCGCCACCTGACCGGCGGGCTCGGCATGGTGACCGTGCTGTCGGCGACGTTCTTCGCGGCGTTGTCGGGGTCCTCGCCGGCGACCACCGCGGCGATCGGCAGCATCATGATTCCGGAGATGGAACGGCGCGGATACCGGCGCGATTTTTCCACCGCGCTGGCCGCCTCGGCCGGTCCGTTGGGCCAGATGATCCCGCCGTCCATCCCGATGGTGATCTGGGGGGTGATCTCCGAGACCTCGATCACCGCGCTGTTCTTCGCCGGCATCGTTCCCGGCCTGCTGACCTCCTGCGGGCTGATGGCGGTGTGCTATTGGGTGGCCCGCGCGCAAGGAGTGCTGGGCGACGAGCACCGCGCCAGCGGGCGTGAGCTGGTCGCGGCGATCGCCGACGGAAAATGGGCGCTGCTGACGCCGCTGATCATCCTCGGCGGAATCTATGGCGGGGTGTTCACGCCGACCGAGGCCGGCGCGGTCGCCGTCGCCTACAGCCTGGTTATAGGCGTCTTCGTCCACCGCGAGATGAAGCTGTCGGACCTGCCGGGCATCCTGCTGAAGTCGATGCGGACCACGGCGATCGCGGTGTTCATCCTGACCACCGCGCTGTGCTTCGGCTTCCTGATCGCGCTGGAGGACCTGCCGGGCAGGGTCACCGAGCTGCTGTTCTCGGTCTCCGACGACCCGGTGGTCGTGCTGCTGATGCTCAACCTGTTGCTGCTCATCATCGGCGCCTTCATGGACACGATCTCGGCGATGGTCATCCTCGCCACCGTGTTGATTGCCATCGGCGCGCAGCTCGGGCTCGACCCGGTGCATCTGGGCGCCATCATAGTGATCAACTTGGCGATCGGCTTTCTTACCCCTCCCTTCGGCATCAACCTGTTCGTGGGCGCCGCCATCTCGGGATTGCGGGTCGAGGCGATTGCCAAGGCGATCTGGCCGATGCTGCTGGTGGAAATCCTGGTGCTGCTGGCGGTCACCTACTTTCCCGCGGTCACCCTCACGATCCCGCGGCTGTTGCAGTGAGGAGACCGAGAAGTAAGTCGCCATCGTGTGGCAGCGACCGCCTGACGTACCCCGTGGTTTTCCGGCTTTGCTCCGAGCCCGTCGTCGCCGAGGCCAATGGGATGAGGAAGAACTCCGGTTGTCCCAGCGTCATCGCTGGCGTTCGGAGGGCTCCCGCGGCGAAGCCAGGACCTGGCATGGGTTGCGCCGTGCGACCTGTGTTCGCAGCCGACCATGAGCCGCCATGAGACGGGTGCGTCGCCCGGACGATCCGCTGCTCAACGCATCCGGGCGGTGCGGTTGAGTGTCCAGCTCCATCAGTTCTGCGATCTTCTGTCCGACGCGTTCGGCGGCCCGTTCGATGTCGCGGTCTTCGAGATGGGCGTAGCGCAGGGTCATTCGGACATTGGAATGGCCGAGCATTCGGGAGACCAGCGGTACCGGCACGCCGTTCATCACGGCGTGGCTGGCATGGCTGTGGCGGAGATCGTGCAGGCGGCAATCCTCGATGCCGGCCTCCTTCCGGATTCGGTACCAGAGCCGGAACTCGCCGCGGCGCGGCCGTGACGGATCGAGCGGCGATGGAAACACGAACTCGCTGTCGCCTCTCGGCTGGCGGTCCAGAATGCGCCGTGCCTGCGAATTCAGAGGGACCTTTCTCGGCCCGGTCTTGCTGTCGGCCAACATCAGCATTTCGCCACGGACTTCCGACCAGCGCAGCCCGACGATCTCGCCCTTGCGGCATCCGGTGAGAAGCAACAGGCGGATGATGTCGGCGAGCTTGCGGCGCTCCCCTCCGCGTTCGGCGTGCCGGTCGAGGACCGCGTGCAGACGGCCGACCTCCTCGCGCGACAGGAAACGCGTCAGCGGGGTGCGCCGGTTCTTCTTCACGCCCCGCGTCGGGTTGGTTTCGATGTGGCCGCGGTCGATCGCGTAATTCATGATCTGCCGGAGAATGTCCAGGGTGCGGTTGGCGCCGCCCGGCGCGGTCCGGCTGTAGGCGTCGAACCACCGTCTCACCTGTGCCGGGGCGATGCGGTCGAGGGGCTTCGACCCGAAGGCCGGAAGGACCCAACGGTCAAGCACGATCCGGGTCTTCCTCCCGGTCGACGTCTTGTAGCGCCCGAACTGCGCCTCCTTCCACGGCCCCTCGACGAAATCGCGGAAGAGGGGGACGTCCGGTTTCCGGTTGCCGGGGTGATCCGGCTCTCCGGTCGCCAGACGCGCAAGGCACTCCCGGCGGACCTCGTCGACGCCCTTGGTCGAGACCGGCCCGAGCGAGACGCGCCGCGAGGCGCCGGAGGATTGCAGCAACAGGACGTAGCTCTTCCCTCCTGCCGGCCGCACCCGGACGCCGAGGCCGGGGACGGCGCTGTCCCACACGGTATATTCCCGCTGGCGGGGCCGCAGGCGGTCGATGGCGGGATCGGCGAGCCGCCTGCGTTCCTTCCCGGCCATCGGTCAGGTTCCGAGAATGGCGCCGACGATCTCGGCCGCCTCGAGGGCGTCGTCGTCGGTGGAATGCGTGTATTTGAGGGTGGTCTCCGGATCGGCGTGGCCGAGCAGCCTGCCGATCGCAAGGACGGTCTCGCCCTGTCTCAAGGCGATGCTGGCATGGGTGTGCCTCAGGTCGTGAAGCCGGACATCGTCCAGACCCGCCTCGGCGCGGAGCCGCCGCCAGAAGAGGTCGAGCCACGCCCCGCTCAGCGGCCGGTCGCGGCACGACGCCGGGAACATCCAGCGGCCCCTCGGTTCCAGCGAATCGAGAATGCGCCTCGCCGGCTCCGACAGCCAGACCGTCCTGGGCCCGGTTTTGGAATCGCGCAGGAACAGTCGCCCTTCGCGATAGTCGGACCGGCGGAGGGCCAGGATCTCGCCCTTGCGGCACCCTGTCAGCAGCAGAAGCCGGATGACCGCCACCTGCCGCGGATAGCGTTCGCGGCAAGCGGACAATCTTCGGGCCAGCCGGCGCGTCTCCTCTTCGGACAGGAAGCGCTCGCGCCCCTTGCGGCGGTAGCGCCTTATGCCCCGGCAGGGGTTGGAGCCTTCCGGCCTGAAGCCCATCGCCTGGGCTTCCTTCATGATGACGGAGAGGATCGGCATCGAGCGGTCGGCGGCGACCGGGGTGGCGTGGAGCGCGGCGAACCAGTTGCGGACCTCGCGTCGGTCGATGTCGGCGATCGGGCGTCCGGAGAAACCCGGCAGGAGCTGGTTCTTGAGATAGCCCCGGTTCGCCTCGAGGGTGCCCGGCTTCCAGCGCCGCCGGTATCGTTCGAACACGGTCTCGGCGACCGCCTCGAACAGGGTCTCGTCGGGCCTGGGGAGCGCGGGCTCGCCGCGCCGGATCGCGGCCAGCGTATCGGCGGCGCGCGTCCGCGCTTCCCTGACGTTCAGCCGATTGGCGTCGCCGAGGATCTTCCAGACGCGCTCGCGGCGGTGCTGGCAGTGGACGAAGAAGCGCTTGCGGCCGGACGGCAGCACCCGGACGCCGAAGCCCCCGAGCTTCGCGTCGCGGATATCGTAGGCGGTCTTGCGGGGCTTCAGCGCCGCGATTCGGGCGTCGGTGAGGTTGGTTCTGGGCACGTCTCGTCTCCCGGTTCGGGTTGCAGTCGGGGGAACGGACGGTTGCGCGATCCGTCCTCCAGTTGCAGAATGTGGGAGAGAAAAACGGCCCTATATCAAACAGTTAGCACCGTCAGGTGCGGTCTTGGTGTCGGCGAGGGCGAGCGTCGCGGCGCGGAGGTCGACGTCGGTCCAGCGGAGCGTGAGGATCTCGTTCTTGCGGCACCCGGTGAGGATCAGCAGCCGGATCGCGGCGATGGCGGCGGGCGAGGCTCCGCCGCGGCGCTCGGCCTCGTCGAGGACCCGTCCGAGGCGCTCGAACTCGCGGTCGGTGAGGAACCTCTCGCGCCGCCGGGCGGGGAACATGACGGCGGCCCGGCACGGGTTGGTTCCCTCCGGCACCGCGCCCCACGCCTCGGCCAGCGCATACATGTGGGAGAGCGTCTTGACCGCGGCGTTGGCGGTGGACGGGGTGCGGTAGAGCCGGCGGTGGAACTCGGCCACCCGGGGGGCCCGCAGCGCGGTCATGGCGACCCCGCCGAGCGCGGGGACGATGTGGCGGCGGATCGCGGAGCGGACGGTCTTGGCGGTCCTCGGCTTGCAGCGCAGCGCGACATGCTCCTCGAGATAGCGCGCGGCGAACTCGGCCACCGTGGGCCCGCGCGCGCCGGGTCCGGGCTCGGGCCGCTCGCCGGCCCTGGCGCGGGCGATGATCAGGGCGGCGCGGCGCCTCGCCTCGCCGGCGCCGATGACCCCGTGGCGGCCGACGGCGATCCGCCTGGGCCCCTCCGGCCCCGGGACGCGGACCACGTAGACCCGGCTTCCCGAGGGGTAGGCGCGCACCCCGAAGCCGATCAGCCCGCGGTCCCAGAACACGGTGTCGCGGTCGACCCTGAGGGCGGCCACCATGCGGTTCGAGATCGCCGTCCGCCGCGGCTTCGCCATGCCGGGCTCAGCCGGCGCCGGGGGCGCCGCGGCGCGGGAGGATGTGGGCCGCGATGCTGTCGCCGACGCGGCGCGCGGCGGCGGTCTCGGCGTCTCGCATGAGGTGGGCGTAGCGCGCCGTCGTCCCGGCCTGGGCGTGGCCGAGCAGCCGGCCGATCGCGGCCAGCCCCTCGCCCAGCGCGAGCGCGCGGGAGGCGTATGAGTGGCGCAGGTCGTGGATGCGCACGCCCTCGAGGCCGGCCCGCGCGGCGATCCTCCTCCAGTGATAGGAGAGGTCGGTGAGGTGGGCGCCCGGCTTGCGGCCGGGGATCACCCAGGGGTTGCCGCCGGCCCTCGGGATGCCCTCGAGGACGCGCAGGAGGGGCGCGGTGAGCGGCACCATGCGGGGCCCGGACTTGGCGCTCCGCAGGCGCAGCTCGCCCGCCGTCAGGTCGACATCGTCCCAGCGCAGGGTGACGATCTCGCCCTTGCGGCAGCCGGTCAGGATCAGCATCCGGATCGCCGCGACCGCCGGCCGCCAGGACGGGCCGCGCGCCTCGGCCTCGCCGAGCGCCCGGCCGAGGCGGCGGTACTCGTCGGGCGCCAGGAAGCGCTCGCGCGGGGGCTCGCGGTAATAGCGCAGCGCACGGCACGGATCGCTCCCCGGCGGGACCAGTCCGGCCGCCTCGGCCTGGCGGTACATGCCGGAGAGAACCCGCGCCGCCCGGTTGGCCATGTGGGGGAAGTCGCGCAGCCGGCGGTGGAGGTCGGCCGCGTCGCCGCGCCCGACGGCGCCGACCGGCCTGGCGCCGAGCGCGGGGAGGATGTGCCGCCTCAGGGCGAGGCGGTAGAGCCTGGCCGAGCCCGGCTTGCAATGCACCGCCACATGGGTGCGCAGGTAGCGCTCGGCCAGGTCGGCGACGGTGAGCGCGGGCGGGGGAGACGGGTCCTCGCCCCGCTTCATCCGGTCGATCGCCAGCCGCGCCCGTATGCGCGCCTCGTCGGGGGACATCTCGCCGTGTCGCCCGAGCGTCGCGCGCCTCGGCCCGTCCGGCCCGCGGGTCTGGACCACGTAGACCTTGCGGCCGGTGGCATGGACGCGGACGCCGAACCCGGCCAGGTCGCGGTCCCAGAATACCGCGTCGCCCCGCTTCACGCGGAGCGCCTCGACGGTGCGCTTGCCGATCCGGAACTCGCTTCTCCGGGGCATCGCTTCCCTCCCCTCCCGCCGCGCCGGCCCCCGCCCCGGTAATCAAACCGTCGGCATCCGGCCCCGCGTCGGGGCGGATCCGGCCGGATCGGCGGCGTCCTCCCCGGACCCGGGCGGGGGCGGGGCCTGCGGCAAAACTTAACGAAATCAGTTAACTAGGCCCCATTCATACCGGATACGTCATGCAATCATAAGAAGAAAGACATGTCCATGTCTTTCTGCACAGTTGCAGAAATCCGTTAACTCCATGGAGGGGCTATGAAAAACCAACTTTTGGCCGGTACGGCCCTCGTTGCGGCGACGATGCTTGTCGCGGGCGGAGCGCTGGCGGCCGACAAGAAGATGGCCGCACCGTCGATTTCGGTGGGCGGCTTCTTCAATCACGAGGTCGGCGGGATCCTCGA
>JAJDVM010000040.1 GCA_022826125.1 Defluviicoccus sp.
CGTCGCCGCGGATCTCCGCCTGACGGAACCCGAACCGCCCCTCGACCGGGCGCGCTGTAGTGCCGACCTTTGAGAGGTCAATCGAGGAAAATCAATGGGTTAACATCCTCAAAACCCCCGAGTTGCGGAAGTCGGGTTAGACATGCCGTGGAACTGGCTGACGATGATGCCGACCACGAGCGCCGCCAGTGTCATCAACACGCGGTACTATGAGCGCTGCAGTTCGTCCTTGGTGGCGTAGTCTGACCGATCAATCATTCGGCGGCCAGCGCTCCATCTCGGTCAGCTTCTTCTCGATGTGCGGGTCGGGATCGCGGCCCTTGAGGATCTGCTCCCCGCGCCAGGACAGCCAGATGTGGTCGAGAAGGTGCAGCCACGGGGGCGAGGGACGATCATCGGTCATTGGGTGAAGTCGGCGGCGTCCGTCGTTCGCATCGCCCAGCCCCCAGCGAACCCGTTTCCTCTCAATTCGAGCGTTGTATCATATTCAAAATGTAACTCATGGCAAGGATTTGGTGGAATAATCGACGCTACAGGACAGCAAACCGAATCACGCGGCCAATTGTTATATCTCTTCAACATCTCTTTTCTCTAACTAAAGGTGTCCCTATAGTAACCATTAACCAGATCCGCGGGCGGCGCGGCCGCCGACAGGGTCGATCGCGCCTGGAGCCGAGCGCGGAGCTCGGCCGCGTCACCAGCGCACCGAACCGCGCAGCATCGCGCCGTGCGCGGCGTTGTCGTTCGCGCTCTCGCTCCTCGTCGCTTCCAAGCCGACCGCAAAGCCGGGTTCGCCGGGCACCGCGGAGGTCAGCCGCCAGCCGACCCGAGGCGCTGGTCGCGGACGGAAACACCCACACCCGGCTGGCTTCGGGGAAGTCCCCGCGCTTGGCGCGGCGGCGCTTGAGGATCCGCGGTGACGCGGGCGCGGTTCTGCAGGCAGCCTTCGAGGAGGTCAATCGCCAGCTCGACGGCGCCGGTCTGATCCTGCGCAAGGGCACGCTGATGGACGCCACGCTGGTGGCCGCCGCCTCGCGCCCGCCGTCCTACAAGGCCGGCGCAGGGGCGCGGGCCGCCAGGGAGCCCGGCGCCGACTGGACCCGCAAGCAGGGCCGCGCCTTCTTCGGCTACAAGGCGCATCTCGGCGTCGACCAGGGCTCGGGGCTGATCCGGCGCGTGGTGCTGAGTTCGGCCAAGATCTACGAGAGCGAGGTCGCCGACCGGCTGATCTGCGGCGACGAGGCCGCCGTCTATGGCGACCGCGCCTACCAGCAGGCGGCCAGACGGGCCAGGCTCAGGGCCGCCGGCATCAAGGACCGCATCATGCACCGGCGCAACAAGCACAGGGCCGAGCTGCCGCCCTGGCAGCAGCGCCGCAACGACCTGATCGCGCGAAGACGCGCCCCGGTCGAGGCCGTCTTCTCGGCGCTGAAGCGCTTCTACGGGCTGCGGCGCGCCAGAAGCCCGTCGCTAGACAGGAACACCGCCCGCCTGTTCGCCGCAGCCACCGTCTACAACTTGCGCCGGGCCAGCCTGCTCGCCGGCGCCTGACACCCCATCGGCCACCGATCCCGCCGCTTCGGGCACACAACCGGCCAACCGCCGCGGCACACCCGCCCCCATCGCCACCGCCCAGCGCCCAAAACCTCTCCCAACACCCCGCCAAACCACTTTCGCAGAGGAATCTTGAGGGGCGAATTATGCCTCCGACGGAACGAGTCCGGGGTGACAGCTTTGGGGTCGGCCACGGCGCGGGCTTTCCGCCGGCTGTTGGTGAGAAATGCGGGCTAAATCTCAGAGAGCCCAATCCGCTTGAGAAAAGTGTTTTTTCGGTGCCTGTTGGGATAGGTTCGGTTTCATACGACAGAACAGGGCGGTCGACACACATGTGCGTGATGACGACCGAACGCGCGGCAAGTGATCGGGGGCGGCGGCCGGGACCGGCAACCACCCCGCGCCAGGCGACGCGACGGTCGAGCACATGGGGATGAACCGAACGGAGAGCGCCGAGCTCGCGATGGAGGTAGCGCGCGAACGTATATCCAGGCTGAGCGCGGCGATTCTGCGCATCAGCGCAAGCCTCGATCCGGCCACCGTGCTGCGCGAGGTCGTAGAGAGCGCCCGGGCGCTGACCGGCGCGCGCTACGGAATCATCACCACCGTCGACGAGTCGGGCCGGCCCGCGGACTTCATCACTTCGGGCTTCACCGCGGAGGAACACGCCCGGTTCGAGGCCTGGCAAGAGGGGCGGGTTCTGTTCGAGCATTTCCGCGACCTCGAGGCGCCGTTGCGGGTGGCGGACCTCCCGGCCTACGTTCGCGCGCTCGGGTTCTCGACCGAGCTGATCCCGGCAAAGCCGTTCCAGGGAACGCCGATGCGGCATCGCGGCGAGCATGTCGGCATCTTCTTCCTTGGCGGGAAGGAGGCGGCCGACGAGTTTACCGACGAGGACGAGGAACTGCTGGTGCTGTTCGCCTCGCAGGCGGCGACGGCGATCGCGAACGCGCGCATCTATCGCGATGAACGGAAAGCGCGGGCCGATCTCGAGGCGCTGGTCGAGACCTCGCCGGTCGGGGTCGTGGTGCTGGACGCAAGGACCGGCCGTCCGGTGTCGCTCAATCGCGAGGTACGGCGGCTCGTCGAAGGGCTGCACGTGCCGGGCCTCGATCTCGAGGAATTGTTGAAGATCATGACCTGCCGGCGTGGCGACGGGCGCGAGATCGCGCTCGATGACTTTCCGCTGGCGGAAGCTCTGCGCGCCGGCGAGACGGTGCGGGCCGAGGAGATGGTGCTGTCCGTGCCGGACGGGCGCAGCGTCAACGTGCTGGTCAACGCGACACCGATCCGTTCGGGCGATGGCAAGGTCGTCTCGGTGGTGGTCACCATGCAGGATCTCGGGCCGCTCGAGGAGCTGGACCGCGCACGCGCAGAGTTCGTCGGACTGGTGAGCCACGAGCTGCGGTCGCCGTTGGCGGCGATCAAGGGCTCGGCCGCGACGGTGCTGGGCGCCGCGCGGCCGCTCGACCCCGCCGAGGTTCGCCAGTTCTTCCGCATCATCGAGCAGCACGCGGACCAGATGGACGCTCTGATCGGCGATCTTCTCGACGCGGGTCGTATCGAGGCGGGCACCCTCACTGTGGATCCGCAGCCCACAGAGGTGGCCGCCCTGGTGGATCAGGCGAGGAACACCTTCCTGACCGGCGGCGGACGGCACGACCTCGTCATCGACCTGCCGGCCGGGCTGCCGCAAGTGGCGGCCGACCGGCAACGCATTGTTCAGGTGTTGGGCAACCTGCTGGCAAACGCCGCCCGAAACGCGCCCGAGTCCACACCCATTCGGATCGATGCGGCGCGCGACGGCGTTCACGTGGCGATCTCGGTCTCCGACCGCGGCCGGGGGATCGTGCCAGAGCGTCTGCCGCACCTGTTCCGCAAGCATGTCGGCGTCCATGGCGGCCGCGAGCCGGTGGGTGCCGGGCTCGGCCTTTCGATCTGCAAGGGGCTGATCGAAGCCCATGGCGGGCGCATTCAGGCGGAGAGCGAGGGCACCGGTCGGGGCGCGCGGTTGACCTTCATTCTGCCGGCCGCCGATGCGGCCGGCACGGAGACGGCAGGGTCCACTGACGGAAGACGACAGTCCCCTGACGGTCTGGAGCGCAGGCGCATCCTCGTAGTGGACGACGACCCGCAAATGCTGCGCTATGTGCGCGATGCCCTCGCCGACGGGGGCTACAGGCCGGTGGTGACGGCGGATCCCTCGGAGGTGAGCGAGCTGATCGAGAAAAACAATCCTTCGCTGGTCCTGCTCGACCTGTTGCTGCCCGGCGCCGATGGGATCGAGCTGATGGAGACGGTCCCCGAGCTCGCCGATGTGCCGGTCATCTTCATCTCCGCCTATGGGCGGGAGGAAACCGTCGCCCGCGCGCTTCAGGCCGGCGCCGCGGACTACGTGGTCAAGCCGTTCTCGCCGACCGAGCTGGTTACACGGGTTGGGGCGGTGCTGCGCGGTCGGGCCGATCCCGAACCGTTCGCGCTGGGCGAACTCGTCATCGACTACGAACAGCGCCGGGTGAGCGTGGCCGGGCGGCCGGTGCATCTGACCGCCACGGAGTTCGAGCTCCTGCGCCTGCTTTCGGTCAATGCGGGGCGGGTCATGAGCAGCAAATCGCTGCTGCGGCAGCTGCGGGGCGAGCGTGACGGGATCCGTGCCAAGCAGGTGCGCAGCTTCGTGCGCAAGCTGCGCGGCAAACTGGGCGACGACGCGAGACACCCGACCTGGATTTTCAACGAGCGTGGCGTGGGCTACCGCATGGCCCGGCCGGACCAACCGTGAGGGGCTGTTCGACCGGCGCTCAAGGGGAAGCTGAGACCGGGCCCGACCTGAACCGCTCCGGCTCAAGCCGATATCCGGTCACAGGGACCGCAGCGCATCCCGGCAAGCGCCGGAGCGGCCGCGCAGGCGGCTGGCCGTTCAGGTCGTTGCGGCGCCTATTCGTTCGACCTTGAGGCGTGAGCCCAAGGGCGGAAATTCCTCGCTTGCTCTGGCCTCCGGTTACGCACGGAGCGGATCGCGGCGATCGGGTGGATACCCGCTTCCCTGTCCGGCCCTTTTGCAGCCTGTATCGCCTTGAGCCCCGGACCATCGTCCCGGTGCGCTTCGAGCTCCGAACGAATCCGCTGGGCCGCGATCAAACCTCGGTTCGTCGAGACGGCATTCTCTGGGAGCTCGCCCGCGGCCGTGCACGCAATTTCCACCTCCATGCGCTGGCCACGTTCGCTGCTTTCCCCGCGCATCCTCCCCGATAGGCATACGGCCACGCCTGGGCAGGAATGATGGACGGCACTGGCGACGATCGCGTCCGGATTGCGAACTGCATAATCGGCGGGGCCGAAATAAGGCCGCTGGATCGGAAGGCGGAATCTGCGTTGAATAAACGCCTTGCCGAGACAGATCTTCGTTGCATCGACGACGAGTGGGAGGTCTGTTTCTCTCAATCGCGGCCCATGCGAGGCGTATTGTTGCTTCGCTGGGGTCTGGGACCGTCTGGCCTTCTCTGGGCTCTGCAATCCCTTCCGTCTCCGGGGATGGCGGCATGAACGGCCGCCATCCGGAGCGGCCAAGTGGAAAACTCGATAAGTCTGCCCGGCAAAACGCGCCCGCGCGCCATGTCACGGCTCTTCACGCGCCGGATAGGCATCCAGATGGCTGATGACCAGCGTGTCCTGCCTGTACTCGTAGACCACAAGGATTCGCGGCTTCTTCCGCACCGCCATCATGTATTCGTGTCGTCCGCCCGGAGAGAACCACCCATCTTCCGCGTGGACTGACAGATCCGCGATCACGGTGCTGTAGGCCATACGGAAGCCCAGCAGGCTCTTGGAGAACCGTTGACGCGCCAGCTCGGCAGCGGGCTCAAGGATGACGGTCCGCATCTCTGCGGGTATTGGTCTGGGTTTCCAGGGCACGGACCAGGGCGTCGAAGTGCATGTGGTGTCCAGGCCAGTCCTCTCCCTCAAGCTCCGGCCACAAGGCCTGATATTTGGTTGTGGATCTCGGAGGATTCCGGCGGCAGATGCCATGGTCGACCGGCTCCCCGAGATCGGGTGTGTCGAGGCGTGTCGAGGTATGTCGCGGTGTTGGCGGCAACTCTTGAGGAGCGGTTTGGAACTGTTCACCGTCGTCTCGCGGCGGGTGGTTCGTTGTTCCGATCGAGCAATCGGCATGGAGTAATCGGCCTGTCGAGCATACGGGCCGGGAAGGGAGGCAATTCCCTTCCCGGCCCCGGGATCCGTCTGTCGCAGTGCCGGATCCCGGTCGGCCGGCCATTTGGAGAGGCGATCTCCAACCGGCCAACGCTGTGCGGGGGCGGGCGGAAGACAGGAACGCCCGCCCCCTTGTCGGCCATCGGTCTCGGAAGGGACCGGCCGACATCTGCTATCGCCTGTGAACGCCGAAGGCCCCGCTCATCGTGGCCCAATTCTGGAATGCGGCCGTGAACCGACCGGTTGCGGACAGCGGCGCGCCACCGTCGGGATCGGCCTCGTGGAACTGTGCGAGCCACGCGCCGCGGCCGCGATCCCGGGCGGCGCCAATCGACCAGATCGGGTTCACTCCGCCCGGCCGGCCCACGAAGCCGGCGCTTGGGTTGGAGAACGCATTCGCGGGCAACTCGATCGTCCAGTTGCGCGGGTTGGGGTTGGTGCCGGCCACAAAGTTCTCTATCCGGCCCGAGACCCTGCCCGTTTCGAAGTCCGCGGAAAGCGTCGCGACCGCGACCCAGGGACCGCTTTCCACCGGTCCGCCGCGCGGAGCGTGCAGGGCATAGTTGCCGGCCGCGGCGCCGGAATAGTTGGCCGTTCCCGCGATCCCGCTGACATCGACCGGCGCGCCGATGGTTTCGCCGACCGCGCCGCTCAGCACATCGACGGTGAAGCGAAGATTGTCGGGATCGTGGCGCACCCACCATCCGAAATACAGGTAGTTCGTCGAATCGGACCGGCCGGCGGCGTCGGTATAGACCCAGGCGACATCCGTGACCGATCCGGCCATCGCATCGTGGAGCTGACCGCCCCACCGTCCTATCGGCGGGACGGCGGCGGCGGTATTGACGAGGGTCACGTCGTATTCGTCGTCGGTGTCGTCGATGACGATCCGGGCGTGGCTGTGGGTGACGCGATCCGGATCGGTCCGGCCGAGGTCGTCGATCGGATTGACGCGACCGCGGCGGAGATTGTCGACAGCCACAAAATACCGCCAATCGACGGAAGACAGGGCGGCGTTCCTGCGCGCCTCGGCCTCCCGGAGCTCCGCTTGCGCCACCGCGAGATCGGCTTCCAGCATCGCGACTTTCATGTCCTTGTCGCCATTGTCGCTGCCGCAACCGGTCAGGAGGACGACGATCCCGACGGCACCGAATATCTGGAGTGTTCGCATGGATCCTCCCTCCCGCTGTCGGAATTTTGGGTTCAGCGGATCGCCGTTGTACTGGCCGCCATTGCGGAGGCGATGAGGACGAAGGCCAGCAGAGCGAGTACGATGAGGATCCAGAACGCCCACATGGGGAGTCGGTGCCAGTTATCGAGCCGGGAAGGCTTGCGCGGCTCGTCGTACGGATCTTCCCATCTGTGGCGAGGGTTATTCATCGGCACGTCCTTCCGGGCGGCGGGCGGCTCGACGCCGCTTGAGCATCGTCTCGATCGGCCTGCGGACCGCCTGACGGCGCGGCTGGCGCGGTTCGGACCGGAACGCGCCAGCTCTCGCCCCGATGCGTTCGCGGTACCGGCCGGGCGTGAAGCGTTCGTCGGCAGCGCCCCCTGAAAGACGGGCGGCGATCCGGTTCAGGCAAACCGAAGGGCCATGGCGGGCATCCGAGCGGCCATGAACGGCGGGCAATAGCCGCGACCGGCCGCTGCGATCGGTGCGGTCGGCGCTAACCGCGCACGCTCTCGCTCCATGCCGCATCGCAATACCCTGCGGGCGGAAGCGCGCCAGCCGTGAGAAGGAGGTAAACGCGGTGGTGCGGGTGGCTCCGCGACACCTGACTTGCGCCCGATAGACGTCCGAATCGGCGTCGCGATAGACCAGCCGGTCGCTCAACGGGAACACCTTCGCCTCTCCCGCAATCCGTTCGTGCGAAGCGGCCGCAGCCTTTACCGGCGCCGGCATGGCATCGCCAGCGCGGTTGCAGGATCCGGGAACCGCTGTGTCCGCGCTCGGCGTGAGGCGGCCGGGTCTCACAACAATTCCCCGGGTCGAAGTCGCGGTCGGCGCCGAGTGGCGCCTGTCGACCGCGGCCGTCCGTAGCGCCCGTACCGGTCGCTGCACAGCGATCCGGAACGCTGGATGAGGCGCGAATGCGTCACTTGACCTGCCCATCCCGAAGCTCCCGTCCGAAGCGATCCGGGGAACATTGCTCCAAAGTAACACATAGAGGACAGTATTTCCCCAAAAAGCAACTTAATCAGCACTTTTAATTGTTTCCATTTCCGGTAGTGTGTCGATATCGGCGCGTGCGGGATGGGGTTGGACATTCCCATCGGCGGAGAGTGGGCAGCCCTTCTGGGATGAGGCGATGGGCATGTATCGATCCGGTCCACCGGAGTGCGCGGCCGAGAGAACGGACTTAAGCAACGCCCAAGGCAGGCTGGGCCCGGCGGTACGGACCACCGCGCCCTCCCCTGCCCGCCACTTCCGGCGTTCATGCGAGAGCCTTCGCCTCAGAAGGCGATAACAACAGGGAGAGACGAAGATGAACAGACGGACAGTCCTCAAGACCCTCTTGCTGCCCCTGGTCGCTTCGGTTGCGATCGGCGGCGCGGCCCAGGCGGCGAACCCCAAACTCAAGATCGGATTCGTCGGGGTAACCAGCGGCCCGGCGGCAGCCTGGGGCATCTCGAACGTGCGCTCGATGCAGGCCCGCGCGGCGTGGATCAACGAAATCGGCGGCGTGACCATCGGCGGCAAGACCTACGACGTCGAGATCGTCACCTTCGACGACCAGAAGGATCCCAAGCGCGCCATCGCCGGGATGGAAAAGATGGCGCAGGAGGGCATCCGCTACGTGGTGGGACCGAACGTCGATGACGGTGCCGCGGCCGTGCGTCCGGTCGCCGAGCAGAACGGCATCATCTACTTCCCCTACGCGTTCCCGAAGGCGCTCTACAGCCCGCCGGCCTCGAACGCCGTGCTCGGCATGGTCGCGAGCTACCAGTCGGGACCGGCGATTTACAAGCACCTGAAGGAGAAGAAGGGCGTGAAGTCGATCGCCTTCATCTCCGCCAACGAGTCCGACCCGCTCAGCCAGCGCGCCGACGGAATCGCCGCGGCGAAGGCGCTCGGCCTGAAGATCGTGTCCGACAGCGTCACCTACCAGGTGGACACCACCGACTTCACGCCGGTGATCACGCCGGTCATCAAGACGAAGCCGGACCTGTTGGTGCTCTCGGGCGTCGCGCCGGCCAACGCCCCGCAGATCATCCGCTCGGCCCGCGAGCTCGGGTTCAAGGGCTTGATCTCGACCGAGACCGCGCAGGATGCCACCGTGCTGATGGAGGGCGCGGGCAAGCTGGCCGACGGGTTCATTTCGGTCGGCGGCGCGTCCACGCCCGAGATAGCGTCGGACGCGATGAAGGAATTCGTCGCCCGCTACACGAAGATGTTCGGGGAGTACAACGACGAGTCCAACACCAAGGTCTACGCCCTCGAGTACATCATCGAGACGCTGAAGGCGAACCCCGCGGCGATCGACGACGTGGAAGAGTTCAAGAAGACCATGGACACCTTCTCCGCGTCCAACCCCTACATGAAGGGCGATGCGAAGCTCAAATATGTCGGCTCGTCATCTTTCGGCCAGCGTCGCCAGATCGCGGTCCCGCTCGTGGTCAACGAGTTCCGCGGCGGCAAGTTCGAGACCCTGTTCGTGGCCGAGGTCGATTAGTACGTACCCCTCCAATTCCTGAGACGACCGGGCCCGGAGCCTCTGCTCCGGGCCCTTCTCCAAGGGACATCTGAGCGCGCATGGAGCAGGTGCTCGCGAACGGGGTCTATCTTGGCGCGCAGTACGCGCTGATCGCGCTCGGCCTCACCCTCATCTTCGCGTTGATGAACGTGCTGAACTTCGCCCACGGCCAGCTCTACGTGCTGGGCGGGTTCGTCACCTACACGATTTACGGCCAGCTCGGCCTTCCCTACGTGGTCGCCCTCACCGCCTCGGCGGTGAGTCTCGCCATCGTGGGCGCGCTGCTGGAAGGCTTCCTGTTCGGCCCGGTGATCCGCCGCTCGCACCGCGAGGAGAGCACGATGCTGCTGGCCGCCGGCATCGCCTTCCTCCTCGACGCCGTGATTCTTCTCCTGTTCGGCGAGAAGCAGCGCGGCGTGCCAAAGATCGTCGACGGCGTGCTCAATTGGGATTTCCGGGTGATCATGCCGTATGACCGGATCCTGATCTGCGTCCTCGCCGTCGGCTTCATCGCGGCCTTCATCCTCTACATGCAGTACTCGAAGACCGGACGGGCGCTCCGCGCGCTCGCCCAGGACCGGGTCGCCGCGGAGCTGATGGGCGTGGACGTGGGCCGCTACTCGATGATCGGCTTCGCGCTCGGGGCCATGCTGGCGGGTGTCGTCGGCGGCTTGCTGGTCACTATTACGGGCGTCAATCTCGGGATGGGCGGTCCGACCTCGATCAAGGCGTTCCTGATGGTGATGATCGGCGGCGCGGGCGTGATCTCGGGCGCCATCGCGGGCGGCTTCATCCTCGGCATGATGGAATCGATCGGGCTCTCGGTGCTCTCGCAATACGGCGACGTCACCTACCTCGTCATCTTCGCCTCGCTGATGGTCTTCCTTGCCATCCGCCCGCAAGGGCTGATGGGCAAACCCTGGGGTTGAGGCATGACCCGGTCGGCTTGCCTTGTGGCGGTGGGCGCGTTCCTCGTCCTCGTGCTGCTCGTCGTACCCTGGCTGATCGAGGCGACCGGGCGTTCGGACCTCTACTACACTCTGACGTCCGTGGCGCTCCTTTCGATCGCGAGCGCGGGGGTCTGGCTCACCTTCTATATCGGGCGGATCAATATCGGGCAGGGCGCCTACGCGCTGGCCGGCGGCTATGTGTCGGCGATCCTGGTGACGCAGTACGGGGTGTCGTTCTGGCTTACCCTGCCGGCCGCGGGCGCGTTCTGCGCCGCGCTGAGCGTCTTGATCGGGCTCCCCATCCTGCGCCTTCGCGGGGTCTATTTCGCGATGATCACGCTGGTGCTGACCGAGGTCGCCCGGCTTACCGCGCTGGCGCTGCCGATCACAAGGGGCGCGAAGGGGATCGTCTCCATCCCGCTCCCCGGCGAGCTCGCCCTGTTCGGGGTGACGATCATCCCCGACTTCGCCGGTATCGCGAACGTCAAGCTCGGGTTCTACTTCCTCGCGGTCACCCTGATGATCCTCTGCTTCGCGGGACTCTGGCGCCTCGTGCATTCGCGCTTCGGCCGGCTCTGCCGCTCGCTGCAGCAGAACGAGGAGCTCGCCTCCTCGATCGGCGTGAACATCGCTTACCTCCGGATCGTGGTCTACGCGATCTCCTCTTTCCTCGGCGGGATCGGCGGGGCCGTCTTCGTCGCCATCTCGCAGTCGATCTACCCGTCGAGCTTCCAGGTCAAGGACTCGATCGATTTCATGCTGAACTGCTTCCTCGGCGGGCTCGGCTACGTGTTCGGGCCGATGCTGGGCACCCTGATTCTCTATTTCGGGTGGGACCTTCTGTTCGAGACCGGACGGTTCCAGCTGCTGATATATGCGAGCCTGATCATTGCCCTGATCCTGCTGCTGCCGAACGGGCTCCTCAGCATCCGGCTTCCGCGACACCGAGGGGGCAGCCCGTGACCGCGCTTCTCGAGATCAGGGGCGTCTCGAAGCGCTTCGGCGGGCTGGCGGCGGTCAACGACGTGTCGTTCCGGGTAGACGAGGGCGAAATCCTCTCCGTCATCGGGCCCAACGGGGCGGGCAAGTCGACGCTGTTCAAGCTGATCGCCTCGTTCCTGCGCACCAGCGCGGGCGAGATCCTCTTGAGGGGCGAGCGCATCTCCAACCTCGCGCCGCATATCGTCGCCCGCAAGGGCGTGGTCAGGACCTTCCAGGAGACCATGATCTTCAAGGACATGACGGTGCGCGAGAATGTCGTCGTCGCCCATCATTTGCGCTCGCGGGCGAGCCTGCTCGGCTACTTTCTCGGTCTCGCGGCGGCGCGCGCGGACGAGGCCGCGTTCGGACGCTCTGCCGACGAAATCCTGGCCTTTCTCGGTCTGGACCCGATCGGAGGCGAGGTCGCGAGCAACTTGCCGCAGGGCCATCTGCGCGCGCTCGGCATTGCGATCGGCCTGGCGACGGAACCCGCCGTCCTGCTGCTCGACGAGCCGTTTGCCGGCATGAACCAGGACGAGACCATGCGCACCGTCGAGCTGGTCGAGGGCGTGCGCAACCGGGGCGTCACGGTGCTGCTGGTCGAGCACGACATGTCGGCGGTGATGAGGATCTCCGATCGTATCGTGGTGCTGAACTTCGGCGAGAAGATCGCCGAGGGCCTGCCGGCGGACATCCAGCGCGACGAGCAGGTCATCGAGGCCTATCTCGGGCTCGAGGACGAGAGCATCGGGGTCTGAGCGATGGACGAGATGCTGCGTTTCTCGAATGTCGAGCTCTACTACGATCACGTGTACGCCCTGAAGGGCGTCTCGCTCGACCTCATGCAGGGGGAGACGGTGGCGCTGATCGGCGCCAACGGCGCCGGCAAGTCCTCGATCCTGCGGGCGATCACCGGCCTTCGTCCGATCCGGTCGGGCGAAATCCGCTTCGAGGGAAGGCGGATCGACGGCACCGCGCCCGCCGCCATCGTCAGGATGGGGATCGTCATGGTCCCCGAAGGGCGGCGCGTCTTTCCCTACATGTCGGTCAAGGACAACCTGCTGATGGGCGCCTTCACGCGGTCCGACCGGGCCGGCATCGCGGCCTCGCTGGAGGCCGTGCTCGAGCGTTTCCCGCGCCTCGAGGAGCGCTGGTCCCAGGCGGCCGGAACGCTCAGCGGCGGCGAGCAGCAGATGCTGGTTATCGGCCGCGCGCTGATGGCGCGGCCCCGCCTGCTGCTGCTCGACGAGCCCTCTCTCGGTATCGCGCCCACCCTGGTGCAGGAGATCGCGCGCTCGATCGTCGCCATCAACCGCGACGAGAACGTCTCGGTGCTTCTGGTCGAGCAGAACTCGCGCATGGCGCTGCGCATCTCGAACCGCGCCTACGCGCTCACCACCGGAGCGGTGGCGGTGAGCGGGGTCTCGGCCGAGTTGCTCGAGGACGACCGGATCAAGGCCGCCTATCTCGGAGGCAATGTCTGATGAAGCTGCTTCTGGTGAACCCCAACACGACGGACACGATGACGACGGGGATGCGGCTCGCGGCCGAGGCGGTCGCCGCCGAGGGCACCGAGATCGTTGCCGTCACCGCGGCGGACGGGCCGGAGAGCATCGAGGGCTATTACGACGAGGCGTTCGCCGTCCCGGCGCTGCTGGACGCGATCCGGGCCCACCCGGACGCGGCGGGCGTGGTGGTCGGGTGCTTCGACGATACCGGCGTCGATGCCGCGCGATGCGTGACGGGGGCGCCGGTGATCGGGCTCTGCCAGGCGGCGCTGCATGCCGCCTCCATCGTCGCGGGGAGCTTCACCGTGGTGACCACGCTGTCGCGCTCGGTGCCGGCGATCGAGCAGCTGGTGGACCGTTACGGCTATGCGCGGATGTGCCGCCGGGTCCGCGCGTCGGAGATCCCGGTGCTGGCGCTCGAGGATCCGTGGTCGGGCGCGCGCGACCGGCTTCGCGGCGAAATCGCCCGGGCGCTCGACGAGGACGGATCGGAAGCCATCGTGCTCGGCTGCGCCGGCATGGTGGACATGGCGCGCGCGCTGTCCGAGGAATTCTGCGTGCCGGCGATCGAAGGGGTCACCGCCGCAGTCAAGGCGGTCGAGGGGCTCGCCCGGCTCAAGCTCACGACCTCGAAGAGAGGCGGATACGCCCCGCCCCGATCGAAGACGTATCAGGGGATGTTCGCCGGCTACGGGCCGGGGTGACCTCTTGCGATGGGGCTCGTGTCCGATTTGAAAGTTGTTCGCTCTTGGGAGACAGATCCATGCTGTTCAGGATAGTGGCGGTCGCGCCGGCCGCGGCCATGCTGTGACGGTGCGGTTCGACCCCGGATACGAAGGATGGCGACCCGGTCGTCGAGGTTTCCGACGACCGGACGACGACGAAACGGGACAAGGACGTGACGTCTTCGGACCTTACGGTGGAGCGCGGCGTCGGGCCGGGCACGCCGGAGGACTTCGTGGTCAATGTCGGGGATCGCGTGCATTTTGGGTTCGACCGGTTCGATCTCACCGAGGAGGCGCGCGATATCCCGGGCCGGCAGGCACAATAGCTCGAGCAGCACCGCTCGATCGCGGTCAGGAGATGACTGAGGTCGGCAGCTTCAGCGTGGTGACCACACTGTCGCGCTCCGTGCCGACCATCGGAAATCTGGTCCGCCGCTACGGATATGCCCATCCTTGCCGCGACGTCCGGGCCTCGGAAATCCCGGTACCCGCGCATGAGGACGCGACATCGGGTGCTCGCGACCGGCGTCGGTCCGAGGCGCAGCAAGCTCTTGACGAAGACGGTTGTGAAGCCATTTTCCCCGGCTGCGCCGGAATGACAGACCTGGCCCGCGTCCTGTCGCAGGAGGTGTCCGTGCCCGTGCTCGAAGGCGTCACCGCTGCGGTGAAGATCGTGGAGGGCTTCGCCATCCTCGGGGTTGCGACTTCGAGCCGCGGAGGCTGCACGCCGCCGCGCGCGAAGACGTATACAGGGGCCTTTTCCCGATATGCTCTTCGTCCACCATTCGATCGGCGCAATTCGTCGCATTAGACAGAATTCAGGACAGGTAGAAAGTGAACGAACTCCCGAGACTGACCACCGGCGAGGCGATCGCGAAGTCGCTTCTGCTGCACGGGGTGGACACCGTTTTCGGCATTCCGGGCGCCCACATGTACCACTTCACCGACGCGCTCGCGCGCGAGGGCGACCGCATCCGGTTCGTCACCACGCGAAACGAGCAGGGCGCCGGCCACCTGGCCTACGGCTATGCCAAGTCGACCGGCCGGACCGGCGTCTACACCGTCGTTCCAGGCCCGGGCGTGCTCAACTCGGCCTCCGCGCTCAGCGTCGCATACGGCGCCAACACGCCGTTGCTGTGCGTGACCGGCAACATCATGTCCCACCTGATCGGGCGCGGCCGGGGCCAGCTCCACGAACTGCCGGACCAGCTCGCGACCTTGCGCAGCTTCACCGGCTGGGCCGAACGGATCGACCACGCCACCGAAGCGCCCCGGGCGGTGGCGGAGGCGTTCCGGCGGATGCACGAAGGACGCATCAGACCGGCGGCGATCGAGGCGCCGTGGGACGTGTTCGGAAAGGCCGCGCGGGTCGATCTCGACGTCGACAGGACCGTTCCGCCGCCGCCGCTGCCGGATCCCGACCGGATCGCGGAAATCGTCGGGCTGATCCGAGAGGCGCGCAACCCGCTGATCGTGGTCGGCGCCGGCGCGCAGCACGCCTCGGAAGAGGTAGCCGCGCTCGCCGAGCTGATCCAGGCGCCGGTCACCAGCTTCCGCAGCGGCAAGGGCGTGGTCGGCAACGACAGCCCCTACGGGCTTCTGTCCAGCGCGGCCTACGAGTACTGGCCCAAATGCGACCTGCTGATCGGAATCGGGAGCCGTCTGGAGCTGGTGCATTTCCGCTGGCGCTGGATGCCGGAGGGCATGAAGACCGTCAGGATCGACATCGACCCGACCGAGTTCGTGCGGGTCCGGCCCGACGTCGGGGCGGTGACGGACGCTAAACTCGGCACCTCCGCGCTGATCGAGGCGCTCGGCGCGACCATCGGCAAGCGCGAGTCCCGGGCGGACGAGTTCCGGGGCTACAAGGCCACCGCGGAAGCCGCTATTGAGTCGATTCAGCCGCAGGTGGGCTTCCTCAAGGCGATCCGCGAGGCGCTGCCGCCCGACGGTTTCTTCGTCGAGGAGATCACTCAGGCGGGGTTCGCCGCGCGCTATGCCTTCCCGGTCTACGGGCCGCGCCAATACGTGACCTGCGGCTATCAGGAGAGCCTGGGCTACGGGTTCCAGACCGCGGTCGGCGTCAAGATCGCCAACCCCGACAAGTGCGTCGTCTCGATAACCGGCGACGGCGGGTTCATGTTCGGCCTGGCGGAGTTGGCGACGGCGGTCCAGTACCGCGTCAACCTCGTCACCGTGGTCTTCGACAACGGCGCCTTCGGCAACGTCCACCGCGACCAGTCGACGGTGTTCGACGGGCGGCTGATCGGCTCGGAGCTGCGCAACCCCGACTTCGTTCGGCTGGCCGAGAGCTTTGGCGCCAAGGGGGTGCGCGCCGCCACGCCGGCGGCGCTCAGGACCGCCATCGAGGAGGGGTTCAAAGAGGACGGCCCGGTGCTGATCGACGTTCCCATCGAAACCGGCAGCGAAGCCTCGCC
>JAJDVM010000323.1 GCA_022826125.1 Defluviicoccus sp.
AGGGGCCTTGCGCGCTACACCGAGCGCGTCAATCCGCCGTCGATACGGAGGTTCTGGCCGTTGATGTAGCCGGCGCCGTCGGACAACAGGAAAGCTGCGGTCTCGCCGACTTCCTCCGGGGTTCCGTAGCGCCGAGCCGGACGCCAGGCACACCCCGGCCGAGAGCGCGATCGCCGAGAGTCCGGCGCGATGCGCGCGTCCGCCGGTGCGAAGTCTACGGCGCGATCGTGGCGCCGCGGCATCCCGCAGATGGGCAGGGAGCTCAAGGCCGTGTTCGTCACGGCGGGGTTCACGGAGGTCGTTGCGGCGGCCTCGTTCGAAATCTTCCACTCGGCCGACGACCTTCGCTTTCTCCACGATCTGATCGCCGGCTGATTCTTCGCGCCGAAGACCATGGAGGCGACCATCGGGCACGGTCTCGCCAGCGAGGACGATTTCGACCGCTGGCGCCGGTCGCTCGACGAGTGGATACACGAGCCCGGCGCCTTCGCTGCCTTCGCCTGGGGCGAGACGATCGGGCGGAGGCCGTGGTGAGCGATCCCGCCGGAGATCGAGTCGAGGTGAGCCCCACCGCCTGGTGCTCGGCGCTCGGTCCCAAGACAGCCTGCGCAACCCGATCTGGAACGACAGCGGCCTCCGGTCGTACAGTGGAATGTTCGATTCGGTCCACGACCGGTCGAACCCCGGAACCGGCCGATAGCCCTCCCGACAGAGCTACCGGTGCGAGAGCGTCAGGCCGATGCTCTGCGGCCGCGACGCGGGCGAGCACCGGTTTCCACACGGTTGCCAGCCCCGGGGGTAAAGTCGCGCGGACGTGCTCCACTGCGGGTCAGTTCTTGTTTCCATAGAACACCGACCGGAAATCCGGGCCCGTGGCGTGTCCCACGACGCCGGCCTGGTTCGCGCCGCCGAACTGGCCCACGGCGTCGTAAGAGTTGGAGTTGGCCGCGGTGCTGCCCGTGAACCGTCCGTCGGTGACCTGCATGTCGTTCCACCGCAGCGTGCCGAGGGTCGGAACGCCCTGGAGGGTGAGGTCCGCCTCCGTGATGGCGCCCAGCGTCACCGTCACGTTCGCCGCGCCGGTGCTGACGGTCGAACCGGACCCGTAGACGCCGGCCCATTCGCCCGTCCATGTCGCGGCACCGGTCGGCTGGTGTTGCGGTGCAGGATCCGGGGAGAGATGCGGCGTCCAGGCGCCGCCGGACGACGTGTACCACGCGCTCAGGCGATGGGTCGGGTGCTCGATGCCCAGAGGAACGCCGTCGACGACGGCCCAGGCGCCGAGCGAGGGGGTGAACGCCGCCACCTGCGCGGGGCCGTCGCTCTCGGCATGCGCGCCCCATTGGGCGAATGTCTGCCCGGTCGCCGGCAGCGTGACGTCGACGGTCTGGCCGGGCGCGAGATCCATCGTCGTCGTGGGCCCGAGCTCCACGCCGTTGGAGAGGTGCACCTCGACCCGCACACGGGGGATCGGGGCGCCGGTGATGTTGGTGGCGAAACCCCTGAAGCTCTGGGTCGCGGCGTCGTAGCGCAAGTCGAGACGCACGCCCTTGCGCGTCATCCAGAAGGTCTGGGTCGGACTGAGCTGCACGGCGGATTCCTCTCCGTCGCCCCCGCCTCCCTCGCTGCCTTCACCGCCTCCGCCATGTTCGCCGGAGCCTTCGCCGCCACTGCCCTCGCGACCCTCCTCTCCTTGACTATGCTCGCTGCCACTCTCGCCTCCACCGCCCTCGCGGCCGGATTCGGAGGCCGATGTACAGGCGGCAAGGGCGAAAGCCAGCAGCGCGATGAGGGCGAGACGCGAGGGGTTGCGCAGAGTCTGTAAGGCCATGGGGGTTCTCCTTCGATCGGGTGCCTGGCGCCGCCTCTCACCGAAGCCGCGCTCGGAGAGCGGGTTGCGGACGGGGCGGCGCGTATCGGCGTCTTGGGTGCCTTTTTCTTCGTGACCATCGTCGCCGCGGTGGTCGTCGCGAAGCGGACGATAGGAAGGGAATGTCTCAGGACTTTGTCGTCCAGGGTCCCGAAGTGTCGCGGTCGGTCGCGGAACGGCGGCGTGACATAGTTTGTTACACTTCTTTTCCTGCCGCCGGCCGGGAGCCGCATAGGGTATAGGGCATGGAAACCTCTCCCCACGTCCTCGTGGTCGACGATCACCGGGATATCCGCGAGCCGCTCGCCCGGTATCTGGAAAAGCACGATGTGCGCGTCACTCTCGCCGACGGCAGCGCCGCCGCGCGGCGGGCGCTGCAGACGGCCGCGGTCGATCTGGTGGTCCTCGACATCATGATGCCGGGCGAGGACGGTCTGGCGCTTTGCCGGCACCTGCGGGAAACCACCCGGATCCCGGTCATCCTGCTGACCGCCATGACGGAGGACACGGACCGGGTGGTGGGGCTGGAGATCGGCGCCGACGACTACGTCACCAAGCCGTTCAATCCCCGCGAGCTGCTGGCCCGCATCAAGGCGGTGATCCGGCGAACCCAAAGCCTGCCGCCCGGCCGCGAACCGCGTTCGGCGCGGAATTACCGCTTCGATCGCTGGTCGCTTGACATGGGCGGGCGCGAGCTGGTGGACGAGTCCGGGGTGGTGACGCCGCTGTCGACGGGCGAGTTCCGGTTGCTGGCCGCGTTGCTGGAGCGTCCGGGAATGGTGCTCAACCGGGACCAGATCCTCGATCTCACGCAGGGCCGGCGCGCGGCGCCGTTCGACCGTGCCGTCGACAATCAGGTCAGCCGGCTGCGCCGGAAGCTGGAGCGGGACCCGGCGAACCCAAAGCTCATCGCCACCGTCCGGGGCAGCGGCTACCGTTTTGCGGGCAAGGTGGAGACAGAATGAGATTCGCGCCCTCGAGTCTCGCGGGCCAGTTGGCGCTGTTGCTGCTGCTCGCTCTCGTCGTGGCGCAGGGCATCGCCATCGCGCTCTTCGCGGCCGAGCGCAGCGAGGCGGTGCAGCACGCCCACCGGGAGAGCATCATTGCGCGCGCCGGCACCGTGGCGCAGTTGCTGCGGGAGACGCCGCCGGCGCTCCACGGCGCCACCCTCGCCGCAGCGAGCAACGGCGAGGCACAGTTCACACTGGACCCGGAACCCTCGGTCGACGCCGCGGGAACGGGAGAACGGGCCACCGCCATCACCCGCGACCTGGCGCGCGCGCTCGATGTCGAGCGGCAGCGAGTGAGGGTCTCGCCGCGCGGGTTCGCGCTTCTGTTCGACCTCGATCACGAAGACGATCACGATCACGGGGACGGTCACGGCGGATCGCACTGGTTCGCGGCGTCCGTGCAGCTGCACGGCGGGCAGTGGCTCAACATTGCCGTGGGGCCGCCGCCCGCCGTTCCCCCCTGGGGCTGGACGTTCCTGCTCTCGCTCCTGCTGTCGGCGCTGGCCGTCGCCGCCGTAGCCGTTCTGATGGGGCGGCGCATCTCGAAGCCCATGCGGAACCTTTCCGCCGCCGCCGACCGTCTCGGCCGGGGCGAGGAGATGGACGCCCTGCCGGAGACTGGCCCCCTCGAGATCCGCGGCACCGTGCGCGCATTCAACCTCATGCGCGCCCGGCTCGACAGCTATGTGCGCGATCGCACGGCCGTGCTGGCGGCGATATCGCACGACCTGCGGACCCCGATCACCAGCCTCCGGCTTTACGCCGAGCTCGTCGAGGACGGGAATTCCAGGACCAAGATCCTCCGCACGCTGGACGAGATGCGGCGAATGACGGAAGACGCCCTCGCGTTCATTCGAGAGGACACGCAGAGGGAAACGACACGGATGGTCGATCTGCATGCGTTGATCGACAGCGTGGCCGCCGACCTCGTGGATATCGGCCATGGGCTCTCGGTGCTCGACACCGGCCGGGTGGTGGTCGCCTGCCGGCCGGTCGCGATGCGCCGCGCCTTCCGCAACCTGCTGGAGAACGCCAGCATCCATGGCGTCCGCGCGACGGTCCGGATTGCGCGCGACGACACGGGCCTCAGGGTCGTCATCGAGGACGAAGGGCCCGGCATCCCCGAAGCGGATATGGAACGGGTGTTCGAACCTTTCGTCCGGCTGGACGAGTCGCGGAGCCGCGACAAGGGCGGCGCGGGGCTGGGCCTTGCCATTGCGCGGACCATCGTCCGAGGTCATGGCGGGAACATCTTTCTGGAAAACCGCGCCGAAGGCGGGCTGCGGGTAACGGTCTCGGTGCCCGACAGCGACGTTCCGTGAGACTCTCCGGCTTCGCTCGTCCGCGTAGCGGCGCCTGTCGTCGATGGAGTCGCGAGCGGGATTCTACCGCATATTGAGGAAACTATGCAGCGGCTTAGCCCGGCGGGGCGATCCGCTGCCGCGCGGAGACATCGGGATGCCGCGCTCGTCCGGCCGAACGCGGTCGGGCCGGACGCGGAACACGGCGCGCCCCTCGTGACCGTTCCGGCGG